>JAZRRS010000001.1:0-4657 GCA_045651005.1 Faecousia sp.
ACATTCCTTCAAGGCAATCTGCAATTTAGCAATAAAATCGGGCTTTCCATGAGCATAGTTTGCCTCGTGGATGTTGGCGCCGATGGAAGTTGCAGAACGCTCCAGCTGATTAACAAGGCAATAATGTCGTTTGATGTTTTCGCAGAGTTTGGTTATCTTAATGGCAAAATCCATAGATAAGTCCACAAGCTTATTTTCTTTCATAATCCTCAGCTCTACAAATATTATAGCATATTTAATGAAATATTGCTACGCAATATGAAATAATCCTTTGGATTATGAAATATTTTGCCCTGACGGCAAAATGTGAAATAAAATAAATCCCTCATACGCCGCAGCGTATTTCATAGCGACAGCTATTTCATAACGCGAAGCGTTATTTCACAAATCCCGCAAGGGATTTATTTCATTGAAAAGAACCCACACTTGTCGTAGACAAATGTGGGTTCTTTTCTGGAGCAGGGTACGGGAGTCGAACCCGCCTTCACGGCTTGGGAAGCCGTTGTATTACCGATATACGAACCCTGCATCGTAGGGCTATTATAACAAAGTACCTTGTAGAAAGCAAGACCTTTTTGTCTCCCCAAAAATCTGGACTTCTACCAGACAGGGCATCTAACATCAAATGATTGAAACTTCCGAAATCATTGTCTGCTGTCAATTATTGTCTCATAATTTGCCTTTTTGACCTTGACTTTTCATAAGGCTGGGCTACACTGTGAGTGTAGCTTTGTATACACACAAAACACATACCTTAAAAATACAGGAGTGATATTATTATGGAAATCAAAAAAATCTGTGTCATCGGCGGTGGTCTTATGGGCCGTCAGATCGGTCTGTGCGCTGCCATCCACGGCGTAGATGCCACTGTCTACGACCTGAACCCCGAGGTTCTGAAAGCTGTACAGGTTTGGGAAGATGAGTATCTGGCTGGCCGTATCGCCAAGGGTCGTATGACTGAGGAGCAGGTTGCAAATATCCGCACCCGTTTCCATATTGAAGAAAATCTCGAAAAGGCTGTTGAGGGCGTGGATGCCGTTATTGAGGCAATCATTGAGGTGCAGGAAGTGAAGGCAAAGTTCTTCCGTCAGCTGGATGCCATCGTAGGAGAAGATGTGATCATCGCCACCAACTCCAGCTATATGGTTTCTTCCCTGTTTGCTGACTGCGTAAAGAATCCTGCCCGTCTTTGCAATATGCACTTCTACAACCCTGCTCTGGTTATGGAGTTTGTGGAAGTGGTACAGGGTCCCCACACCTCCGAAGAAACTGCCGGTGCTGTTTACGAGCTGGCTAAGAAGATGGGCAAGGATCCCATATGGCAGAAAAAGGAGATCCCCGGTTTTGCCGGCAACTACCTGATTGCAGGTCTAACCCAGCGTGCCCGTTATCTTGTTCAGAACGGCTACTGCACTCCCCAGGAAGTGGATATCGCTTTGGAAAAAGGCTTTAACCATAAAATGGGCGTGTTCCGTATGGGCGACCTTACCGGTATCGATCTGAGCTACACAATGATGAAGAACACTTATGAGCGCACCGGTGAAAAGCCCGATATGTACGACATCTACGAGCAGATGGTCAAGGAAGGCCGCTTGGGTCGCAAGACCGGTCACGGCTTCTACGATTACGAGTAAGGCATTATAATACCAAAAGGAGAACATAAGTTATGCGTGAAGTAGTATTTGTGGACGGTATGCGTACCCCTTTCGGCAAACAGGGCGGTACTCTTCGTGATATTCCCGGTTCTGATCTTGCAGCACTGACCGTCAAGGCTTTGGTTACCAAAACCGGCATTTATGAACGCGGCGGCAAGGTAGATTCCTTGATGTGCGGCTCTGCCGCAGGCTGTGGCTACAGCTGGAGTCACGCCCGTTACATCACAATGAAGGCCGGCCTCCCCTTTGAGACCTCTGCTTCCTTCGTGGAAATGCAGTGCGGCTCTGCTATTGACTCCATCAACCACGCTGCCTGGAAGATCCTGGCAGGCGCTGCCGATGTGATCATTGCCGGTGGCTTTGAATCCCACAGCAATAAGACAGTGAAGTATTCTACCACAGTTCAGCCCTACAAGGGTCTTGGCCCTCAGGCACTGGTTGCTGTGATCCACGAAGATCCCAAGCAGCGTGCTTCCATGATCGAGATCTCTGATATTATGGCAGAGAAGTGGGGCGTTACCCGTCAGGCTTGTGACGAGTTCGCTTACCGCAGCCAGATGCGTGCTGCCGCTTCCACCGAGAAGGGTTACTTCACCGAAGAGATCGTTCCCATCACCATTCCTGCCACCAAGAAAACACCCGAAGTCATTTTCACCACTGACGAGCATCTGCGTCCCACCACCACCATGGAAGGTCTTGCAAAGTTGCGTACGGTCCGTGGTACTGAAACCTCTGTTACCACCGCCGGCAACGCTTCCGGTTTGAATGACGGTGCTGCTTTTGTGATGATGATGACCGCAGAAAAGGCCAAGGAGTTGGGTTATGAGCCCTTTGCCCGTTGGGTAGTTGGCGCTGACTATGGTGTGGAGCCCCGTCTGATGGGTATCGGTCCTGCTTACTCTAACCTGCTGGCGATCCAAAGAGCCGGATTGACCGTAGACGACATTGACGTCTTTGAGTGTAACGAGGCCTTTGCTGCACAGAATCTGGGCGTTATTGCCGAGATGCAGATCCAGTCCGGCAAGACCATTGACCAGGAGAAGTGGAATCCCAACGGCGGTGCGATCTCCTTTGGTCACCCCAACGGTGCTTCCGGTGCCCGTATCGGCATCTTCTGTATGAAGGAATTGGCACGCAGCGGTGGTCGCTACGGTCTGTTCTCCTCCTGCTGCGGCGGCGGACAAGGCGTTACCACTTTGATTGAAAATCTCCGTCGATAATATTCGCAACCAATATGCAGTTCAGCCGCCTCCATCACGGAGGCGGCTGTTTTCATCTGTTCGATAAATTGGAATTTGTTTTACGAACACCAGCCTTTCGGCGGGGCTTATTTTATAGAAGACTCAGCAGGTAGATGACCAACTGGTGGACGGGGTAGTAGATATAGAAGAGGTTCTTCATTTTCCGCTTGCCCCGTTTGCCGTTATACAGGGCGATGAAGGGAACGGCTGCCATAGAAAACCATTGGATGCCACCCCAGGTCAGGTTGAAGATGGCCAGGCCTGCGATGAAATACTGTAGTTTTTTCTGCTTTCTCGCTCCGAAATGCGCAAAGACAGGCAGAAGAACGCCAAAGAAGCCGTATTCAATTCCGAAATCCGTTTTGGGGAACAGTACATCGTGGGCTATATAGCAAAGGAAGAAAACCGCGCCAAAGGCCGTGTAAAGCCCTACAGTGCCGAAACGGCCGCCAGCATGGGCATAGTCTGCAAGATAGACCAGCCCAATGGAAAGGCTGAAGGTCACAAGAACGCACATAGATAGCGAACCCATGGCGAAAAAGCACACAATCTGGTACAGTGCTGCTATCCCTAACATGGACAGCAGATACTTTTTGCGGCTGTGGGTGTAGCGGCAGCCTTCCGCAATCATGTAAGCGAAAATGGGGAAAGCAATGCGGCCGATGGCTCGAAGGATTCTCAACTGGGGCAGCAGCATCATGCCCACATGGTCGATGGTCATGGTGATGAGGGCGATGAGCTTCAGCTGGTTACCAGTAAGCCCAGGGAAACGGGTCGACTCCATATCGAATCCCTCCTAGCAAAGAATATATTTGTCAACACATAGACAAATTCCAATTTATCGCACCGTACCCTTGCCTCCCTCTGGCGAGGGAGGTGCCCCGAAGGGGCGGAGGGAGAGACCAAAAGCTCTTATTTCTCCACATTTTCTCTCCCTCAGTCAGCTACGCTGACAGCTCCCTCATCAGAGGGAGCCTTTGGCACGGTGGAAATCTGTTCGACAAATTGGAATTTATCGGTTTATTGAGCAATTTCATTTTCTATTGTAGGGGTCGATGCCTACATCGACCCGTTAAGAAAATAAAGAAAATCTATGCGGGGCGATGTGGGCATCGCCCCCTACAAACGACGAACGAACGCACCGCAATCGGAATCGGCCCCTATGATAAACAATCCAACAGTTCGACAAATTGGAATTTGCCGAACTGTTTTATAACTCCAATCTTGCCGAAATGTGAAGCTTTTGGATTTATATATTATAGAAAACAGCAGTTTTCGCAGAAGCAACCTTCTTTTGAAGAGATTAACTTTTTTAAATGATTCAGTTTCAGAACAAGAGCTTCTTTTCTTTTCACAACATCTGATTTTTCATAATGACCAAAGCTAACCCATTCGTCTATATTCTGACTTATGTCATCATGTAGGTACTGGCAAAATTGAAGCATATTAGTATGAGATATTTCATTTACTACATCTTCCTTAACTAGAGGATGCCTCTCATCATCCTCACACACAATATGGCAATTCCAATAGCTTACTGTGCATAAAAAACGATTTGGTTCCAGAAAACCTTTTACGCAAAAAGGCTGTAATGTTTCGAGTCCGTGTATTGCCTGTGCAACCCACTCAAATGCAATATCATTAAGATAACTTAATCCATATTTTGAAGTGCCATCAAGTTGAAAGTCGCTCCAACCATGAACAGGTTTTGTCAACATTCTTATATCTTCCTCTCCAAATGCAAGTTTGTCGAATTCCATA
>JAZRRS010000002.1:0-1907 GCA_045651005.1 Faecousia sp.
CTGTCAGAGTGTCAAAGAACCCACAAACCGTCAAAACCGATTTATCACTATGGCGTACTGCTCTTTGTGGGTTTCTTTCTTTTTTTGAAGTTTACATAACATCACACAAGTGCTTACACACAGAGGAAACGCTTGCTACGCAAGATGTTTTGACATTACTGCGCAACTCTCCCCTCTCGAGTATCCACATACACTTCGGGGTCGAGTTGCTTGTCTTTGCGGCTTCTTTGACCTCTGTCAGTCTGTCAAAAAACAAGTATTTTGACAGACTGAATGGTCTGTTGCTATAAATAGCAACAGACCATTCATTGTCATCAGCGGCTCATTCTTAAAAGTAATAAAGCATAATATCAAAAGCAAACTTCATACCCGGCTGCAGGGAATCGATGTCGATAAACTCCTCACGGGTATGGGCACCCAAACCTGTATAGCAACCCAGACACAGAGCAGGAATGCCCATAGCCATAGGAATATTGCAGTCTGTAGAGCCTCTGACAAATGCCAGTTCCTTACCGAAGTGCTCCACATTTGTGGCAGATACCCGTTCTTTCATAGCCTGCAGCGCATCAGGATCCACATCACCGCAGCAGGGACGATCACCCACAACCGTCACTTTAACATTCACACCCTTAGCCCGGTAGAATTCCACCGCTGCATCCAGGTGCTTATTCATAATTTCCAGGGATTCCCGGCAGTCAGAACGGAACTCATAGAGCATTTCTGCATGCTGTGCGATGGTATTTACCGATGTGCCGCCGGAAATCGTACCCACGTTGTAAGTGGTCTTGCCACCGGAAGGTACTTTCATCGTGTACAGAGTATCTACCAGAGACGCAAGATAGGCAATGGCATTGCGGTTACCAAACATACTGTAGGAATGACCACCCTCGGTATCCACTTCGATCCGGAAGCGTCTGGATCCCACAGGCTGATCAACGCAGCCACCAATGCGGACGTCAAAGGAGATCATCTCTTTAACACGATGTCCATAAACCTCCATCAGTCTCCGTGTGCCCTTCAGATTACCCAAGCCTTCCTCGCAGGAGTTGATGACAATGAGCATACCGCAATCTTTGGGTCGCATCTGATTTTTTGTAAAATACCGGGCAGCCAGCATCAGCACCACCACAGATCCTGTGTCATCACCCACACCGGGGCAATAGAGCTTTCCGTCCTCCTCCCGAATGGGCAGTGGCTCCATATCCGGGAATACTACATCACTGTGAGCACTAAACACCACAAGTTCGTTGTTTCCGGTATCCCCGAATGAACAGATCACATTCAGCGCATCATCCACCTGCACATTGCCAACGCCGTTATCCTGCAGCCATTTGGTGCAGAACTCCACACGCATTTCCTCCTTACCGGAAGGAGCAGGAATCTGCGCCAAGGTCTTCAACAGCGCCAACTGCTCATCACGGCAGGATTCAACATATCTGGTAATTTCCTGTGTCAATTTCATAATTCACACTTCCTTTAAAATTCTACAGGACGATTATACAACATTGTTTCCCGGAACGCAACGAAAAAGAGCGTATCGCATTTGCGATACGCTCTTTTATGCTACATTAGAACCGGATTACACCAGCTCGATCACTGCCATCTCAGCAGCATCGCCGCGGCGAGCGCCGGTACGGGTCACTCTGGTGTAGCCACCGTTACGGTCAGCATACTTGGGAGCGATCTCGTCAAACAGCTTCTTAGCTACGTCTTCCTTGGTCACATAGGCCAGAACACGGCGGTAGTTAGCAAGGCCAGCCTTCTTGCCCAGGGTGATCATCTTCTCAACCACGGGCTGCACTTCCTTAGCGCGATAGAAGGTAGTCTCCATCTTGCCGTTCTCCAGCAGATCGGTGACCTGCTGACGCAGCAGGGCTTTTCTCTGTGCGCTGGTCTTGCCCAGCTTA
>JAZRRS010000003.1:0-12158 GCA_045651005.1 Faecousia sp.
AATTCCTCTTTCAGGTTATAGCGATTTACAACGCCAAACTTCTTTACAGTATGAGCCGGAGTGCCGCCTGCCCAGCGGGGACGCACCTCCAGGTCGGTATCATAAAAGCCGTTTTCTAAGATATCCAGGCACGTTGCGCGATAGATTTCATCTGCTCTGCTCATTGGTATCCCTCCATTTATTATTTCGCGGACGGGTCTACTGCTTTACGCAAGATGGTAAAGGCAGGGACTTTTCCGGGAAGTTGCATATAAAATTTCATTTGGGGCGTTCTAGGCTCTGTAAGGTTTTGACCGTCCAAATCCTTCATTTCAGGTACGATCAAGGCGGCCGGACGGGTATCCGGGCCAACCATTTCCAGCTCGTCCCCTGCTGCGAACTTATTCCGCAGGCTACACAGAGCCAAACCGCTCTCGTCACATTCCTCCACAATGACACATACCTGCCACTGGCGAATGTAGCGGGAGTTTTCTGTGTACTGTCCCGGGTGACCGTAGTAGAAGCCGGTGGAATAGATGCGGTGAGAAACGTGTTCTACCTCATTACGCCAAACCGGGTCGATCTCCTTGCCGGCGGCCACATCGTCAATACAATGGCGATAAGCGCCGGTAACGATAGCTGCATAGTAGGCAGATTTGGCTCTACCCTCGATCTTGATGCAATCAACCCCCGCCTCCTGCAGATCCTTCAGGTGGTCGATCATACACATATCCCGGGAATTGAGGATATAAGTTCCCTTCTCGTCCTCAAACACCGGAAAATACTCTCCGGGTCGCTTCTCCTCTACCAGCGCATACTGATAGCGGCAAGGCTGGGCGCAGGCGCCGCGGTTAGAATCTCTGCCGGTCATATAGTTGCTCAGAAGGCATCGACCGGAGTAGCTGACACACATAGCACCGTGACCGAAGGTTTCGATCTCCAGATCCTTGGGAGTATTTTGCCGGATGGTGCGGATCTCTTCTAAGTTCAGTTCTCGTGCCAGCACAACACGGGTCGCACCCAGATCATACCAAGCTTTGGCACATTCATAATTGGCGATGGATTGCTGTGTAGAAATGTGCCGTGCACAGTTGGGGGCGTACTTTCCGGCTAAGGCAAAAGCGCCCATATCGGCAATGATCAGAGCATCTACACCGGCATCCTGCAACCGTTCGAGGTAGGGGGGCAGTTGGGAGATCTCATCATTGCGGGGCATAGTATTTACCGTCACGTGGACGGAAACACCGTGCTCGTGGGCGAATTTTACTGCCAGGGGCAGCTCCTCCGGTGTGAAATTCCCAGCGAAGGAGCGCATACCAAAATCAGTGCCTGCCAGATAGACAGAGTCAGCACCGTAAAGAACAGCCATTTTCAGCCGTTCCATATCTCCGGCAGGGCACAAAAGCTCAAGCTTACTCATTGTATCCCAGTTCCCTTTCCAGTCTCTCGTGCTCTGCTAAGGTTCTGCTGAAGCGGTGCGCACCGGCACTGCGATCCAGCAGGAAGAAGTAGTAGTCTGTATCCTCGGGATCCAAAGCCGCATCCAGACTGGAAAGACCGGGGTTGGCAATGGGTGTGGGGGGCAGACCGGGATGTGTGTAGGTGTGGTAGGGGCTGGCGTTGATCTGTGCATCGGTGACCAGCTCGCCCTTGTTGTAATAGTCAATAGCGTAGTTAATGGTTGCGTCAGAGTCCAGATAGGGGAAGTTGGATGCGTTCATAAGGCGGTTGTAGAATACGGATGCAATGTTATAGCCTTCTGCATCTGCGGCCTTTTCCTTCTCCACGATGGAAGCCATAATAATTACTTCCTGCAGGGAAAGATTCAAGCCGGTTTTGGTGTTCAATGCTACAAACTTATCCACCATACGTTGCGTAAAGCGATAATTAAAGTTATCCAGGAACTTCTCCAGCACACGACGGGGATCGTCGTCCATATAGAACTCGTAGGTGTCGGGGAAGAGGTAGCCTTCCAGGCAGTACTTGTGATCTCGGGGCAGACCATCCAGGAACCAGTAAGCGTCCAGTTCGCCTTCGGCAGCGTGCTTCTCCAAAGCAGCAGCGGAGCAGACACCCTTTTCTTCCAGAAGTTCAAAGATCTGTGCGCAGGAATAACCCTCAGGCACCATTACACTCACTGTGACGACAGAGCCGCCCTTGTAGGACATAGCGTTAATGAGTGCGTTGTAGTCATACACCGTTTCAGAACTGAAGGTAATAGAACCCACGAGAATGTTGTTACCCTTGCCGGTAAGACGGGCGAAGGCTTCAAACAGACCGGGGTAGCGCACCAGACCTGCTTTTTCCAGCTTGTCGGCAATGTCCGGCAGCCGATCTTCAATGTCAACGGTGATGGTGATCTCCTGACCGGTTTTGCCGAGAGCCAGCACATCTGCGGCACACAGCCACAGAGTACGACCCAAAGAAGTGCCGATGGCAATGATCAGAATTGCCCAGACCACGGTGGATAGCAGATGGGGAATGCCAAACAGACCGTCACCCTTGCGAAGCAGGGAAAAGAGCTTGTACCAGAAAGTGTCCTTACGGGGCTCGAATTCCTCTTCTTCAGGCACTTCCGGCTCGTCAGCTTCGGCTTCTTCCACGGAGGCAGTGCACTCACTGCCCCAGTTTTCTTCCATTGTTTCCTTGACGATGCGCTCCAGCTCATCTTCTTCGGACTTGTCCGCAGCCAGTGCTGCCTCGTCCATAGTCAGCTCCCGGGCGTTGCTGTGTTTTCCCAGAATCTCGTCCAGCCAATTGTCGCCCAGCTGTTCGTTGTTTTGTTTGTCCATAGTAACCTCCTGTCAGCGGATCACAAATTGCTGACGCAGTTTTTCTGCGACTTCCTTGCCCTTCAGGGCTTCTACCAACATCAAACCAAAGGGTACAGCACAGCCGGCGGATGCACCGGTGATCAGTTGACCGTCACGTAGGCAGGCGACAGTGTTGTCCACCTTGGCACTGCCCATCCCACTCTCGCACCCCGGATAGCAGGTGGCGTTTTTTCCGTCGGTGATATGCAGGTCTGCAAGAACGGTAGGCCCTGCGCAGATGGCAGCTACCAGCTTTCCGTTGTCTGCGGCAAACTGAAGAGCGGCCATAGCCTCAGTGCTCTCCCGGACGGAGGTAACACCGCCCAGACCACCGGGAAGAATAATGCCTTCCAGTGCGGAAAGATCCATTTCACCCAAAAGGATGTCGGCTTCCACACCAATGTTGTGTGCGCCGTAGATCACCTTGCCGTTCACGCCTACGGTGAGCACTTCCACACCGGCACGGCGAAGCAGATCCAGAGGTGCGATGGCTTCTGTTTCTTCAAAACCTGTACCTAACAGCATATAGATCATAGGGATACCTCCAGACACTGCCGTACGGCAGCATAGATTTCTTCGTGAATGTCTTCTATTGTGCGCATCTTTCCGTCCCGGACGCAGGTGATCACCTTCCAGCCGTAGTAAGCGGCAGCAGCGCGGCCTGTTTCCCGACAGGTGGCAAGATACTGAAGATCCTTTTCGTGAATATCGGCCTGGGTATTGGTGTCGGCTTCACGGTGGCGCATCAGCTTTTCGGTGAAGTCGGTGGGCACATCCAGATAGATCACAAGATCGGGAGCCGGAAGCCCCAGCTTGTCATATTCAAAATCATAGAGCCAGTGCAGATACTTTTCCCGTGCCTCACCGGTCTCTTTGGATGCTTGATGGACAGCATTGGAGGTGGTGTAACGATCCGACAGCACCAGTCCGCCTTCTTCATACCACTTACCCCAGTCCATTTTATAGGAGGCGTAACGATCCACCGCATAGAAGGAGGATGCAGCATAGGCGTTTACATCGGAAGGATTGGTGCCGAACTGCCCACCTAAGTACATACGGATCAGGGCAGAGCTTTCCTCACTGTATCGGGGGAAAACAAGGTGTTTGAATGCCACACCGTCTTTTTCCAAATGCTCGGACATCAGACGGAATTGGGTGGATTTGCCGGAACCGTCAGTGCCTTCGATCACAATTAGTTTACCCATTTTTATACGCCTCCTCTGTTAGCTTAAGAACAGAAAATTTCAACATACAATATATCATATATTTCTTCATTTGTCCACCGTTTTAGAGAGATTGCGTTTGTTTGGAGGAAATGCAATGAATTAAGGAAAATTTGCATTTTCTTTTCATTGGTTTGGTGCTACAATATTAGGAGAAAAATGGGAAAGGAAGGAATAATATGATTTACGAACAGGAAAAGGAGCAAGAGCTTCTGAATAAAATCATTTCCCAGACAAAGCCTGCTGATTTTGAAGCGTTTTGGGAAAATGCTGTGGCGCAGTTGCGTTCTGTTCCCATCCGGACAAAACGGAAAAAGCTGGACACCCCCTATACAAAAACGGTTACCACTTGGGAAGTTTCCTATAATACTCACGACGACAGCTGGATCGATGCTTATTTTTCCTATCCTGCCGGGGTAGAGGGGAAATTGCCCTGTGTGGTCTATTACCATGGCGGCAGCCTGCAAAAAGAGCTGAAGCTGGATATCGTTGCCACCGGTGTGGCGGTATTTGCAATGGATGTTCGCGGTCAGGGCGGTACCTCTATTGACCGGGCGGTATACCACAGCGGTGACTTGAACGGCGGCTTGATGACCCGTGGTATATTGGATCAAAATGAATTTTATATGCGCAATATCTTTTTGGATGCTGTCCGTGCGGTGGATGTGGCGGCGCTGCTTCCGGAGGTAGATCCGGAGAGAATCGTCACCTTTGGCGGCAGTCAGGGCGGTGGACTTTCTGTGGTGGCGTCCGGACTCAGCGGAAAAAGCAAAAAGGCTTACATATGCTGTCCCAGCTTCTGCTGTCTGAAGCAGAGGACGATTTTGGGCAGCCGAATTTTTGGTAGCACCAACGGCTTTTTGAAAAAATATCCGGAGCATACCGATCACGTTTTTAACGTGCTTTCTTATTTCGATGTGAACAATATGGTGTCTTTCCTGAACGTTCCTTCGGTGTACGGTCTGACTATGGCAGATGATGTGTGCCTTCCGCACTTCGTCTATTCGGTCTATCACCATACACCGGGGCCTAAGGAGATCACCCTGTATCCTTTCCAGCCCCATTGCTTCCCGGAAGGATATAAAGATATGGTCTACAGAGAATTTGCGCAGTTGTAAGGAATGATGGCTATGAAAAAAACTGTTGTTTTGTTGTTGGCTGCGGTGCTGCTGATGGGGCTGTTTTCCGGCTGCGGAGAAAAGACCCCGGAGGAAACCACTGTACCTACCCAAAGTCCTGAAGAGGCGGCTGTATTCAAGATTCTGATGATCGGTCAGAGCCATGCACAGGATTCTGTTTGGCTTCTTTTTGATGTACTGAAGGCGGAAATGCCGGATAAGGAATTTTTGGTGGTGGATGTGTATCGCCCAACCAACCTGGATGAGCACGTGACCAATATCAAAAACCGTGCGCCGTTGTATGACCGCTATGTGAACCGTAGTGGCGAGGTGGAGCATACCCCCAATGTGACCATTACCGATGTCATTATGGAGGAGAACTGGGATCTTGTTGTGTTCACGGAAGCTGCCTGGAATCAGACACAGGATCAGCACTACAAGGATGGCGACTTTGCGTTTATGATCCGGCATATTCGAGATTACGTAACACCCGGCTGCAAGTTGGCATACAACGCCACCTGGGCGCAGCCTGTGACTAAGCTGCTGTACGGTGCAGACCGCAGAACTGCGCCTGCCAGCTTCCGCAGCCAGTTTAGTCAGTATTTTGGTGGCGACCGACTGGCGCACTTTGCTCAGATCTGCAAAATGATGGAGACTTATGTGGAAACCAACGATGCGTTCGATATTGTGTTCCACAGCGGCACAGCCATCCAGTACGCCAGCGAGACCTTTGGTGTTCCGGAGGCAGAGGAAGGTCACAGCTATGAGTTGTACCGGGATTATACCCACCTGTCCGATTTTGGCAGATTGATGGTAGCTTATCTGTGGTATGCACAGATATTCGGCTTGGAGGAAATCAATGATGTAAAGGTGGATGTGATTCCCAAGGCGATGCGTGCCACCTCCCGTGAGCAGGCATACGGCGACCTTCAGATCACTGACGAACACAAGGCGGCAATTATTGCCTCTGTGAACTTTGCTTTGGCACACCCCAATGAAGCCCCGGAGCAGTTTGTGAGAGACACTGCTATTCTGGAGCCGTTGTCATAATGAAAGCGTAAATGTCATTCTGAGGAGCGATGCGACGAAGAATCTCTTATAGGGATTCTTCGTCGCACTTCGCTTATTCGGGATGACACTTTTGTTTTGTGATTATATCGTGCATTTCTTTGGAGAATGTGCTATAATGCAAAAAACGGAGGTGTAGAAATGGCAGAACTGATTACGCTGGATTATTTGGGCGCATTGGAAAAAGGGTATCATATTGCACTGCTTGGCAAAACCAAAAAGGACAACCAGTCACATTACCATGATTATTATCAAGTTTGTTACGTGCTGGCCGGTGAGGTCTTCCATACGCAAGAGGGTGCAGCGGTACGAATGGGCGCAGGGGATGCGTTTATTGTGCCGCCGGGATTTATCCACAGTTTGCATTTTAGCGGTGATCGCACCAGGATGTATTCTCTTGCGTTTTCAGAGCAGATTTTTCGGGCAGGGTTTTCTCAGAGTGGTGCGTTCCGTTTCCTCCGCAGCTTGCAGGAGGAGCAGGAGTCTGTACGGCTGCGTGTGCACACAAGCGACCGGCACCGGGAGTTGATGGAAAAGCTTCTTGCGTGTCTTACGGGTCAACAAGATATGGATACAGCCTCCGCACTTTCCGCAGCACCGGAACTGGCATTGGCAATCGTATACTTGCTGGCGCAATGCTATTACCTTCAGCCTCAAAATGCAGACAAGCTGAATGCTGTTACAGCCTATTCCGGAGATATGCGAAGTTGTGTGACCTATATCGACAATCACTACCGGGAGAAGTTATCCCTGGGAGAAGTGGCAAAGCAATTTGGTATTTCTCAATCAGCGTTTTGTTCCATATTCCCTCAATTTGCGGGAATGCCTCTGAAAAAGTATGTGGCAAGTAAGCGTGTTGTGGAAGCTCAGATTTTGATCCGGAGCCACCCGGAGTGGTCGCTGGAGCGCATTGCCGGGGAAGTGGGGTATGAGGAGGCATCCACCTTCTATCGGAATTTTCTGAAAATTACAGGAGTATCCCCATCGGCTTATCGTAAAATGCAGAAACGGTAGTGTTGCATATTTTGCAAAAAATGCTATAATAAATGGGAAATCATCAAAAAGGACGAAAAACAATGGAAGAAATAATGTTTAAGGATCTGGGTCTGTCGGATAAAATGCTGATGGCTTTGGAGAAGAAAGGCTACGGCTATCCTACCACCACCCAACAGCAGGCGATGCCGGAATTTTTGAAATGGAAGGATGTTATTGCCAAAGCGCCTACCGGTACGGGTAAGACCTTTGCTTTTGGTATTCCTATGATCGAGCATATCAATGCAGAGGATGAGGCGGTGCAGGGATTGATTCTTGCGCCTACCCGTGAACTTGCGATTCAGATTGGTGACGAACTGCGCAGTCTGCTTACTTATTACCAGGGGATTCGTGTGGCGGTGCTATATGGCGGTGCCGGCATTGTGGGACAGGCAAAGCAGCTGGAGAAGAAACCGCAGATCGTGGTAGCCACCCCCGGCAGATTGATGGATCATTATAACCGCAAAAATATCCGTTTTGACAAGATCCAGACCGTGGTATTGGATGAAGCGGACAGAATGTTGGATATGGGTTTCTTTAAGGATGTGACTCGTATTATCGAGAAGGTAAAGAACCGCCGGAATCTGGGTCTGTTTTCTGCCACTATTTCTCAGGAAGTTATGACCGTATCCTGGATGTATCAGCGTGACGAGGTAGAGATCACTGTAGAGCCCAAGCAGGAGGATCGTCCGGATATTGAGCAGTTCAGCATTACTGTTCCCAACCTGGAAAAGACAGAGACAACCTTGCGCTTGATTCGGGGGCAGGGTTTTGAACGGGTGATGATCTTTTGTAATACTAAGCATATGTGCCAGCGGCTCAGTGACGATTTCCGCCGTGCAGGTTTGGATTGTGACTGCATCCATGGCGACATCCGCCAGAGTCAGCGTGAAAAGACTATGCAGCGTTACCGGGAGGGAAAGCTTGCTGTATTGGTAGCTACCGATGTGGCATCCCGTGGTATCGATGTGGATGACGTGGAGTGTGTCATCAATTTCGACGTACCGGCGGAGAATGAGTACTATGTCCACCGCATCGGCAGAACGGGAAGAGCTAAGCGCAAGGGTGTTGCCTATTCTATCATCGGCAATTTTCCGGAAAAGGCAAAATTGGACGAAATCGCACAATTCTCAAACTATGCTATTAAGGCTATGACGTTGGGGGATGACGGCACTTTGACCGAGGAAGTGGTCAAAGCGCCCACACCGCCCAGGAGGCGTTTTCGTTGACCCCCGGTGAGATGGGCTTTCTGTTGTTGACCTGCCAACTGGGAGAAACCGGCTGCAAACCGCTTACGGTGGCACAGTTTCGACTTTTGAAGCAAAGAGTCAGGCAGATGGAAAGGCCCAAGGAGGATCGGGAGATCACCGCAGAAGATATGAAGGCTTTGGGATATGACCGCCGGGAGGCGGAGCGGATCTTTTATCTGCTTTCCCGGAAGTCACAGCTGATGTGGTATCTGGGAAAGGCACGCAGCTGTGGCTGCACAGCTGTCGTGCGGAACGGAAATGTCTATCCCCAAAGGTTGCGAGATGTACTGGGGGACGATGCTCCTGCGGTGCTGTGGGCAAAGGGAGACTTGTCGCTACTGGAAACACCTGCGGTGGCTCTGGTGGGCAGCCGTGACCTGTGGGGCGATAACTTCCTGTTTGCCCGGGAAGTGGGAAGACTGGCGGCGAAGCAGGGGTATACGTTGGTTTCCGGTAACGCCCGGGGTGCGGATCGTGTTGCGCAGGATGCGTGTCTTACTTGTGGCGGCAGGGTTATCAGTGTGGTGGCAGATCAACTTTCTGTCTATGCGCCCCGGGAAAATATGCTCTATCTTGCAGAGAACAGCTTCGATGGCGAATTTACCGCAAACCGTGCCTTAAGCCGCAATCACATTATCCACGCACTGGGAGAAAAAACATTTGTGGCGAAGTGTGATTTAAGAAAAGGCGGCACCTGGAGTGGTACTTATGCTAATCTAAAACATAAAAGAAGTCATGTCTTTTGCTTTGATGACGGCAGTGAAGCGGTGGCAGAGCTGGAAAAACTGGGTGCTACCTTGGTAGACCTGGATATAAAAACAATATAAACGGGTGCGGATTGGCTAAGGCAATCTGCACCCGTTTTGCTCGGCGGATGGTTAAAATTCACACCAGAAGCGGCTGTATTTGTTTTCCTTCCAGTGCCAGTGACAGAGCCTCCGGCAGCTTCGTGAAATCTGCCACGATGCTGGTGGGTTTTTTTGCCGGATCGTCCTGACCGAAGGGCACAAAATAATAATGCTTTCTAGCCAGTAATCTTCCAATGTTTTCTGCAGCTCCTGCAAGGGCGTCATTGGTGGATATGGCAATAAGCACCGGTCTCCCGTTGCGAAGATGGCTTTTTGCTGCCATTGTTACAGGACTGTCGGCAATGCTGTGAGAAAGCTTTGCCAAAGTGTTTCCTGTGCAAGGGGCGATGATCAGTGCATCCAGAAGCTTTTTTGGGCCAATGGGCTCTACCTCTTCAATGCGTTGCAGTGGTGGTTTGTTGCAGATGTCCGTGATCCTTTTTATGTGCTCCTGTGCAGTGCCGAAACGGCTGTCGATGCTGCAGGAGGCAGCGGAAAGAATGGGGATCACAGTGTGATCCTTTGCCACGGCTTCCATTGCGCTGAGAGCAGCATCAAAAGTACAAAATGAGCCGCACAGGGCAAAGCCGATGTTCATAACATACTCCTTTCATAGATTAAAGCAGCCGCAGTAATGTTCGGGCGATGAGATTTCCGCTTGATTGAGGGGCAAGCTTACCGGGTAGACCCCTCGCCCAAAGGGTGTCCTTATCGGTAATCCCTTGGATCGATGCCAGATCGACCTTTAGAGCACTATCCGGCAAACCGCAGACCGCACAGCCGTCAGCGGTATTGAATATGACACCATATTTAGATAGATCTTGCTGTAAAGTAGTGACACCGTATCCCAAAGCGTGGATCATAGCCTGATCTGCAGGCTTTCTGGCAGCGACGGTGACCGTGGCATCCAGTGCTTTTAAATGGCGGGCAAGACACTTTCCGATTCGTCCCCAACCGATCACCAGAACAGGCAGATCCTTAAATGTTACAGGAAGCTTGCTAGCGGCAAGGTGTAATGCACACCGGGCGGTGATGTCCGCATTTTCGGAAACATAGAAGGGGTCTTTTAAAAGATCCAAGATCGAATGCTTTTGCAGCAAGGGAGTGTCCAGGTTTCCACCAACAACGGTGACCTGCGAGGAAAGTTTGCTTAATGTATCCTCCAAATTGCCACCGCCTTTTAACGTACCATCGGGGGAAAAGGCTGGAACGCCCAACAGAAGATGGGTTACCTGGTCACAGGGGATGGGAGAAAAACGGAGTCCTTCGGTTGTGAGAATGTTTTTGACCTGGGTAATAACAGGACTGTCACAAGGGGTGTAGAAAACACAATGCTGCATATAAACATCCTTTCATTGACAGATTATGCGATAAACCTGTTTTTTGTGTCCTTGATTTTTTGCGCTTGTTCTGTATAATAATATAAAGAGGTGAGAGTTTTGCAAAGACACGGCTTTATCCATGATATGATGGATGTAAAGGTTTTGATTTTATATGTAATGGCACGCACTATGTTTCCGCTTTCAGATCAGGAAATTTATGAGCTTTGCTATCAGGATGAGTGCTTGAGCTATTTTGATGTGTGTACCGCAATACCCCAGCTGGTGGAATCCGGTCACCTGGAGGCTGCGGATGCTGAAAAGTATCGCATCACAGAAAAGGGCAGGGAACAGGGGGAGATCACCCAGGATACGGTGGCATTCACCGTGCGCCGCCGGGCAGAGACCGCTGTGGAGAAGTTTAATCGCGAACGTCGTCGGCTGAGCAAGCTCAACACCCAACTGTTGCCCCGGGAAAACGGTGAGTTTGGCGTGGTGATGGAGATGAACGATGAAGTGGGATCTCTTATGAAGCTGGAGTTGATGGCAACCAGCCAGCAGCAGGCGATCCGCCTTGCAAAACAATTTGAAAAGCGTGCTGAGCTCCTGTATGAGCTGGTGGTGGAGACGCTTTGGGATGAGGCGGATGAATCCGGCCAATGACCCTTGTCGAAAATACCGGATCGTGCTATAATATAAGTACACCGAAGGATCGGTGAAAGAAAGGAGCTGCCGCGTATGAAGTTTCAGTTTAGTGAGAAAAAAGTCAGTCTGCCTGACAATGTCCACGCTTATGCCGAAAAGAAGGTTATGAAGCTGGCACGGTACTTTGAGGAGGATGCCCAGGCACTTGTGGTATTCTCTGTAGAAAAGAATCGGAACAATGTGGAACTGACAGTTCGCGGTGCATCCCGGTGGTTCCGGGCGCATGAAAGCACCTCTGATATGTTCGCTTCCATTGATGCTGCGGTTGGGACCATTGAGGGGCAGATCCGTAAGAACAAGACACGTCTTGCTCGTAGGCTTCGCCAGGATGCTTTTACCCGCACAGTGGAGGAAACCTCTTTTGCGGAGGACGAGCCGGAGGAAAAGCTGGATATTCTCCGTGTGAAGCAATTCCGTTTTGAACCTATGAGTCGCGAGGAAGCGGTACTGCAGATGAATCTGCTGGGACACAGCTTCTTTGCTTTCCGGGATGCAGACAACGGCGATGCCTTTGCTGTGGTTTATAGCCGTAAAGATGGCGGCTATGGTTTGATTGAAGATGCCTAATAAATGGATTTCCGCCCTGCACCAAAAGTGCAGGGCGGTTATTTTTGTTCTCTGAAAAATAAATATAAAAAAAGAAGAAAAATGGCTTGACAAATAAGGGAGTGTTTGTTATTATATGCAAGCGCTTCCGGCAGGGGGCGCAAAAGTCTGCCAAAGACACGAAAAAAATGTTGAGAAAACGAAAAATAGTTCTTGACAAAATGAAATGGCTGTGGTAGACTAAACAAGCTCTCCGC
>JAZRRS010000004.1:0-3211 GCA_045651005.1 Faecousia sp.
GCAATTCAAGCCACCTCCCCAAGACCCCACCAGGCGCGCATTTACGAAGGTGCAAACACGAATTTACGATTTGCCCGGTGCTTCCTGTATGGGATAGAGATTGCGTTGCGATCACACAGAAACAGAAGATTGTATTTTTTACCCAATCAATGAGAATGCTCGGTGACGAAGAATCTCCCTCTTATGATGGGGATTCTTCGCTGCGCTCAGAATGACCGTTCTTTTTGTCATTCTGAGGAGCTGTGCGACGAAGAATCTCCTGCAAATACGGAGGAGATCCTTCGACTTCGCTCAGGATGACACGCCAACAGAAAATTGCGTTGCGATCACACAGAAACAGAAGATTGTATTTTTTACCCAATCAATGAGAATGCTCGGTGACAAAGCATTAAAATTCTGCGATTTTTTGGAGCATTTTTTGGATGAGGTCGGGGATGTAGTCGCTGTTTCTGGGATAATGGGAGAAGGTAAGTGGTGCGCCGGCGGCTTCGTCGATCATTGCCACCACCGCTTCTTTTCCAATGTAGCCTTCCAGCAGACGGCAAACCTCGATGTCCTCCAAGGCATCCTTGAACACCATAGCACGCAAAGAGGGCACGACTCCGTCCTCCACGGGATACACCGAGAAGGGGTCACCGGAGGGGAAGCCCTGGTCGCCACCGGTGTACATAAAGGGGTTGATGTTCTTTAAGCTGCGGCGGCTGTTGTAGAAGTTAAAGCCCCAGTGCAGGAAGCCTTCGCAGCCGAACTTATAGATCTGCAGACCTAAAATGCGGTTGCGGTAGGAGGGTTGGGCAAGATAGCGGTTGCCCACCAGCTGATTCTGACTGCAGCAGTAGTACACCCACTGACGGGGCAGCTTATGCTCCAAAAACGGCTCAATGCGGTCGTTCTTGGTAACAGGGATCTCCACCAGACCACGCTGGTAAAAATCGTAGTCAGACAGGGCATCGATGGTGGTGCAGCCGTCGATCAGCGGCACGATCAGCTCTTTGGCGTATTGATAATTCTCGATGTGCTCTGCGTGAGGCTCATCGGAAATGTGGAACCAGGTGTTTTCTTTGATGCCCTCCTGCTTCAGCCAGTCGATCAGTGCCGGCAGAAACTGCCCCAAAAAGTCCCGGTAAGCGTCGCTTTTGGCAGGTACGTGCCAGCCGAACAGCAGCTTTTCTTCTCCGTCCTCGGTGATCCAGATGTTGGGGGTGGCAGACAGTCCCCACTGGGAGAACAGGTGGGACATCTCAAAGTTTTCAATGCCGTACTTTTGGCAAAGGGTCACCCAGCGTTTTAACAGGGTAAAATCAAACAGGTACTTTTCCCCTTGCTTTTCCATTTTCACCAGCTGCACATTGGGTCGCTGCGTGCCAACGGCAGTATCCAGCGGCGGTGTGATCACCGGTGTCAGCAGCATAGTCAGTCCCAAACGGGAAGCAAGGGCAATGTATTTTTCGATCAGTGCCCAGTGGGCTTCGCTGTAGATAGCCACCTTGTGCACATCCGCAATGCAGTCCACATAGAACCACTGGGTAAACTTGGTCTGCTGCGCAGGCAGATTTTTGCCCAGCACCTCCAGGGTGAAGGTGGTTTCAAGATCCAGCGCTTCTTTGAGGGATGCGGCGTGGAGCTTCACGGTAATGGGGTACTGACCTGCCGGGGTGTTTTTCGGAATTTGCAGCTGCACCCAAATGGCACCTGCCTGGTTGGTCAGATGCATAGGGGCGTCCTTGCCCTCCATAGGCAGCAGCATATCCGGCATAATGCCCGGCTCTTTGGTGATGTAATCATCGTCGGCAGAGCGGTAGCAGGCAACATCCATCACGGTGTTGACCACGGCGTATAGCTTGGGAGAAAGGGCAGATTCTGCCACTGCGGTGATCTCCAAACGCTCCGTGGTCTGCAAAGCCACCTGGTAAGAAAAGCTCTGTCCGCCCAGCACCCGGGCGGTGTGTACAGGCTTTGCCTCTCCAATGCCGCAGGGGCGGATCTTCTCAAGGGAAGATACTTGCTTTAAAATCAGATCCATATTACTCTCCAATGGGGATGACGATGTCACCCTCCTCCGGAACAACGGCTTCGCCCTCACCGGAGTCAATGTTCATAGTGGGTGTGGGTAAACTCTCCGTGGCATCGGGTGCCGGTGCTTTCTTGCCGCAGCCGGCAAGCAGCAGCAGACACAGGAAGGTAACAGCAAATAATTTTTTCATAGAATCGTCTCCTTTTGGTTTTTTCTTTCATTATAACAGATATTTTTTGGGTGTAAAGAAACAAATTATTTTCGACAAATGCTGACAAAAACAGGTGACAAGTGCGCTTCCTTGTGATATAGTAGCCAAAAGGGAGGCAGCGCTATGAATTTTTTGGAGTCAAGAATTTTAAAGGACGGTATGGTCAAGCCGGGTAATGTGCTGAAGGTGGACAGCTTTCTGAATCATCAGATGGATATTGATCTGCTGGAACAGATCGGTAAGGAGTTCCGCCGTCGCTTTGCGAATGAGAAAATCACCAAGGTGCTGACCATCGAGGCGTCCGGCATTGCCATTGCCTACCCTGTGGCACGGGAATTCGGTGTGCCGCTGATATTTGCCAAAAAGTCCAAGTCCATCAACATCGAAGGCGAGATGTATGTGGCAGAGGTGGAGTCCTTTACCCATAAAAATGTGAATCAGGTCATCGTGTCCAAACGGTTTTTGTCACCGGGCGACCGTGTGCTGATCATTGACGATTTTCTTGCCAACGGCTGTGCGCTGCAAGGTCTGATCTCCATCGTGGAATCTGCGGATGCCACGGTGGTGGGTCTGGGCATTGCCATTGAAAAGGGTTTCCAGGATGGCGGCTGGCGCATTCGAAATTTGGGCTACCGACTGGAATCTCTTGCCATCGTAGACGGAATGGATGCCGAAAAGGGCACGGTTACATCCAGAGAGCAATAAAAAAGCGGTGGTCATCGACCACCGGTTTTTGCTTTTCGTAGGAGCAGGGCGGATGGCAGCTCCGCCCCTACAAAGGGACAATATAAATACGTAGGGGCGAGGCTGTGACTCGCCCTTATTGCCGAAGGCAATATTGCTGAGATCCGACTCGAAAGATGGTTATGCCTGCCGGCGGCGGTACTTTCTTGTTTCGCCAAGAAAGTACCCAAAGAGGCGACTTGGGGAGGGTTTGAGTGAATTGCTCCCGCAATTCAAGCCACCTCCCCAAGACCCCACCAGGC
>JAZRRS010000005.1:0-20920 GCA_045651005.1 Faecousia sp.
CTCGCGAGTATTATTCCAACGATCAGCTGCCCTGTATGCTGAATGCAGATAAAATCGCCAAGTATTTGGAGATTTCCCGTGCAGGCGCGTACGAGTTGATGCACTCTGAGGGTTTTCCTCTGATTCGCATCGGTAAGCGTATGATCGTACCCAGGGATAAGTTCCTGCGGTGGGTTGATGAACAAACAGCCCGCTAAAACAAGACGGCAGGCCCTCCGAAAAGGGCCTGCCAAACCGTGAAATATTTTAGCAAAAAGTGCGGTTTTTCTTCCAATTGAGATGAAGATATGATATAATGAGAGTGACGAAATACCGTATTTGCCAGTTATGAAAGGAGTTAAAAATGGCAAAGAAACGGTCACACGGGGAAGGCTCTCTTTCCCGGAAAGCAAATGGTCGTTGGGAGATCCAAATCATGGACGGATTCAAATCCAATGGCCGAAGAAACATTCGCTCCTTTTCGGGGAAAACCCAAAAAGAAGCGAAAGAAAAACGAGATGAATTTCTTCGAAAGAAAGCGATGGGCATTATAACCGGCCACGATATGCGCTTCGAGGAATGGGCAGACATTTGGTACGAAAATCACAAGGAGAATGTAACGGCCACCACCCAAGAGGGCTACAAGTACACCCTTCGCATCCTGAAAGATCATTTTGGTCGGCGAAAGCTGGCGGAGATCAAGACTATGGATGTGGAGCAGTTCCTGCGAAAGCTTCGCAAAGACGGACGGGCTTCGTCCTACATTGCCCAGTGTCGGGGTATGCTGCATCAGATTATGAACAAGGCGGTAGCCAATGATTTTCTGGTGAAAAATCCGGTGGCCTTTGCGGAGAAGATGCGCAAACAGCCGCCTAAGGAGAAAGAGGCGTTTACTGCGGACGAAATGCGGATCCTGTTTCGGGAGCTGCCCGACGATCGCATCGGATGGAGCGTTCGTCTTCTGCTTGCCACGGGAATGCGAACCCAGGAGCTGTTGGGTTTAGAGCCCCGGCACATTGCGGCAGACGGTTCTTCCATCAACATTGCCCAGGCTTTGGTGCGAGTCAAGGGGACGGTGTCCATCGGAACGCCGAAATCCTTCGACAGCTATCGGACAATCCCCGTTCCGGAAATGGTTCGGTACTGTGCCAGGAACTTGCGGAACACGGAAAATAAGTTTATTTGGGAAGCTGGCAAACCCGGTATGCCGTGCTCGCCCTCACATTTCCGTGACCAGTTCAAGAAAGCTTTGGAGAAAATCGAGGGTGTCCGTGTACTGACGCCACATTGCTGTCGGCATACCTTTGTTTCTCAGATGCAGGCCTTGGGCGTGGACATTGAGACCATCCAAAATATCGTCGGTCACGCAGAAATCGATATGACCCGGCACTATCTGCACGTTCAGGAGCCGAAAAGATTGGAAGCCGCGCAAAGATTTAGTGAAGCATTTTCGAAGAACGGCAAAGGTACTTTTGGTAACATCTTAGACTACGTAAAATCGTCCTGATTCAAGATGGATTCAAGATAAAGTGTAGCGGGTAAATCGGGTGTAGCGACCCGGTTTGGAAAAATGGCATTTGAGAGGTAAAACCACCATTTTGACAAAGAAAAAGTCCTGAAAACCAATAGTTTTCAGGACTCGGTGGTGGAGATAAGCGGGATCGAACCGCTGACCTCTTGAATGCCATTCAAGCGCTCTCCCAGCTGAGCTATACCCCCATATTCCGTCCGCGATTGCAGACAGCTTTTGTATTATAACTGGGAAGACAATGTTTGTCAAGCATTTTTTGGTGTTTTCATAACTTTTATTCGATCAGCAAGTGCAAAAGATTCATATCTGTCAATGCCGGTGCTGTATACGCCCCATCCAAAATTGCTTCGACGTTATCTGAATTATTCTCGATTTCTTTTGAGAACAATTGCGCGGTGCGGATCACATCCCCACCCAATACACTTACAACCAAACAAGCAACCACAGACAGCTTTACTCTACACACCAAATCATAGTCAGACACTGCCTGCAACCAGTAACGGCTTATCATATAGGCAGCCATATTTTTCAGTTCCGGTGTGTTGGAAAGTTCCGGGTCTTCTTTTTGCAGACGCTGTTTCCATTCCCCTGTGAGAATCTCAAATCCAGAGAATAACTTCAAAATTCCGGCAACATCCCCTTTACCTCTATAGCGTTTCGCTTCTGCGAGGAGCGCATTTGGATCAAAACGCTGCTCCTCTCCCCCATCGATTTCAGACTGTACGCCATACCCATAGAGCAAAAGCACGGCTAAACATTCCTTTGCAGAATGCTCAGTCCGCTGAAGATATTCAAGTATCACATTGCGACTGCGGAGCAAAATCGTCATACACTCTGAATCATATTCCGATACCACTCCCCCATCTGCTTGTTTTTCATATAAGCCATACACAGAAGAAGTCATAATCAAACGTGCCGCCTCAGGACACGAAAGCTCCAGCCCCAACTCCATAAAATCACCGTAATCATGCTGCAACCTTGGAAATTCACGACAGGTTTGACAGAGGGCCTCGTGTCCCAGTTCTGCCTGAATGCGGCACAACCCGTCCGCCCTCCACATAGGACACCTTCCGTTTTCGATTTCCATAACCGTGCCGGAATCTGTATCCCGAAGGACTTCCCGCAAACGGTCTCCCAGTGCGCCTTCCAAATTGCGATAATACGCTGCCGCATCAGCATCCACATCCACTGTCCATTCTTTGCAGCAGCTGTCGGGGCAGTCAGACGCAATACAAGAAAAATTGTCGTAATACGCCGGATATCTTATAAGCATTCCATTACCTCCAATGAAAGAAAATGTCATTACAGGCCATTCCGGCCCGTAATGACATCCAAGATTCACTCCACTTCTGGACGAATGGCATACATAGCAGCAGTTGCCTCCTGCAACTTACTTTTTGCATCCCGAACCTGTGCCGCAAAACGGTCAGCCATATCCGCCATCTGTGCAGAGGTCTCCTCCACCTTTGTCGTTGCATCCGCAAGCACTGCATTCGCCTGATCATAAATCTGCGCAGCACGGTCACGAGCAAGACGTTCTGCACGCTCTGCACGACGATAGGCTTCCAGTTCATCCTCTGTCTTGGGAGGTGTCCCCTGCTCTATATTGGAAAGCTGCGCTTCCAGTTCTGCGCAACGTACCTGTGTAGCCTTCAACTGAGCCTGCAAATCACTGTTATCCGCAACCTTTGCCTTTTCCAACGCCTCACGGGCATTTTGAAGTTGCGTATTCAGCTGTGCAATTTCTACACTGTGTTTGTTGTTGATGTACTCAATATAGCGCACCACATCCTCGCGGTTAAAACCGCCAATGGCGCTACGAAAAGTCTGAATTCCGGCCATCGCATATGCCTCCCAGTTCTTATTTATCAGGATTATATCACAAAACGCTTCAGAAAACAACATTTTTTCATCACATAGCCAAAATTCCTGTCGTATTTTTTTAGCAATCACCTCTTTACAAAATCTTGAAACCCTGTTATAATAGCAAAGCTATGCACCGGTGGCTCAATGGATAGAGCATCGGATTCCGGTTCCGAGGGTTGGGGGTTCGAGTCCCTTCCGGTGTACCAATAAAGGACGGTTACTTTGATAGAGTAACCGTCCTTATTGTTTTTGCCTTAAAACAGTCAAAATACGGTGATTTCCTAACTTTTTAGAAGATTATAAGAAAGAGTTTCGCAATATATGCGCCTATATGCGCAGTAAGACGCATATTTTGATATAAGACTTTTTCAGGCAGTTCGACGGACTATCCCTACTTCGACGGACTATTGTCTTGGGTTCGACGGACTATCCCTACTTCGACGGATTATCCCCGGTTCGACGGATTATCGTCAATACATTTGTTTTTTTATTGAAAATTATATTAAAATGAGGTATAATATATCGTGTCGCAGAAATAGAATATTGCGGCATACTAAACATATAAGGAGCTATTAAGATGAGAGAATTTACGGCAGTTAGCCTGTTTTGTGGCGCTGGCGGTCTTGACATGGGTTTTGATCGTGCTGGCTACAAGACAATCTGGGCAAATGATTTTGACCAGGACGCCTGTAAAACTCATCGGAGCTGGAGCAACGCAGAAGTGGTCTGTGGAGATATCTCCAAGGTGGACTATGCGACAATCCCTGCCTCTGATGTGATTTTGGGCGGTTTCCCCTGTCAGGGATTTAGTTTGAGTGGTCCTAGAAAAATTGACGACTCTAGAAATGTGCTATACAAGCACTATGTAAAGCTAGTTCGTCAAAACAAACCCCTTGCATTTATTGGTGAGAACGTTAAAGGTCTGCTCACTATGGGCGGCGGTCAAATCATTGATGCCATTATTGCAGATTTCGCAGATTGTGGTTACGATGTGTACTGCAAGTTGGTAAATGCCAAAAACTTTGGTGTCCCCCAGGATCGTGAACGTGTTATTATCGTAGGTTTCCGCAAGGATCTGAATGTTAAGGACTTCAACCTTCCGGATACTAATGGTGAAACTATGACTCTGAGAGAAGCAATCGGTGATATGCCGGAAGCAAAACCCGGTGACGTCTGCGATGCGTCTTATTCTTCTCGCTATATGTCCCGTAACAGAAAAAGAGATTGGGACGATGTTGCTTATACTGTGCCTGCAATGGCAAAGCAAGTTACACTATGGCCCGGCTCTCCCGATATGGAGAAGATGGGTAAAGATTTGTGGAAGTTTGGCAGCAATGGCTTCACCCGCCGCCTAAGCTGGCGCGAGGTGGCTGCTATTCAAACTTTCCCTAAGGATCTGGAGTTTGCTGGTGATCTTACCAGTATTTATAAGCAGATCGGCAATGCGGTGCCGGTCAAGCTTGCAGAATTCGTTGCAAACTATATTAGACCCTATTTGGAAAAGGCAAGCAAATAAAAGGATGGTGTTGGTATGGCTCTGTCGAACACAGAATATGGAAAAGCCTATGAATATGCGTGTTTATTATCCCTTAATCGTTACTTAACCGAAAAGGGCGTTGGTCCTGTGGTGATTACGGAATCTGATGCAATGAACACGGCACGCACTGCTTTTGAAAAAGCAAAAAGCGAAGGTCTTTCCGACAAACTCGTACTGGCTGCAGATGCAGCTTCCAGGGTTATTCTAAGATTGGAGCCCCAACTCGAATATGGCAAGGGACCCCTTACCTTGGTCATTCAAACAGACGCCCAAGGTATTGCAGGAGATGTTCGTGATGTTGTTTGCATTCGCAGCGCCAACGGCTGGGAAATTGGCTTGTCCTGTAAGCATAACCATCAGGCGGTGAAGCACAGCAGACTTTCTGCCACTATCGATTTTGGTAAAGAATGGTTTGGAGTTCCTTGTTCTGACACTTATTTCAAGACCGTTGTTCCTCTTTTTAACGAATTGCGAGATATGAGGGCTACCGCTGTTGCCAGTGGCGCACCTCTTCCTCTTTGGAATGACATTCCCGATAAGGCAGAGCGGTACTATATTCCGGTACTCAAAGCATTCCTGGCAGAAATGAAGGATCTTTCCGCGTGCGATCCTAGTATCCCCAAAAAGCTGATCGAGTATATGCTGGGTAGATACGATTTCTACAAAGTCATTACAGATGATGCGCACAAAACCACAAGGGTGGAAGCAATCAATATTGCCGGAACCCTAAATAAGTCTGCAAATGGGCACCGGTCTATCGTTGATGTTTCTCGTTTGAAATTGCCCACTTGCTTCTACCACATGGATATGGTGCCTGGCTCAGACAACAAGGTTACCATTGTCTGTGATGAAGGTTGGACTCTTACGATGCGTATTCATAATGCTTCCAGCAAGATTGAGCCGTCTCTTAAATTTGATGTCCAGCTGATTTCCGTTCCCAATTCCATCCATATCCAGGTTGAACCGTGGGATTGCTGATTCCTGGAGGTCGAGATGAAAGTTGGAAGCCTTTTCTCCGGTATCGGTGGAATTGATCTTGGATTTATGCAAGCGGGGTTTGAAGTGGCGTGGGCCATCGAGAGCAATCACGCATCATGCGAAACATATCGTGCGAATTTTAGCGAAACGGTATTAATTGAACAAGATATCCGGAAGGTAAATGCTGAAGACCTGCCCTCAGTTGATGTTATCGCCGCAGGATTTCCGTGCCAAGCTTTTTCTGTGGGTGGCAAGCAACAAGGATTCCATGATGATCGGGGCAATCTCTTTTTTGAGATTGCCCGTTTCATTTGTGCGCATAATCCTCGTTTTGTGTTTTTGGAAAATGTAGCAAATCTCGTCCAGCACGACAATGGTCATACCTTTCAAGTGATATATAACACTTTAATTGAGCAAGGCTACTATATTCGATATCGGGTAATGCGCGCATCCGAACATGGAAATGTGCCGCAAATCCGTGATCGAATCTATATAATTGCATTCCGGAGCATCGAAGATTGCGATCTATTTGAATTCCCTAAACCTGTAGAACTGCAACTAACATCAGCAGCGATTATAGAACGAACCAAAGCAGCACGGGACCATTATTACTATAGGGACGAAAGTCCGTTTTCTCTGAAAGCACAGCAGATTGTTGTGAATCGAAATACCATATACCGTGTGTACCACGACGATATCAAGCCAATAAAAAATGCGATGTGTCCAACATTGACAGCATCTATGGGAACACAGAAAAATCAAGTTCCGCTCGTGCGTGATGATTATGGTGTGCGTAAACTAACACCTCGAGAATGTCTGCGCTTCCAAGGATTCCCGGACTCGTTTGGTTTTCCGGCTACAGTTTCTTTGGAGCAACGATATAAGCAAATCGGTAACTCTGTATCTGTTCCGGTTATTAAAAATATAGCCAAACAAATATACAATGCATTAACAGAAGGGAGATGAGTTAGTAATGGCAAAAGAATGGAAAAGTGTCAGTTCAACATCGACCGGGCAAGAGTATGTGGAACCCAAACAATTGAGTGCTGGCATGAGAAGCTCATGTCGGGCGTTGTTTTTCCGGAATGTACATAAATCAAACGGTGCCCCTATAATTTCGCTTAAGATTGCGCGTCTTGATAAAAATGGGAAAGCAAAAGAAGATAAAACTATTACGTTACGTCAGGAAGAAATAGATCTCTTAATTGAGTATATTCAAGAATACTATACACCATTGAACATTGGCTTAACGGAATTTATCGAAGCAGATAAAGACGCGGCTAAATTATTCAAGAAAGTTCGTGACTTAGGAATATCGGATGAAGAAGTTGCATCAAAATTAATCGAATCTGGTATTCTAACGCAGAATTTGAGTGTTGCCATTACTGCTGCCGAGCGCAATAACGCTGTATGCGATTTTGAGGCATCTCTGGATCAAGAACCCACAGAGGCATTTTGGCAAGATTGGTTTTCAAGAAACAAGTGGGTTTTGGGTTCGGACTACCTTAATATTTTGCCGGAAAGAGATATTGATGCGCATGATATCGCAGATTATTTGATGCGCTCTATAGATGGTTTTGTAGATGTTGTTGAGATCAAAAAACCAGACTTGCCCTTTTGGGCAGGTCCTGACTCCCATGGCAATTATTATCCCACATCCCATTTGACTGCGGCAATATCTCAGTGTCTAAATTACTTGTATAGAATTGAGTTGCAATCCAATTCCGTAGAGTTCATGGAGCGAGTAGAGGGCACAAAAACTGTTAAGCCTCAGTGTATGCTAGTATATGGTCGTTCTAATGATTGGGGCGAAGATAAGATGAAAGCATTACGAATATTAAACGCAGCGTATAATCAGCTCCATATTATTACTTATGATCAATTGTTGATTAGGGCGAAGCAGTTGCTTGGTACTACTGATGTGGATGAAGACAATCTTTTGCCATTCTAAGGCTTAATGAAACTAAGGAGGGTTGCCCAAATTTGTCTTAGGATAATGAATAATGCAGTTGTTCGGTATCGTGAAAACGAAACGAAGTAGTGGTCTTTTGCAATGCACCCCCTGTTTTTTGCGGGAATACACCCCCCTAATACGCAAAGTGCACCCCCTTGTTGAAATGCACCCTCGGGACATTAAAAAGTGCACCCCCTTTCGGGCGATGCACCCCCCTAGGGGTTCTATCAAAATATGCGCCCAAATATATAAAACACATCCACCGGCCAGACTGGTGGATGTGTTTTATACTAGATGTAAATGCTAGCAAGTTTTTTCAGTTCGCTGCTGATGTCGATGTTCTGCGGACAATACTGTGCACAGGTGTTACACCCAACACAATGTGCCGCATTGCGGTGGTCAAGTGCTGCATAGGCAGATCTGGCGGCACGGGCATCGCCATTTTGCTGTCGACGATTGTGCAAAGCAAAAAGCTCCGGGATCGCAATATTTTCAGGGCACACATTGCAATAATTACAGGCAGTACACGGAACGCTAAGGCTTGCACGCATTTTATCGCCTGCCTTGATCATAGCTGCTCTTTGAGCATCCGTCAACATATTGGCGTGTGCTCGGTGCGCATATCGCAGGTTCTCCTCCACCTGTTGGGTTTCTCCCATTCCGCTGAGAACAACATTCACCTCCGGCATATCCCAAAGGAAGTCCAATGCCGATTCAACAGGGTCACCCGGCAGCAGCTCAGCCAACTCCGGCGGCACATCTGCCAATTTTCCGCCACGCAGCGGCTCCATAATCACCACTGCCAGTCCCCTTTCGTGAGCTTCCTTAAGACCCTCAATTCCAGCTTGATATGCAACATCCATATAATTCAGCTGGATCTGACAAAAATCCCATTGATCATAGCTATTTAATATTTGGTGGAAGAACTCCAAATTATCGTGGAAGCTAAAACCAATATGTTTGATCTTCCCTGCTGCCTTCGCCCGCTCCGCAGACTCCAACACATTAAATTTCTCCACATTTTCCCATCTTGTGCGGTTAAGCGCATGAAGAAGATAGGCATCAATATGATCCGTCTGCAACCGCTGAAGCTGCAGATCCAATATCCTGTCAAAATCCTCCGGACAGGTCAGTTCCGTCACCGGTAGTTTTGTTGCCAACGTCACTTTATCCCGGTAACCACCTTGCAGGCACAGACCGGTTACCCGTTCACTGTCCTCATAAGCATAAGCCGTATCCACATAGCTAAGGCCATTATCAACGGCATAACGCAGTGTATCGATAGCCCATTTTTCATTGATCGTTCCATCCTCATTGCGTTTAAGCCGCATCATACCAAAGCCTAAGATAGACGGCATCAATCCGGTCTTCCCAAAGTGTCTGTATTCCACAAAAAAACACCTCCTGTTGGCTATAGTATAATGGATAACGCCACTAAGCGCAACCAGATTCTGAAAATACCAAGATTATGCTGTTTTACTCACATATTTTTGGGGTATATTTCAAAAAAACTCTTGTAAAATATTTCTTTTTCGCATATACTATAGTTTATACCATTATACCAAGAGAGGTTATTGTCATGGAACTTATTTCTATTCGTGAGTTGTTTAAGAATACCGATGCTTATGCCGGCAAGGAAATTACCGTAGGCGGCTGGGTGCGTAATCGTCGCCCCTCCAAGCAGTTCGGTTTTATCGTGCTGGGTGACGGCACATATTTCACGCCTATCCAGGTGGTGTATAACGATACCATTGAAAATTTCCAGGAGATCTCCAAGATCAATATCGGCGCTGCTCTTGTGGTCAAGGGCACTTTGGAACTGACTCCCGGTGGCAAACAGCCCTTTGAGATCCAGGCTACCGAGATTGCTGTGGAAGGCGCATCCACCGGTGACTACCCCCTGCAGCCCAAGCGTCACACCATGGAGTTCCTGCGCACCATTACCCATCTGCGCCCCCGTACCAACACCTTCCAGGCGGTGTTTCGTGTCCGTTCTCTGGCAGCGATGGCGATCCACGAATTCTTCCAGAGCCGTGACTTCGTTTATGTGCATACTCCCCTGATCACCGGCTCTGACTGTGAAGGTGCAGGCGAAATGTTCCAGGTCACCACACTGGATCTGAACAATGTTCCCAAGACCGAAGATGGCAAGGTAGACTTCTCTCAAGACTTCTACGGCAAGCCCACTAATCTAACCGTTTCCGGTCAGCTCAACGGCGAGACCTTTGCCTTGGCATTCAAGAACATTTACACCTTCGGTCCTACCTTCCGTGCCGAGAACTCCAACACCACCCGTCACGCTTCTGAGTTCTGGATGATCGAGCCGGAGATCGCATTTGCTGATCTTTCCGACGATATGCGTCTTGCTGAGGATATGATCAAGTATATCATCAGCTATGTGCTGGAGCACGCTCCCGAGGAAATGGAATTCTTCAACCAGTTCGTAGATAAGGGTCTGATGGAGCGACTGAATCACGTTCTGAATTCCGAGTTCGGTCACGTTACCTACACAGAGGCGATTGAGATTCTTGAGAAATGCAACGACAAGTTCCAGTATCCTGTCCATTGGGGCAGCGATCTGCAGACTGAGCACGAGCGTTACCTTACAGAAGAAGTATTCAAGAAGCCTGTTTTCGTTACTGACTACCCCAAGGAGATCAAGGCTTTCTATATGAAGCTGAATCCCGATGGAAAGACTGTTGCTGCTATGGACTGTCTTGTTCCCGGCATCGGTGAGATCATCGGTGGCTCTCAGCGTGAGGATGATTATGAGATTCTGAAGAACCGCATTGAGGAGCTGGGTATGAATCCCGAGGATTACGGCTTCTATATGGATCTTCGCAAGTACGGTTCCGCCCGTCACGCAGGCTTCGGTCTGGGTTTTGAGCGCTGCGTTATGTATCTGACCGGCATCAACAACATCCGTGATGTTCTCCCCTTCCCCAGAACCGTAGGCAACTGCGAGCTGTAATAGGGCATTTCAAAATTTTATGCAAAAACGGCACTGTCTCAATTACGAGACAGTGCCGTTTCCTTTTATATAATAAAGCGCTTATATAGATCTTGTCCATTCGGTGATGAGCAAGCCGGGTACCATCAACACCAACTCGTACAGGAACATTGCTGCCGGAGTCAGCAGCTGGGTAGCACCCAGAATACCCAGCACCAGCATCATTGCAATGCCCATACCGCCACCGATCATATGCACGATCATACCGGTTTTTGCCGCACTTTTAAGTGCACGGGCACCGGTGACTGCATAAGCAAACGGGGCAAGACCTTCACCGGTCACAAGGGCATGAGCTTGTGTTCCCTCCTCAGGCTTCTTCTCCCGAAGAATGCTGCGTTCTTCATATTCCGGGAACAAAATACGCTTCGTCTTCACATCAAAACGATCGCTGATAAATTCCTCTGTAAACATAAAGTCATCTGTGCTGATGGCAACCTTAAGGCCACGATAGCTGCTAAGTGTGGTCAAGCCTGCCGCACCGGAACGATCCTTTTCATAGGTGACCGCAAACAGTCCGCACAGCTCACCGTCTACGGCGACGCACACAGCTTGGTCTACCCGGATTCCCTCAGGCATCTCTACACCCATAGATTTCAGAAAATCCGTAGAGCCTGCCAGCACAGCCTCGCCACATACCTCTGCGCCAATGCCGCCATTGCCATAGTCTTTAAAATTCTCAGCAGTATAGTGTCTTCCGTTGCGGCTTTCCAACAAATGATCAAACACAAAAGCTAACGAACCACCGTCCGCACCGATCAGTGCCGCAGCATAAGCAACGATCTCATCCGGCTCACGCTTTCCGTAGAACTTCACACCATTAAGCTTCACTGCGCCCACAGGGAACAGATCCTCGTGGCTTACAGGGAACACCGCTTTACCGCAAAGCGCCTCCACGCCCTGCCAACCGCAGAGCACAGTGCCCAAATTGTGGTGACGACGCTCCAGCACCGCCAAAGGACGGGACAAGGTTACAAACATAGAAGCAGGCACTGCAGCCAGACTGGTTGCGGTAGCCACTTGAATGCCGGTTTGCACACCGTGGAACACACCGGAAACCACACCGGAAACCACACTAAGAATCAAGGCAACCAATGCATAGACAGAAATAGGCTTCTCAAGCTTACATTCCGAATCCAGCGTGTTCATAAAGTCATCCACCTGACCTTCGCCACGCAGAAGCCCCTTCTGACCCTGATAGCAATCCTCAACCGCTGTAACACTGTCCAATCTGGTGGCTTTGCGCATAGTATCCAACTGTCCCAGTTTTGTATTGCGCTCCTCATAAGCTTTCCACAAGGACATTGCCACCTGCAAGCCAAACGCCGCACAACAAGGAATCCGCTGTTGACGGAAGCACAGGACACCGTCGGCACAGCACAGAAGGAATGTAAATACCAAGAGCGAATTTAAAGAAAAACGCTTTTTAAATATGGCACAAACGCCCTCTATCAGCTGGAAGCTTCCCAGCAAAGCCGCAATCAGCATTGCCAAAAACTGCCAGAACACCATTAGTCGCAGACGGCTCTCCGGCACAACACCCATCACCTGCATAGCCGTAGCGATAGCAGAGATCAGCACCACCGTTATACACAGGAAGATCGCCACTTGAAGCTTGCCCAATCCCTTTTCCATAAGGGAATAGTACATTCTCTCCGGGCCTTCCACCAGTTTCTTCTTCAGTTCCCGCAGACGAGAGCGAGGGCGAAACTGAATCAGCTTAGCAGGCTCATATTCCGCAATAGGCTGCTCATACTCCGGCTCCCACATTTCTGAATAGGGCTCTGTTCCGGGTTCCTGGGGCACGGTCATTACAGGCGCTTCGTCCTCATCTTCGTCATCGATCTTTTGGGCATTGCGCACTGCACCGTGCAGATTTGTAACCTTCTCAAAACGAACGGTATCCCCCGAATCCAAAGTGGGTTCTTCCATAGGCGCAGGCTCTTCCTCTGCCTGTTCCCCCAGAATTACCTCCTCCAATCTGCCCAGGATTTCCTCCGCTGTCTGTTCCCGGACTTCTTGATTTTCGTCGCCGAATTCCTTAAGGATGTCTTCTAAGGTAAATTCTTGATTTTCCTTTTCGGTCATACACTCACCTCTATCCGCTGCCGCACAGCCTCATACAAAAGAATAGAAGCTGCTGCAGATGCATTTAAGGATGTAATATTACCCTTCATAGGGATATGCACCGTCACATCGCAATTCTGACGCACCAGGCGGCTCATTCCGTCACCCTCTGAACCAATGACAATAGCAGTAGGTCCTGTCAGATCTGCCTTATACATAGGAATGGAACCTTCCGCCGCTGTGCCAAAAATCCAGACACCTTTGCTTTTTAATTCTTCCATAGCTGCGTTGATATTGGTGACTCTTGCCACCTTCATATACTCCACCGCACCAGCTGATGCTTTTGCCACCGTAGCCGTAAGGCCAACGCTTCTGCGCTTGGGAATGATCACACCATGCGCACCGGCGCATTCCGCACTTCGGATGATCGCACCCAGATTGTGCGGATCAGAAAGCTCATCGCAAATCACGATCAGCGGTGTTTCTCCTCTTTCCGCTGCCGTTTCCAGAATATCATCAATAGAAAAATATTCCCGTGCGGCTGCCAAAGCGATCACACCCTGATGCGAGTAGGTGGTACTCATCATATCCAGTTTTCTTCTGTCCACCGGCACGATCACAGCACCAGCCTCTTTTGCCTGTGCCGCCAATCGCTGCAAGCCACGGTCTGTTTCACCAGAGGCAATAAAAACCTTATCGATGGTTCTACCGCTGCGAAGAGCCTCTGTCAAAGCGTTTCGACCCTCCAGCTGGCCCTCGTTTTCCTCCACGCCTTGGGGTGCTTCTCTGTGACGATCCTTAAACTTAGGTGCTTCTGTGCGGCGATAGTTCTCTTTCATATATTCCAACTCCTGTTTTGAAGACATACTTCTGTACTTTAGACTATTGTATCAAAAAAATCATCCGTCTACAACTGCTTTTTTTCACACACCGGTAAATTAACAGAAAATTTACCGGTTTTACAGCTTTCTTTCGTTGCAGGCAAGAGAAAATTATGTTATTATGGGTAAAATGAAATTAGGAGGCGATGCATATTGGATCAAAATCGCAACAATAGCGGTGGACCGGACAAGAACGGCAAGAAAAAGCCAAGTGTTTTTGTAACACTGCTGATCTCTGCGGCAGTGGTACTGATGATCAGCATGATCTTTAACGCAGTAAAAGCCGGTCAATATACGCAAAAGGATTTTTCACATTTTCTGGAAGCAAAGCAATCCGGTAATTTGGAAGAGGTTGAACTGCAGTACGACCGAATCTTATATTTGACCAAAGAGGAAGCTGCAAAGCCCGCATCTCAGCAGAAGGCCTTTTACACCGGTCTTCCCTCCGGCAGTGACACCTACGCACTTGCCGTTGAACTGAACAGTGCAGGTGTCAAGGTTAACCGGCAAATCGTGGAAGACAACTCTATGCTCACCATGATCCTTGCTTATGTGGTTATGTTTGCCATTGCCTTTGGTGGTATGACTCTGCTGACCCGGCGTATGGGCAGCGGCGGTATGATGGGCTCCATCGGTGCAAGCAAAGCAAAAGTCTATATGGAGAAGCAGACCGGTGTTACCTTCAACGATGTTGCCGGTCAGGACGAAGCCAAAGAATCCTTGCAGGAAATCATCGATTTTCTGCACAATCCTCAGAAGTACAAGGAGATCGGTGCAAAGCTGCCTAAGGGTGCTCTGCTGGTAGGTTCCCCTGGTACGGGTAAGACATTGCTTGCCAAAGCAGTTGCCGGTGAAGCCAACGTCCCCTTCTTCTCTATCTCCGGTTCCGATTTTGTGGAGATGTTCGTTGGTGTCGGTGCCAGCCGTGTCCGTGACCTTTTCAAACAAGCAGCAAAGGTTGCCCCTTGTATCATTTTCATTGACGAGATCGATGCCGTAGGCCGTTCCCGTGATTCCAAATACGGTGGCAACAGCGAGCACGAGCAAACGTTAAATCAGCTTTTGGGCGAAATCGACGGATTTGATTCCTCCAAGGGTATCGTCTGTCTGGCTGCCACCAACCGCCCTGAAATCCTGGACAAAGCACTTCTCCGTGCCGGTCGTTTTGACCGCCGTATCGTTGTGGACAAGCCCAACTACCAAGGCAGATTGGACACACTGAAAGTGCATACCCGAAAGATCAAGCTGGGCGAGGATGTGGATCTGAAGCGCATTGCCCAAGCCACTGCCGGTGCTGTTGGCGCAGACCTTGCCAACCTGGTAAACGAAGCTGCATTGCGTGCCGTGCGCAACGGCCGTAAGGCTGTCACACAGGAAGACCTTTTGGTCTCCTTCGAGACTGTCATTGCCGGCACAGAAAAGAAGAACACCGTGCTCACCGATACAGAAAAGCGGTTAGTTGCCTATCACGAGGTGGGTCACGCACTGGTCTCCGCATTGGAGAAGCGCAAAGAGCCGGTCACCAAGATCACCATTGTCCCCCATACCGACGGTGCATTGGGCTACACGCTCTACACCCCCGAAGAGGAGCGATTCCTTGCCACCAAGGATGAGCTTCTTGTGGAACTGCGGACTACATTGGGCGGTCGTGCCGCAGAACAGGTCGTCTTCGGTGTACAGACCACCGGTGCTTCCAACGACATACAGAGAGCCACCGATCTTGCCAAAAAGATGGTCACTCTGTATGGTATGAGCGATGCACTGGGAATGATGGCACCTGCCTCTGTACAGCACCAGTATCTGGAGGGCAACTCCTATATGGACTGCTCACAGGAAACTGCCGCCATTGTAGACAGAGAAGTGAAACGCATTTTAGAGGAATGTCACAACGAAGCCAAACGGATCCTCTCAGAGAATCGTACCCTTCTGGATGAGATCTCTGAATACCTGTTGGTCAAGGAGACCATCACCGGTGACGTGCTGATGGCGTTTGTAAATCCGCCTGCACAGCAGGAAGAAAACACAGAAGAATAAAAAAGAATGTCATTCTGAGGAGCAATGCGACGAAGAATCTCCTTAATTCATTGGAGATCCTTCGACTCGCTACGCTCGCTCAGGATGACATTTTGCTATCTTAAATGATGTTTGCTGGGAGTGTTCCCTACTGACTCCAATTGAAAATTTATTTCTCTGCAACGGCTTCAATTTCGCACAGAACGCCCTTAGGCAGATCTTTCACCGCCACGCAGCTACGCGCCGGCTTGGAGACGAAATAGCGGGCGTACACTTCATTGAATGCAGAAAAATCACCCATATCCGCAAGAAAGCAAGTGGTTTTCACCACGCGGTCAAACCCTGCGCCACCGGCTTCCAGCACAGCACCCACATTTTTACAGCTTTGCTCTGCTTGTGCAGCGATCCCTTCAGGGATCGCACCGGTTACCGGATCCACCGGAATCTGACCGGAGGTGTAGACAAATCCGCCTGCCACATAACCTTGGGAATAAGGGCCAATGGCTCCGGGTGCATTTTTCGTTTCAATGATTTTCATAGCAGCTTCCTCCTAAGCGGCAGAATATCTGCCGTTTTTTTACATTGTCTTTTTGTAAGTTTCGATATTCATATCTGTGTTGTAGGTAGGGTCACCGGGGTGGATACCGTTCATCCCCTGCATAATGTGGTACGCATCCTGCTGCATTTTCTTGGTTGCCTCCAGCTTTGGCAGCGCCTTGTCACGGAAAATGGGATCTCCGATGTTCAGGTCCACCAAGGGGCTTCTGCCTATGAGCTTCCAAAGCCCCTTTCTCGGGCGGAATGAGAGCGTAATAGGCAGCACCGGGCGGTCATACTCCACCGCATACTTGAACACCGCCTTTTTCAGCGGTCGGATATCAGGATAATAAAACCACATAGACCCTTCCGGGAAGAAGTGCATCCAGCTCCCCCGGTCAAGTACCTCTTCCATAGCCTGCTTAAACTTGACCATAGGCCGCAGATTATCCGTAGGCACAGGAATACCGCCTGCCATACGAATCCACGGTCCGTTGGGGCCTTCCAGATTGGTCTTCCACGCCGGGAAGTAGCCGAGGCGAGGCCGCAGTGCCACCATAATGCAGATATAATCCCACATAAACACATGGTTGGACACTGTGATCAAACCATCTTTAAACAGCTCTTTATGGATTTTTAATTTTTCCTTGCCGTGGATATGTAATCCGTGGCGCACCCACATTACCAGAGGCAACACCGTATACTGGCAAATCCGGAGCAGTCCCCGTTGGCACTTGAACCAGAAACTCTTTTGCAGATAAGGATAGTTTGTATCCAGATTTACATCCCGAAGGTGTTTCACATCGATCATATGTTGATCGCTTTTTTCCGGATATTCATAGGGCAAATTATGTCTGTAATACATCGGTCAGCCTCACTTTTCTCTTTTTGGAGCAATGGGTCGTTATGCGGATTATAGCATATCCTGTGTCTCCGCACAAGGGAAAACTCAAAGGTTGTTTGTTGACTCCGGGCGACATTTTACAATCGCCTCCGTTACCGCCGACAAAACCGGAATGTCTTTTTGATTTCTCACTTCCATGGATATCTCTACGATCCCATTTTTTACGCTGCGTCGAGTCAATGCAGTAACCGTAGCCTTTCCGCTGAGAATATCTCCGGCATATACCGGCTTGAGCCATTCGATTTTTGTGGATTTTCCTGCCAGGAGCTCATTTCCGAAAAAGTCAACTTCAAGATACTTTGCCCACACCGTCATAAAAGACATCACTCCCGGTGCGATCAGATCCCCGAAGTGTGTGCTTTTCGCATAGGCTTCATCTGTATGAAGCGGAATATAGTCATAATCACGGGCAAATGCTATCATTTTTTCCTTTTCAATCACTGCAGGCGCAGTATCTACAGTCATGCCCAAATACATATCATCAAAATACAAATTCGCACCTCCATTCCCTCACAGTATATCGTAGGAAAAGACAAAATGCAACGAATTTAACAAACCAAACATTGCTGCACTAATCAAAATTCAGCCCCCGTGTCATAGAAAAGTAACGCGCCACAGAGAGCCGTGTTCGGTTCCCTGTGGCGCAGTTTCATTATCCGATCGTTGCAGTTGCCTCGGTTGTTTCCTCGGTTTCATCCTCGCTTGTATGGTCGGAAATTCCGCCGATGCTATCGCAAAATACGTAGTTCAGATCAAAGAAATACTCTCGTGCATTGTTTCTATAGCTATTAAAAGTTTCCTTGACCTGCTCAAAAGAGCCTTCGGGGTTGCAGCAAAAATCAAAGAATGCCAATGTGTTCGTAAAGTATTTCTTTAATGTAGGATAGTGCTCATAGTCAGCATATTGGTCGCTCAGTTGTTTCATCAGATTCTTTGCCGCTTCCAAATCGTCGCTGATAGCAGCAGCTTTTCCGCTACACTTATAAGCCTCAGAAATCACAGAGATCCACGCAGAAAAATAACTGTTGTTGTACAAAAACCGGAGGTTCTCCCATGCCTTATCATTATAATTATAAGTTTCCTTGCCATACAGATTGGCAACAGCCTGCTGGATATGCACCAGCTCAATATGCATTTCATCAGCAAAGTCTGTCAGTTCAGATTCATTGTCATAATCTGTACGGTTATTTACACCTTGAAACCATGCTTCATATACATCCTGAGAAAACTCATTTGTTGCGATATATGCGTCTGTAACATAATTAAACGCTTTTGCAGAATCATCAAATGCTGCCTGTAAATTATTTTTTCCGCCGCAGGCATAGAGGGATACGAGTAGGACAAGAGATAGGATTAGTGAAGCTGTTTTTTTCATTTCTTTTCTACCTTTCTTTCTATAGAAATACCCTATTTACCAAACTAGTTTGGTAAAGTTATTGTAATATATATTTATGCATTTGTAAACAGTTATTATTAAAGAGCAACCAAACGCAGCAGAAGTGAGGTAAGAGTAAGTAAAAGTAGTATACTGATCAATTCGTCAAATTGGAATTTATCGTTATAAATCAATATTGATTTCGTAGTTATCTTCAATGAGTATATAGTTCACATTATACTTTTGAGCAAGGGATAGCACTTCTGCATTATCAGCCGCTACACTCTCCGTTGTGCACCATTCATCATCCAAACGATTTTCAATAATATTTGCATATTTCTTTATATCGGCAAAGTGATTTCTGATATATTCCTCGGTCATTACAAGACAGTAATATTTGATGTTTCTAAGATATTTGGAGTCAAAGTCTTTCTGCCAATTGAATGGGATGTAGCAACCTTCAATGATTAAGTTTTGCTTGTTTTCAATAGCAGTTTTTATCATCTCGCGAACAATCGGCCACAGGTACTCGGTTAATTCATTATCATCCATAGGGGTAAGTTCTGTGTTACCGCTACGAATTAAACCCATTTTCAGATGGTCTATTGATAGGTATGGATATTTATATTTTTCAAGCAACTTCTGAGCAAGCGCTGTTTTGCCTGTATGCGATGCTCCTGTAATTAAAATAATCATTATCTCACCTATAAATTCAAGTTTGTTTAATTAAATTATACCACAAATTAAGTTGTTTTGTAAATAAGTGATAAGTGATGCGGCTGCGCTGTAATAGGTGATGCGATGCGTTCTGCTCACGCACCGAAGGCGTGCATCACGGGCGAAGCCTGCATCACGCACGCAGTGCGCATCATGTTCCGAAGGAACGCATCACGCAAAGAAACCTGATTTGTCAGGTAGACAAATCAGGTTTCTTTGTTGTGTAAGAACCCTAATTTTGAAATGCTGCGACCCCCGGGGGTCGCTTTTTCTGCAAGGGGGGTCGTTTTTCAATCGAAATGGGGTCGGAATTTTCTCAGAGGGGGTCGCTTGACTTTTTATGCCAATTAACACACAGAACCGTCCCCTGTGCTTAATGTCTGCTTATTAGATGTTGTTGTGAAAATAATATAGGACTTGAGTCTGGGTATCAAACAAATATATGTTGTACTTTACAAACGAGGCATGTCCATCACTCCATCTATGCGCTTCAGAATCAATATAGAAATAATCTTCTGTATCAATGATTTCTCGGTCAAAGTCATAATTTACAACAACTTCACTCGAAGGCTCACTATTCTTGATGGTTTCAATCCATCCCTCAAAATCATCCAAACGTGTGTTAATTATAGCAAAATCAGCATCCTGTATTTTGTTCAAGTACTGATTTTCTGTAGCATTTGCAGAGTTGAAATAATATTTTGCGTAATCGGTATAATCCTGAAATCCCCCTGACGTGAAGAATTCCTTTTTTTCGTATTCGCCTAATGACGCAATCACGTTATCTTTTGGTACTGCACAAGCAGTAATAGACAATAGGAATACAACGCAAACAAACAGTACTGCAATTTGCTTTTTCATAAGAAAGCCTCCTTTGTCAAATTCAAGTTTGTTTAATTAAATTATACCGCAAATTAAGTTGTTTTGCAAATAAGTGATAAGTGATGCAGCTGCGCTGTGATAGGTGATGCGATGCGTTCTGCTCACGCGCCGAAGGCGTGCATCACGTTCCGCAAGGAACGCATCACGCAAAGAAACCTAATTTTGAAATGCTGCGACCCCCGGGGGTCGCCCGACTTTTTATGCCAATTAACACGCAGAACCGTCCCCTGTGCTTCTCAATACAATTAACACACAGAACCGTCCCCTGTGCTTCAGGGTAAGCAAAAGTACACCTATTATCTGTCAACCTCGGCTCGTTCGAATTTAATTTTGAATGTAAATTCCTCGGGATAAGCATCAAAATCTTGTAAATCAATTTCTAAAGTATAGTAGTTGCCGTGGTCAACAAGTCTATCTGCTAACCACCAAACTTTATCTCTGCCTTCTAAAGGAATATCCTCCGTTAGAATCCGATAATTGAAAAGACGAATCTCTTTTACATTATTGTCATATAACGCACCTTTTGCATTAATTCTTAAGGTTATGAGATTACGATTGTATTTATTCTTTTCGCCAATAAATTTATGATAGTCGAACGGAAACTCAAATGATTCGGTGCCTATAATACAAGCGTCATGTAACCCACTGATCCAATACCATTCCGGAGGATTGTCAGGATAATTTGAAATATA
>JAZRRS010000006.1:0-192016 GCA_045651005.1 Faecousia sp.
TGACTACATCTACTTTTACAACAATGAACGTATCCAAACAAAAACAGGAGTGGCGCCGCTTACGCTACGCCACTCCACTTGAATTAAATATTTCCTACATGGGGGTGTTTTTGTACTGTCCGCACAAATTGGGGCAGTTCATCGTGGACAGGGGGCAGTTTTATACTCACATTTAAACAGGCGCGTGTTCATTGCAAACACGCGCCTGTAATTTCTGAGATACAGCATTAAGCCTTGTCGTCAATATTCTTCTTTGCCTTCTTGGCTTTCTTTTCAGCCTTTGCCTTTGCCTTAGCTTCCTCTGCCTTCTTTGCCTCTTCCTTTGCAGCAGCAGCGGCAGAATCATTGGTAGACAATGCCCACTTCACGAACTCAATGCGAACCTGATCAGCGCTGGTCTCCAGCACGAACTTATCTTCTTTTACATTAACGACAGTACCAACGATACCGCCAATGGTGGTCACTTGATCGCCAACCTTAACAGAAGAGCGCAGCTGCTCTGCTTCCTTTTTACGCTTATTCTCAGGACGAATCAGCATAAAGTAAAAGATACCGATCATCGCAACAATAGTGATGATAAAGGATGTCATATTACCGCCGCCAACTGCAGCATCAGTCAAAATGTTATACATATTAATTACTCCTTTGAAAATAAATTCCAATTCATTATATCATTGAAATACGAAAAAGCAAGTGATTTTATATCCTTCTGCTTAACTTTTCAGAAAATTCCCATCTAAATTCTTCAAATGTGCCGTTATCCAGTGCATTACGAATCCGTTCCATCAATTTATTATAGAAATAGAGATTATGCATAACGCAAAGACGCATAGCAAGCATCTCCTCTGCAACAAACAAATGACGGATATATGCACGAGAATAACGTCTGCAGACCGGACAATCACACAACGGATCAATTGGATTCATATCCTTCTGATATTTAGCGTTTTTCAGATTGATCGCACCCTCCCAGGTAAACAGTCTTGCGTGACGTGCATTTCTGGCAGGCATAACACAATCAAAGAAATCAACACCGCGAGCAACCGCTTCAATTATGTTGGTAGGTGTACCAACACCCATTAAATAACGTGTCTTATCTGCCGGCATATGTGGCTCAACTGCCTCGATGATATCGTACATCTCCTCAGCAGTCTCACCAACCGCCAATCCACCAATTGCATAACCCGGAAGATCCAACTCTGCGATTCGTTTCATATGATCCACGCGGATATCCGCATAAGTGCCACCTTGGTTGATACCCCAAAGCATCTGCTGTGGATTTACCGTATCCGGAAGTGCGTTTAACCTGGCATTCTCTGCCTTGCACCGCTGCAGCCACCGGAATGTGCGGTCAACACTTTGCTTCACATAGTCACGGGGGGCCGGGTTCTCAATACACTCATCAAAAGCCATACAAATATCAGAGCCAAGATTCGACTGGATCTGCATACTCTCCTCAGGCCCCATAAATATCTTATGTCCGTCAATATGCGAAGCAAAGGTCACACCTTCTTCCTTAATCTTACGCAAGGAAGAGAGGGAAAAAACTTGAAATCCGCCCGAATCTGTAAGAATTGGACCATCCCATGTCATAAACTTATGAAGACCGCCGCATTCTTTTACAAGCTGATCACCGGGTCGAAGGTGCAGATGATAGGTATTGCTAAGCTCAACTTGACAACCGATATCCTTCAAGTCTTTAGCACTTAGAGCACCCTTAATCGCCCCCTGTGTTCCCACATTCATAAAAACAGGTGTCTGCACCGTTCCGTGGGCACAGCTAAACTCGCCGCGTCGAGCCTTTCCTTCCGTCTTTAAAATCTTAAACATACTTATACCTCACCAATGAACATTGCATCGCCAAAAGAAAAGAATCGATACTTTTCCTTTACCGCCTCGTTATAGGCATTTAACACATTTTCTCTTCCTGCAAAAGCAGACACAAGCATCACAAGCGTACTTTCCGGCAGATGGAAATTTGTTATCAGTGCATCCATCGCCTTAAACTGATAGCCAGGGAAAATAAAAATATCCGTCCAACGGCTTTTCTCCGCAAAAGTACAATCCTCATTAACCAAGGATTCTAGCGTGCGGCAGGATGTTGTTCCTACGCAAACGATCCTTCCGCCATTCATCTTTGTTTCATTCAAGATTTTCGCAGTTTCAGCTGACATCATACAAAGTTCACTGTGCATATGGTGCTGAGAAATGTTGTCAGCCTTTACCGGACGGAAAGTACCAAGACCCACATGAAGGGTAACGAATGCAGTTTTCACGCCCTTTTGACGCACCCGATCTAAAAGCTCATTAGTAAAATGCAGGCCTGCAGTAGGTGCTGCCGCTGAACCAACTTCCCGGGAATAAACCGTCTGATACCGTTCTTGGTCTTGAAGCTCCGCCTTAATATACGGAGGGAGAGGCATCTTGCCCAATCTCTCAAGCACCTCTAGGAATATCCCTTCATAATGGAATTTGACAACACGGTTTCCGTCCTCTTGAACAGATACCACCGTAGCTGTCAGCTCCCCGTCTCCGAAAATAACCTCCTGCCCTTTCTGAAGCTTTCTGCCAGGTTTTGCTAAGCACTCCCACATCTTATCCCCAAGATCTCTAAGAAGCAGTAGCTCCACTGCACCGCCTGTGGGGCGATGCCCCAAAAGCCGAGCCGGCAACACACGGGAATCGTTCATCACCAAACAATCCCCAGGTCTCAGATAATTCAAAATATCATAGAAATGCTTATGTTCTATCTCGCCCGAATCTTTGTCCAGCACCATCAGCCTTGATGTATCACGTTGTTCCAACGGAGTCTGTGCAATCAGTTTCTCCGGCAGTTCATACCAAAAATCACTTGTCTTCATCTCTAACTTCCTTTTTAGAAACAGTTTAGGTGATTGTACCACATCATCAGGCAAAAATCTAGCCCATTTACCAAATTGGTAAATGGGTTAGATTTTATCGGTATTCCTGTAAATAATTCTTAGTGCCGCTGATCATTTCATCGAATAGTTCTCTCTTCTGCTGCAATGTCAATTTCTTAATCATATTCAGCTGCGAGAACTTCTCAAAAGCAAAATCAAGGTCCAAACTAAAACCGGCATCCAGCATATCTTCATTTTCTTGTGCTGCACGGCTAACCAAAGGATAAATCGTATCAGGAATATTGCCTGCGTAAACGGGTTTAAATCCATCGCACCGGAAGGCCGCATTGGTTTCCACCACAGTTCCTAAAGGTAGATTGGGAATCTGCCCACGGTTGGGAAGGTTGATATTAGTAATCATTGTATCCAAACCAAGAAGCGCTCTGATCTGATGAACACCTTCCTCACCGGTTTCGCGAAGTTCATAAACTTCTTCCCCGCTCGCAAGTCGTTCGCTGCGTTGCAGTCTGTTCTGAAGATCCTGCTTTCTCCACACAACCGTGGTCAGACCAAACATCCAACTGCGCACCCGCTCAGGATTTTCAAGATACACATCATTATCCATAAATTCTGCCAAATGACGATCTCCTGCAGCTGCAACATAGCCATAATTCCGAAACAGATCCATTCTTACTCGGGCATTATTGCGGAATGAGTTATTCATCCAGTTACCGAGACCTTCCCTATTGTAGCCTTGATGATAAAACTTATCTACAAATTGGGAATACACATCAAACAGGTCGATATTTTGATAACGGCCAGAAGTAAACCATGTAAAGTGATTTACACCAACGACATTTACGCACATTTCCTCACGCTTTACTTCCAGTCCCCTGATTTCAGAAAGTGCGTGTGACAGCAGTTTTTGTGTGCCAAACACCTCATGACAGCATCCATAGGCCTTGATATCCGGAAACTCCCGATAAAGAGCCCCAATACAAACCGCCATAGGATTTGTATAATTGATTACCGTAGCATCTGGGCAATGCCGACGAATCTGTGAGGCAATCTTTCGCATCATCGGGATCGTACGCAGAGCTCGAATAAATCCACCCGGGCCTGTAGTATCACCCACCGATTGCCATATACCATACTTCTCCGGTGTATGTACATCTACCTGCATTTCATCAAAAGTTCCGGGCAAAATTGATATAATAACAAAGTCAGCTCCGCAGAGAGCCTCATCAATGGTAGTAGCAGCAAAATATTTCCAAGAAGCACCATCAATCCTGTTGCCAATGACTTCGTTATTTTTGGCAGCATTTTCGTCTATATCAAAGAGATACACCGATCCCGAAATATCCTCTGCTTTTTTTAGATCATTCATCAGCGTCCACGCCCACCCTCGGGAACCGCCACCGATATATGCGATTTTTAGATTTTTTACTTGATTATTTTCATAAAGCATAGTATCACTCCATATCCGTTTAATACTGTCATTATATACATAAACCTCATTGTGGTTATATAATAATATTGTCATCATATATTTATAGTTGTAATATTTTGCCTATTTCTCAGGGTTATGTTTAGATATATACGTTATCAAGGACATTTAAAGGCAATATTTTACAATCGCTAGAAATACAGGCAATATTGTACTAGCATTTACCGCTGCGTTATATAACAATTACATCACTAACATATATAGAGGTGTTTAGATATGAGCGAAGCTAATTTGTTTCCGGAACGCTTTATCCAATTTGGCGAAGGTGGATTTCTACGCGGCTTTACAGATTGGATGATACAAAAAATAAACGATACCACAGCTTTCAAAAGCAATGTTGTAGTTGTTCAACCGCGTAAAAATGGAAAATGTCACATTTTAACGGCACAAAATTGTCGTTACACGCATATTATTCGTGGCAAAGAAGGTGCAGAAACGCAAATTATCAATGTGATTTCCCGGTGTGTGGATCCTTATGATGATTTTGAAGGTTATATGGGATTGGCTGCAATTCCTGAGGCCCGATACATAATATCAAACACAACAGAAGCCGGTATTGAATTCCGCCCGGATGAAAAATACAACGATATGCCCTGTCCTTCCTTCCCCGGAAAGTTAACACAATTGTTAAAACGCCGCTTTGATCTTCGTTTGCCCGGCTTTGTTTTTTTACCCTGCGAACTGATCCCTCATAATGGCGAAGCTCTAAAAAAATGTATTCTGCAATATGCAGAACTCTGGAGGTTAGGTAACGACTTTGTTCATTGGATCAACACCAAAAATATTTTTTGCTGCACCTTAGTGGACAGGATCAACACAGGTTATCCCCACGGAGAGGAAATACAAACCTCATTCCCGGACAAAATGCTCAACGCATCTGAATTTTATCATTTATGGGTAATCGAAACCGAGTTGGATCTGAATTCCGAAATACCTTTCCGGGAAGCCGGCTTAAATGTAATTGTAACAACAAATCAGCTTGAAATGTATCACACGAGAAAGGTACGTATCTTAAACGGCGCACATACAGCAATGGTCCCATATGCGCTTTTGGAAGGATTCAAAACGGTCAGAGATTGCACAAAAGACCACACCATACGAAAATTTCTGGAGAATAGCATTTTCAACGAAATCATACCGACACTGGATATGCCAAGCAATGAACTACAGCAATATGCACAGAGTGTTTTGACTCGTTTTGAAAATCCATACATCAATCATCAGCTATCCTCAATCGCGCTGAATTCCATCAGCAAATTTAAGGTTCGTGTACTTCCATCTATCATTGCATACAAGGAAAAATTTGGAACATACCCTAAAAATCTTATTCTTTCGTTCAAAAAATTACTGGAATTCTATAAGACAGATATGACTGATGACGATCAGGCAGTCACTGCATTTATGAAGAATCATACCACTGAAGAAATTCTGTCCAACAAAGAACTTTGGGATATGGATCTCTCTCAGCTCGCAAAGGAGTTATACAATGATAATCCACAAAGCTGACAACGTGGAAGTTAATATTTCCGATGGTCACAAATACGCATTACGCTCAATAACAAAAGGCGAAGTCATTGTAAAGTATGGTAGTCCCATTGGTTATGCTACCGAAAATATTCAAATTGGAGATTGGGTACATACCCACAATCTTACCACCGGACTTGCGGACAATGTCAAATACACCTACACACCATTTTGTTTAGACTTACCCCCAAAAAACTCCTCTATCACATTTCTTGGATATGAACGTCCTAACGGTGATGTGGGAATCCGTAACGAAATATGGATTATTGTTACTGTAGGTTGCGTTAATAAAATTGCGCAGCAAATCGCCTCCGCCACAGGAGCATTCGCTTATACCCACCCATTTGGCTGCTCCCAACTAGGAGATGACCACAAGCTGACACAAAAGATATTGCGAGGTTTGGTGAATCATCCCAATTGCGGAGGCGCTCTTGTACTGGGCCTAGGATGTGAAAATAACAACATTGAGTCCTTTAAAAGCATATTAGGACCATATGACCCACAACGAGTCAAATTTCTGAATTGCCAGGACGTTGATGATGAAATAGCCGAAGGTATCGCCTTGGTGAATAATTTAAAAGAATATATTGCCCAGTTTAAACAAACAAAAATCCCAGTAGAAAAACTTCGGATCGGACTTAAATGTGGTGGCAGTGACGGTTACAGCGGAATCACTGCCAATCCGTTGGTTGGTCGCTTTTGTGACAAACTCACCGCAGCAGGCGGAAGCTGTATACTCACAGAAGTTCCGGAAATGTTTGGCGCAGAGCATCTTTTAATGGAACGCTGCACAAACAGAAACGTATTTAACAAAACCGTAGACCTCATAAACAACTTTAAGGACTATTTCTTAGGTCACAATCAACCCGTCTACGAGAATCCATCTCCGGGTAACAAAGCCGGTGGAATTACTACATTGGAAGAAAAATCCCTCGGTTGTGTTCAAAAAGCCGGTTCTGCACCTGTAGTAGATGTATTAAACTATGGAGATACTGTAAGATACAGTGGTCTATCTCTGCTGGACGGTCCCGGAAATGATATGATTGCTGTTACAAACCTCACTGCAGCAGGTGCTCATATGATTCTATTTACAACCGGTCGCGGAACACCTCTCGGTGCACCAGTCCCAACTGTAAAGATCGCTACCAACCACAAACTGGCAATTCAAAAGCGCAACTGGATTGACTTCGATGCATCTCCCATATTAGAAGGAAAAAATCTTGACGAAGCATTTTTCTCCTATATTTTAGAAATAGCCTCCGGAAAGCAAACTAAAAACGAAATAAATAATTATAGAGAAATATCTATCTTCAAAGACGGAGTTACGCTTTGATAGAAATGTAATATACATTTCACAATTCAAAACACACAAAAGAGGCGCTGTGGTGTACAGCGCCTCTTTTTGCGTAATCTGAAGCAATTTACTATTATTATACCATCTATATATTTAGAATGAAGATACTTTATATTAACTATCACTTAGGTTTATATCTGATGCGGTAATCAGTTGGCGATATTCCCGTTTCCTTTTTGAATACTTTAGAAAAATAGGATGACGAATTAAATCCACTTTGCATAGCAATTTCAGTTAGATTTGCGTTACCCTCTCTGATCATAGTGCATGCCTGACGAATCTTAATCGTATTTAGATAGGAGATCAGTGATATTCCCAGATTTTTCTTAAAGGAACGGCAAAGATGATATTTTGAAATATAAAACTCTTCTGCGATCTCATCAACATCTTTAATGGTATTAAAGTTTTCATTGATATACTGAACGACCTTTGTAATGCGTTTATCTGTATGGTCTGCAGAAATATAGGTATTGTTTCCAAATGCAATTGAAAACAACACCTGGTACAAAGAACCTGCAAGCAGGTGTTCATCCACGAATGCACCAGATTTCGAATACACTACATTCATCTGATCCAAAAGAAGGAGAAACCGTTCACGCAACGCAGGTTCGCCACGAAACACAAACGGCATTTTATCTAGCAGTGGATGCAAAGCTGCTTGCGTAAAATATTTTTCAAGAAAGCGCTCTGAAAAATGAACTAAGTACCGAAGTCCGCCCTCCCCCGAAGTTCGATGAAATACGCCCCGAGGTATTACTACAATGTCACCTTCATTAATAACAAAGAAACGATCCTCAATGAAATACTCTCGTTTTCCTTTAAACATATAATAGATCTCAAAAGATCTATGATGATGCATATTGTGTAGCGGTGTTTTACTTACACGTTTTTCTATGTAAAAATCTGAGGAACCGACAGATTCCGAAGGTATCACATCTCTCACCCCGTTTCATAACGCATTATACAAGAAGCATCTAAACATCGCAAGTCTACTTGATCAATATTGTACAAATTTATCTAATTTCGGCAAGATTTTAATAGCTATTTGTATTTTTCATTCTTTAACCGGAACACTCTACAGATACAGCTGCGCTATAAGCACAAGTAGCTGTTGGCGCAAAAAACACCTCCACAGCATAGATTGGCGTGGAGGTGTTTCTATATGAAAAAACCTGTATTTACCGGGGTCTGTACCGCATTGATCACACCCTTTCTAGATAACAAGATCAACTATCCGCTTGTGGAACAACTGCTGCGTGCGCAAATAGACGCCGGCATAACAACAGTAGCACTATCAGGTACCACCGGTGAATCTCCTACATTATCTGATAGTGAGAAATTGGAACTATTTCGAAGAAGCAAGGCATACACCGGTAATAACTGCACCATCATTGCAGGCACAGGCACTAACGATACGACTCACACAATTGAGTTATCCTGCGCAGCGGAGGAAGCTGGTGCAGATGCACTTTTAGTTGTTTCTCCTTACTACAATAAGGGGAATCCAGATGGTTTATACAACCACTACATTTCCGTAGCAAATGCTGTAAAAATACCCATTATCATTTACAATGTGCCATCCCGCACCGGAGTAGACATCCCCGTATCTGTTTACAGAAGCCTCGCACTTTCTCCCAACATTAACGGTGTAAAAGAGGCAACAACGGATATATGTAAAATACTTCGTATACGCAGTTCATGTCCAAAAGACTTTTATATTTGGTCCGGAAATGATGATCAAGCTGTTCCTGTAGTATCTCTTGGCGGAAAAGGTGTAATTTCCGTATTATCCAATATTTGCCCGGGAGATACTGTAGCAATGATAGACGCCGCACTAGACGGTGATTTTGATACAGCAGCTGATCTTCAATGTCTGTTTTTACCCCTTATTGATCTACTCTTCAGCGAGGTAAACCCCATTCCCATCAAATATGCTATGCGCTATGCCGGGTTTGACTGCGGCCGCTGCCGACTTCCACTAGGAACAATCAACGAAGAAACCAAGAGAAGAATCGATCGCTACTTCCAATAAAAAGCACATCCACCGGCAACAATACCGGTGGATGTTTATTGCATTTTAGGGCATAAAACCTTCAAAAATTGGTATGCGCCTTTCCTCAACCGCTACTTCGTATTGCTCCTGTGAAATCAACGTCCAGGTAACGCTTTGTGCCCCCCATACCTTTTCTGTCAAAAAGTTACTAAAATTCTTTCTATCGCTGAACCGGTATGCAACAAAATCCGGCAACACCAAGAAGTTCATCATCTGATTCTTTAGCAGGAACTTTAATATCCACGGAATTTTAGCAGATGTGGATCGAAAATAATTCTCAGTCAGTTGCCCACGAATAATCTCCGGTCTGTTCTTGCGTAGCCAGTATATACAACGGGGATCAAAGGATTCAATGCAATACGCACCTTTATATGTTTCCAACAGCTCACAGGTCTTTCGGCACAGTTCCGCATAATTATCCTTATAACACTTCAGCTCTACAATCACAGGAACACCGTCTTCAAACAGCTTGAGCACATCAGAGAATAACGGGATCGTCTGTTCCGTACCTTCCAGTTTATACTGCGTCAGGTCTTCAGACGTCAAATCCTCCACAAAACCATTCATTCCCGTGGTACGCAACAACGAAGAATCGTGGATCACCGCAAGACTTCCATCCTTCAAAAGATGAACATCCAGTTCTACGCCGTAACCGTGCTTTTTAGCTCGATAAAACGCCTCTATGCTATTTTCCGGTACACCTTCACCATACAGGCCACGGTGCGCATACCCATAACCACGCAGTGCCTGCAAGCCACGATGCCCCTTCCGACACATAGTGCTGAGAATATATAAAAGCGCAAAAAACAATAACACAATAATAACTACGATCAAATAAACACAACCCTCTTAATCATCAATATCCAATGCTTCAAGGCCTTTTTTTCTCTCAGGCTTGGCATCGCCGTGCTTCACAAGAAGCATTGTGATAAACGCAAGACCGGCAAAAATGGCCGCATAAGGGAACAACACAGTCATACCAACACCATCCATATCCATAAACAGACCGGACAGCATCGGTGTAACAATTTGTGCAGACATAGATGCAGTATAATAGAAACCGGTATATTTACCAACATCGCCGCCGGAACAAAGCTCCACCACCATAGGGAAAGAGTTGACATTTATGGTAGCCCAACCAATACCAGCAAGTGCAAACAGGAGATTCATAAGCATCACCGGACTACCCGCACGCAAGAATGATGCCGCCCCAAAAGCAACGGTCAGCATAATGACACCTGTAAGGATAGTCTTCTTTCTGCCGACCTTTGATGCGATCATACCGGCAGGCAGGTAAGCAATGATTGCTGCACCCTGAGCAATCAGCAAAGTGGTATTATAGTCCATATTCAAGATGTTTCCAGCATAAACTGAATACTTGGAAGTAACTGCATTATAACCAAAATACCAAAGAGCGATCGATGCTAATATAAACGCAAGGGAACGCTTTTCACCAGAGCTAAGCTTTCGCTTCTCAGATGTGTCGTGCTTTTGTTCTTCTTCTATACCCAGACGAACGCTGTCTTCCGCCATCTGACTCGCCCATTTTGTTTCACGCACTGTGGCGAGGAAAATACCCAAGGACACCAGCATCAATGCCGCAATAACGCCATAGTAAATATTATAGCTCATAAGTTGATTGCGAACAGCTGAGGTAGCAAATACCATTCCCAGCACGAGCACAAGAATACCGCCCGCTGTTCCCATCAAATTGATAATAGCATTGGCTTTACTACGAAGCGGCTTTATGGTCACATCCGGCATCAATGCCACCGCAGGACTCCTGAATGTCGCCATCGCCACCAAGACCACCAAAAGCAATGCAACAAAAACCGCCAGTGGTACAGGATTTGAAGCCGTGCGCTGTGCTGCACAGGCTTGACGAGCAGGAACAACATAGTTCGTATACGGAGAAATCTGCTTTCCGTCAGTCTCCACCGTCTGCTCCGTGCGAATCTGTGTAAACTCTTCAAGCGTATACAGTTCAGAAAGGATAAACTGATCACCATCAGGTGTTTGCAGCAATTCATCTTTCTGACTGTTGTAGATCACAGTCAGTGATGTAGGATCATCGATCCTTGCTACATCCTGAATATTTCGAAGCTGTGCGTTATCTACAAAAGACAAAGAAAGGATCGCAACAGCAGCGATGATGGTACCTACGAAAATGAAAGGCGTGCGCTTGCCACGTTTGGATCTGCACTTATCGGATAATGCGCCAAATACAGGAAGCATAAATACAGCAAGAATATTATCCAGTGCCATAATCACACCGGACCAGGTTTGTGACATACCAAACTTGTTGGTCAAAATCACAGGGATCGTTGCATCATAGGCCTGCCAGAATGCGCTGATCAAAAAGAAAGCGAATCCCACAAGAATTGTGCGTTTGTAATTGAGCTTCATATATGATACTCCAATCTACCAAAGAATATAAGTATATTATACAGTCTTTTCTCAAAAAGTCTACAACATAAATCTTCCACACTATTTATACCAAGATTACCGATGATATCTATGAAACCATATTGGATAAGAAACGAAGGAGTTATGTGTATTAGCGCATAACTCCTTCATTTATTTTAAATTTACATTACTGCCTTATGGAATACCTTCTTGCCCTTGCGGATCTTCACGCCATCCTTCAACATCTGTTCGGTGACAACAAAGGTATGGTCAGGCACTTTCTCATCATTCACAAAAACACCGCCCTGCTGGACAAGTCTTCTTGCTTCTCCGTTGGAACCTGCCAGCTTACAAGCAACCATTAAGTTCAAAATACCGATCTGACCATCGGTCAACTGCTCAGGCGCAATCTCTGTAGTGGGCATATTGGCATCATCACCGCCACCCACAAACAGTGCCTTAGCAGCAGCTTGCGCATTGGTTGCCTCCTCTTCACCGTGAACCAGTTTGGTCAACTCAAAGGCAAGGATTTCCTTTGCAGTGTTCAGTTGAGCATCCTTCCAATCAGACATTGCGTCAATCTCCTCCAGAGGCAGGAACGTCAACATGCGGATGCACTTAAGCACATCTGCATCCTCCACATTGCGCCAGTACTGATAGAAATCGAAGGGACTGGTCTTGTTGGGATCCAGCCACACCGCACCGGATGCAGTCTTGCCCATTTTTTTGCCTTCAGAATTCAAAAGCAAGGTAATGGTCATTGCATGTGCATCACTTCCAAGCTTTCTGCGAATCAGTTCGGTGCCGCCCAGCATATTGCTCCACTGATCATTGCCACCAAACTGCATATTACAGCCATAGTGCTGATACAGATAGTAAAAATCATAAGACTGCATAATCATATAATTGAATTCCAGGAAACTAAGACCCTTCTCCATACGCTGCTTGTAGCACTCTGCACGAAGCATATTATTCACAGAGAAACAAGCACCCACCTCGCGGAGCACATCAACATAGTTCAGATCCAACAACCAATCGGCGTTGTTCACCATCTGCGCCTTACCTTCGCCAAACTCAATAAAACGTTCCATTTGCTTTTTGAAGCAATCACAGTTATGCTGAATTGTCTCACGAGACATCATAGAACGCATATCGGTTCTACCGGAGGGATCACCGATCATAGCAGTACCGCCACCAATCAATGCAATGGGCTTGTTACCTGCCATTTGCAATCGCTTCATTAAGCACAATGCCATAAAATGACCTACATGTAAAGAATCCGCTGTAGGATCAAAGCCAATGTAGAAGGTAGCTTTGCCATTATCAATCATTTCACGGATCTCATCCTCATTGGTCACCTGTGCGATCAAGCCTCTGGCAACCAGTTCATCATACAGTTTCATATTTCTTCCTCCAAAAAATAAGCCCTCTGTCCCGCAGGACAGAGGGCGTAAATTACGCGGTACCACCTCTGGTTCGTTCACACCTCACAGTGTAAACCTCATAGCGTTTTACAACGCTTTTCGCAATATCGGGCGAACCCGTCATTCCCTACTGCAATTTCAGGAGTGCCGCTCCGGGAGGTATTTCAGCAAACCATCTCACTACCTCGCACCAACCGGCAGCTCTCTGGAGAAATGTAATTCACTTACTTCTTCCCTTCTTCACGTTAGGCATATCCTAACAAATCCCTAAGAATTTGTCAAGTAGCAAGCATCTCTTCTGCACTTTTAAGCGTAGTCTCTGTAATATTAGCACCGCCAATGATTCTGGCAAGCTCCAACTTTCTGCCCTCTCGATCCAACGGTGTCACCGTTGTAAAGGTTCTACCGTCCCGTTCCTCTTTTGAAATATACAAGTGTGTCTCCGCCAATGCCGCTAACTGCGGCAGATGGGTCACACACAGCACCTGCTTATTTCTCGCCACACTGCGCAGTTTTTCAGCCACCCTTTGCGCCGCACGACCGGAAACACCGGTATCCACCTCATCAAAGATCAAGGTTGCCACCTGATCCTGTTCAGCCAAAACATTCTTCATTGCAAGCATTATACGAGCAAGCTCGCCGCCAGATGCCACTTTACTCATAGGCTTCAACGCTTCGCCTACATTAGCAGACATATAGAACGCCACAGAGTCCGCACCATTTGTCCCTAACACAACTTCTGTAAACACACAAGAAAACTGTACCTTAGGCATATCCAACTGTGTGAGCTCTGACAAAATCCGTGCAGACAGCTCCTCAGATGCCGTTTCACGACTTTTGCGCAACGCAAATGCTGCATCCCACGCCTCTTTCTCAGCCTTTTTGCATTTTACCTTCAAACGTTCAATATGGTCATCTGCGAATTCGATCTCATCAAGCTCGGCTTTTGCCTTTTCCAGATAATCAAGAATATCGGTACAGGTAGCACCATACTTTCGACGCAGCTTGTGGATCACATCCAGTCGGGATTCGATCCGCTCCAATTCGTCAGCGGAATATGATAAATCATCTCTTGCGTTCCGAAGCTCCTCAGCCACATCCTGCACCTGATACATAAGATCTGAAACTTTGTCGTGGAGTTCAGAAAAAGCGTCTGTATAACGACTCAGCCGCCCCAGTTCCCTCTCTGCAGCCATAAGCAACGATTCAGCACCATCCGTATCATCCCCGCCGTACAAACACTCTACAGCAGTATAGATTCCGTCACTGAGCTTCTCAGCGTTTTGAAGAACTTTTCGACGCTCTTCCAGAGAATTATCCTCGCCAGGCTGCAACTCTGCCTTGGATATTTCCTCAATCTGATAGCGCAACGCTTCCATACGACGAAGCTTTTCACCCTCGTCCATAGACATCTTCTCGATCTTATGGCGCAGTTCAGAGAGCGATGCATATTTCTCCCCGTATTCCGCCTTGATTGCCTCGTTATTGGCGTATGCATCCAAGAACTGCAAGTGATTATCTTCATCAAACAAGGACGCAGAATCGTGCTGTCCGTGAATGTCGATCAAGGATACACCCAACTTGCGGAGAATAGAAACCGTAACCAGCGCACCGTTGACACGGCACACATTCTTTCCGTCTAAATAGATCTCTCTTTGGATAATCGTCTCACTGTCATATTCTACGCCATTTTCAGAAAACCAAGGAAGCTCCGGAACATTTGTAAAAACTGCACGCACAGAAGCTTTTTGCGCTCCGGTACGAATCATATCACGGTAGGCACGCTCTCCAAGAATTGCAGAAATTGCGTCAATTACAATCGATTTACCGGCACCGGTCTCACCGGTGAGCACATTAAATCCCTTATCAAAGGAAATGTCGGCGCATTCGATCACCGCTATATTTTCAATATGCAGAAGACTCAGCACCACATCCACCCCTTAATCAATTAATAAGATTACTTATTTCCGCACAAAATGCAGCAGCTGCGTTGGTATCACGCATCACAATCATCACCGTATCATCACCGGCAAGGGTACCCAACACTGAACCAAAACTCATTGCGTCCACTGCTGATCCAGCAGCAGATGCCAATCCCGGAAGTGTATGGATCACCACAATGTTCTGTGCATAATCAAAGCTCACAATACACTCACGAAAAATCGTATTAAGTCGCGAAGAGAAACTGCCTGCCAATTCATTGGAGGATGTAGCATATCTGTAGGTACCCATGCTTGTAAGTTCCTTCACAATGCGCAGTTCCTTAATATCGCGGGAAATCGTAGCCTGCGTACCACGAAATCCTTCTTTTTGCAACGCCAGCAGCAACTGTTCCTGTGTCTCAATATTCTGCTTGGAGATAATCTCCAGGATTTTCGACTGTCTTTGGCTCTTCATCCGGCATCACCTCAATTATTCTTGAACTTCATATTGACCACGTCATAAAAACTGCGGTCTTTTAATCGCACCAACTTCGTAGTTAAACCAGATTTTTTGATTGTTGCTACATCACCGGCATTCATTCGCAGTGCCTTACCACCATCAACTGAAAGAAATGCATTTCTCCGGGCGTTACGCGTCATTGTAACCGTGATCACCCGTCTGTCAGAAGCTACTATGCTGCGGCTGGCAACATCGTGAGCGCAGATTGGAGTCACCAAGATGCTATGCGCCTCCGGTTCCACAATCGGTCCGCCCGCAGAAAGGCTGTACGCCGTTGAGCCGGTAGGCGTTGCCACGATTACACCGTCACCACCGCACTCTATTGCTTGTACGCCATCACATTTCACCGCCAGATGAACAATTCTCGCAACAGCACCCTTCGTGATAACACAGTCATTCAGGCAGATGTCGTGGAAAATAATATCCCGATCACGATGTACGGTAACATCCAACATCATTCTCTCATCAACGTCATAATCATCACCGGCAAGACGGGAAAGCTGAGAAAGCTCCGTACTCTCCAGCTCAGCCATAAATCCCATAGTTCCGATGTTGACACCTAAAATCGGCACACCGTGTCTGGTTGCTGCCTTTGCCATATGCAGGATCGTGCCGTCACCGCCAAAACAAACCACCGTGCTTGCACCGGGAAGCTCCCGGTCCAATCTGGAAAAATGCAGATCCTTTGGCAAGTCATAAGTTCTGTCCACTTCAAACGGCAGACAAATTTTCGCATCCACATCACTTGCCTTCAAAATTTCAAAGGCGTTGCGCACTGTGTTGAAATTTTTATCTCTATATGGATTTGGTGTTAAAATCACTTTTTTCACAGTACTCACCCCTTCAATGCTTCGTGTGCAGCCTCGACAACTGCAGCGGTATCCGGCACAATACCGGCTTTATCTTCTGCCGTAAGATGTGCTAAAAACTCAATATTACCTTCCGGACCTTTCACAGGAGAGAAGGTCAATCCCAATATTGTGAAACCGATCTGTTCCGTCAACAACACAAAATTATCCAGCACCTCTTTGTGGATCTCCGGTTCGCGAACAACACCTTTTTTTCCCACCTTTTCTTTCCCTGCCTCAAATTGAGGCTTGATCAAACAAAGAACCTGTCCGGTTGGCTTTAAAAATGTTTTGATCACAGGCAGGACGATCTTCAATGAAATGAAGCTCACATCCACCACAGACAGATCTAAGGGTTCACCCAACTGTTCAGGCGTCACATAACGCACATTGGTACGTTCCATAACTACCACACGGGGGTCAGAACGAATCTTCCAATCTAGTTGACCATAGCCCACATCGATCGCAAAAACCTTCCTCGCACCCTGCTGCAACAGGCAATCGGTAAAGCCACCAGTAGAAGCACCGGAGTCGCTACAAACATAATCCTTCGGATCAACACCGAAATCACGAAGTGCTTTTTCCAGTTTCAATCCACCTCGGCTAACATACGGGCAAGCAGCACCGCGCACCTCAATAGAAACATGTTCCTCATAAGAGATACCGGGCTTATCTGCCTTCTGACCCTCTACGTATACCTGACCGCTCATAATAATAGCCTGTGCTTTGGATCTGGTATCCGCATACCCCTGCTCCACAAGGAGCATATCCAGTCTCTTTTTAATTTTCATCCGAAAGCACCCCCATTATATGCGCTGCTATAGATTCCCCGTCCAGTCCGCACAGTTTATGCAACTGCGGTATCGTTCCGTGGGTCGTAAATGTTTTTCCCAAATTAATCTGCGTAAAGCAGCATACCTTTGTCAAATTAGCGGCAATGGCATCGCCAACGCCTGAGCCGTTGCACACATCCTCAACAATAACACAGTGGCGGTAATTCTTTAGCGCATCCGCTAGCTCTTTCGCAGGAAGCGGTGCAACCTTTGTTAAACGCAAAACACCCGCATCGATTCCTTTATCACTTAATATACTTGACGCAGCAAGAGCATTCGCTACAAGTGTACCATAGGTAACGATCGCAACATCATTACCGTTGTGATGAGTAACGACATCCTTGTCAGAGCTCCACAAACATTCATCGAATCCGCTGTTTCCTCCACGGGGATACCGGATCGCTATAGGACCGTTATACTCTTCAACTGCCCAAGCTAGCATTCTTTCCGCTTCCGCAGTGCTTGCAGGGCACAACACCGTCATACCGGGTGCCTGGCGCAGAAAACCAACATCAAAAACACCGTGATGCGTCTCCCCGTCTTCACCCACCAGTCCTGCACGGTCCACCGCGAAAACAACATGAAGCTGCTGCAGGCAAATATCCTGCAATATCATATCATAGGCGCGCTGCAAGAATGTAGAATACAGCGCAACCACCGGAATCATTCCTTGCTTTGCAAGTCCACCAGCCATAGAGACAGCATGCTCCTCAGCAATTCCCACATCAAACATACGCTTTGGGTACTGCTTCTTAAAATCAAGAAGTCCAGTACCACCGGGCATAGCGGCAGTTATGGCGCAAATACGTTCATCCGTTGCGGCCAGTTTACACAGTGCCGTTCCGAATGCATCAGAAAACGTATTTTTTCCCTTGGAAGGTACTTCACCGGTAACCGGATCAAAGGTTCCCACACCGTGGAACAACTTAGGATGCTCTTCCGCGGGTGCATATCCTCGTCCCTTCTGTGTCATTGCATGGATCAGCACAGGACGTTTCATCTCTTTTGCAACACGCAAAAGAAAAATCAAATGCTCTAAATCGTGACCATCAACCGGACCGAGATAGGTAAATCCCATACTCTCAAAAATTGTCGTTGGGATCAGCATACGACGCACTCTATCCTTAATGCCTCTGGTGAGACGGTAGAGCATACGACCACCAGGTACACGAGACATCAATCGACGATACCTGTTCTTCATACCCAGGTACTTTTCTTTTGTACGCAGCTGGGACAAATGAGATGCCAAACCACCTACATTATGATCTATGGACAGTGCATTATCATTCAAAATCACGATCATCGGTTCATTGCTGACCGAAGCATCATTCAGCCCTTCATACACCATACCACCGGTGGCCGCACCGTCACCAAGCAGAGTGACAATATGGTACTTTTCACCCCGCAGGGTTCTAGCTCTGGCCATACCAAGAGCAACGGACACAGAGCTGGAAGCATGTCCGGCTGTAAAGGCATCTGTTATGCTTTCAGAAGGCTTTGGAAAGCCTGCCATACCGCCAAATTTTCGCAAATATGCGAAATCCGTCTGGCGGTCGGTCAGCAGCTTATGGACATAAGACTGGTGACCCACATCAAACACCAGACGGTCAGATGCAGTATCAAACACGGTCTCAATTGCGACCGTCAACTCTACAACACCCAGATTAGAGGCCAAATGACCTCCGGTCTTACTGATATGAGAGACCAGAAATTCACGGATCTCAGCACATAGCAGACCCCTCTGTTCCTCATTCAGTACAACCAGATCACTATGTCCGTGGATGTTATGCAATATTTTCATAGGTAACACGACCTAACTGTCAGTATTCTTTCTTTTAAACAACTCCGGAATATTACGGAGGAAATAAATGATCTTGCCTACTGTAGATACAATATTGGTACAGGATTTGATAGCAAAAGTCTTTCCGATCGCCTTTCCGCCAACCGTCAATCCGGCAACCAGCGCAGACATCAGCAAAGGAACTACATCATCCGTAACCTGATTATTCTTCATATTCATAAGGATCTGTGCTGCAATAGTAGCAGAAGCGGATCCGGACACGACACCGCAAATATCACCAACCACATCGTTGCAAATAGAGCTTACTCTTTCCGCATTTCGCAGCAAGCGGATGGCTTCTATTGCACCCGGCACCTTTCTGGCTGCCATAGAGTGGAAGGGCTTTTCATCTGCCGAGGTCACTGCCACACCAATCACATCAAAGATAATGCCAAGAAATACAATTGCCAACAGAATAAGGAACGCAGCCCACATAGGACTGATGTCCATAATCTCGTCAGATACAAAAGAGATCAAAGCTGAGATGAATATTGTTACAATAAAAATGGTGACGACCCAACGGATCGTCTTCCTGCGTTCTTTTTTTAACGCACTTGGGTCGGACTTAGACACAGGTCTTATCCCCTTTATTAAAAATATGACGGTAACAGGCAGGATAAATCTTACGGCTTAGGTCGGGTTGTATTTCACCAAACAGAACCTCTCGTTACCAAGAAGGCCGTTTCCGTTTAATCCGTCAGCGCAAGTGTCGCCAATCTTGCGTACCCGATTGCCACTGAGACCGTACTGTAATCCCCTGTCTGTCCTAATTAAGACAGCCTAGGTGTTTTCCACAACAAAACGAATCGTCTCTTAGCCTCTTTTGCAAGGATGGTTTCCAGAAGCGATAACGCAAGATGTGTGGCCACCACATACAGGCGTTTGTCCCCTTTCCCCTCATACTCACTCAAGGCAGGCTACACTGCACGCAGCACGCGATTCTGCGCACCACCTTGCAGGTTCATACTCGGCTCGTGTGCGAAGCGGCTTCCAAACTACATTGGAGTTCTCAACTTCGTCACACAACACCGGGTCTCCGCGGAAACCGGGTCGTATACTCCATGCCGTTGGAGTGCGCCCGGAATCCTTAACCCCCAGCACCCACCCTAAACTGGGCGTAAAAAGCAGGCACCAGGGACTTCATCGATATGCCCTTCATAGGATTTTTAGGCCCTACCTGGAAGCCGGTCGTTTCGACTAGGATACTGCACCGTCCAGATTATATTATCATAGATTCTATGAATATTCAAGTATTAACTATAAATATTCATTGGATATTCACCTCTTAACACAAATAAATCAGCAGTAAATTGATATCCCTATTGACAAATATATTGCACTTTGCTAAAGTGTCAACGTAGTAATTAAAATGAAGAATTTCAGCACTTATACTTTTCCATTTCTTATGTCCCTTTTAAAAAGGAGCCACCTGTTGATTGACTAACATCTGACAACTAAACCTCTTTGTAAAATCGAGCTTTGAATTCGTCCAATAGATGAAGTGAAAGAAGGAATGACTTCATGAATACAAACATCAAAAAGCATTATCATTGGATTATTGCAATAATTGTTTTTTGCGAAATGATTGTATACGGTGGTTTGGTAAACGCCATCGGCATTTATACCATTCCCATTACAGAGGAACTCTCCGTTGGACGTGGTGCTTTTACCCTTGCCGGTTTACCCTACGGACTGTTCTCTTTAGTCAGTACCTTACTTACCGGAGTGCTTCTTCCCAGGCTCGGCTACAAGCGACTTACTGTCTACTCGTTGATTGCCACCGCCTGCGGCTACTTTTCTATGGCAGTTGCACCCGGTCTTGTTGGACACGCCATCGGCAGAGCCCTTATTGGACTCGGTTACGGTATGTGCTTTACCGCCGGCTCGGTGTGGATTATAAAGAAATGGTTTCACAAACATTTGGGTCTTGTTCTCGGTGTCATATCCATGGCAAGCGGACTTGGCGGCAGTATTGTATCCCTCCTTTTCTCAAGAATTATTGTTGCATTTGGTTGGCGTACAGCATTGCTGATCAGTAGTCTTTTCCCCATTTTGGTATCTGTTTTATATTTGTTGGTATATAATACGCCCGAGGATATTTCTTTAAAGCCATACGGTGTAGGACAACTGACAACCAAGCAGATGCGCAGAGAGAATCTCTGGACGGGATATACATTAAAAGAGCTTTATAAGCATCCGCTGTTTTACCTTATGTGCTTTGCCACTCTGCTGAGCAGTATGTGCGTCTATACCACCAGTGCAGTTATGAATCCTCATTTTCAAGATAACGGTTATTCCCAAACTGCTGCTGCAAACTATGACAGCGTACTGATGTTGACCCTGGCGTTCTTTAAATTGTTGATAGGCTGGATCAGCGACCGCTTCGGTGCAAAACCCGTGGCAATTCTGTGTCTTGCCTGTTCTGCAGTCGGACAATGGATGCTCAGCAATGTCTCTGATCCTGCTGTTTCCTATTTGGCTGTTGTGTTGTTTTCCATAGGCCTTTGCCTAACATCGGTTGCAATCCCACTGATTGCACTCCCCTTATTCGGCACAAAAGGCAGCACAGAAATCAACGGCATCATCATCGCAATGGTTTCACTGGCCAGTTTGATCACACCGCCAATCTGCAATTTCATCTATGATATGATTGGAACCTACAGCCCCAGCTTCAAAATTGCATCTGTCCTCGAGATCGCACTGATTGCGATTTACTTCATTATGTTTTCCATAGCAAATAAAGAAAGAAAAAAAGAACTCAGCGCACAAAAATAAATTCAACCGGGACGGCACTTCAAAATGCTCGTCCCGGTTATTTTTACAATTCTGTTTCCATAACATAATCACGAAAATCTATGGCCGCCCTGCTGAGATAGTGCTTAGGATTCCATACGATGGCAATCGGTCTTTTTGCAAAGCTGTCCAGCACAGGAACATACGCAATATCTGCTTCATTCATATTTTGTCGGCGTGTGGCGTTGGTTGTAATAGCTACGCCAAACCCGGCAGCTACCAGTTTTTCACGCATCACGTAATCGCACTCCAATGCCGCATTATAAACAATGCCTGCCTTTTTAAAAAGTTCATCACAGAAGCCACGGAAACTATTGCTCTCAGGAAGATTGATAAACGATTCCTCTTTTGCTTCTGCCAGATAAATCCCCTTCTTTTGTGCAATGGGATGTCCGGCAGGAACACACAAATAGATCTGTTCCACTCGAATCACATAGTGTTCCAAACCAACCAGGGAAAAATCACTCTCACCTGCGATTACGAAATCGATTTCCTGATCCATAAGCTTGTTACGAAACTGCGCCTTATCGCATCCAACCTGGCGGATGCTGTATGCGTGATACTTTGTATGAAAGCCCCGTATCAGATCTGACCAGACATTGGAATTGGTCATCGCAACAGATACCGCTTGCTGAACACTTTCCTTATAATCATTCACTGCAGTCATACCGTTATCCAGTACCATCAACGCATCATTCACATACCGGAGATAAAGCTTTCCCACCTCATTCAGCTGAAGATTTCTGCCTACACGGTCAAACAGCTTCACACCCAACTGTTTTTCAAGATTAATTATCGTGTTACTCAGAGTGGTTTGGGTGATATACAGGCGTTCTGCCGTTTGGGTCAGGTGCTGGGTTTTTGCCAGTTCTTTAAAATAACGCAACTGCTGCAATGTGATCATTGTATGCACCTCAATATATTTATTATTTTAAATGTGTTTTAAAAAAATATACATTATTTTTCTAAGAATGTCAATGTTATAATGACGATAACATACAAAAACACGAAAGGATGTTCAAAATGGATTACAAGGAACTTGGCCTAACCAGAGAAGACCTGGTGGAAATGTATCGAATGATGCGACTCATTCGTGTGTTTGAAGAAAACGCAGTCGCCTACTTCAAGCAAGGCATCGTCATCGGCAATATGCATATGTATGTCGGCGAAGAAGCTGTTGCAACCGGTTTTTGCAAGCTGTTGCACAAGGAAGACTATATCGCCTCCACCCACCGATGCGACGGTCACTTGATTGCCAAAGGTGCTGATATCAACGCAATGATGGCTGAGTTGATGGGTAAGCAGAACGGCAACTGTGGCGGCAGAGCCGGAAAAATGCACCAGACCGCTCCAGAAGTGGGATTACTCAGTGCCAACGGCATTGTGGGCGCTTCCGAAACACTGGGTACCGGCCATGCCTTGTACTGTTCTATGTTTGCTCCCGAACGTGTTTCCGTCGCCTTCTTTGGTGATGGCGGTGGCAACCAGGGTGCATTCCACGAGTCTATGAATGTGGCTGCACTTTGGAAATTGCCCGTAATCTTTGTCTGCGAGAACAACCACTACGCTATTTCCACCTCTGTTGAGACCTCCACCGCAATGGGCACCTTCTATCAGCGTGCAGCAGGCTACGGCATTCCCGGTGTCCGCGTCAACGGCAACGACGTATTGGAGGTTTATGCCGCAGCCAAGGAAGCCATTGACCGTGCACGTCGAGGCGAAGGTCCCACCTTTATCGAGTGTGATACATACCGCCTGCGCGGTCACCACGAAGGTGACGAGCAAACCTACCGCACCAAAGAAGAGGTTGCAGAGGTCAAAAAGAACAACGATTGCATTAACAGAATGCAGAAGCTCTTGATGTCCGAACTGGGTTGGACTGATGCGGAGGATGAAGCACTCATCAAATCTGTGGACGACCAAGTTGCCGCAGCTGTAGAATTTGGCATAAAAGGCGAACCTATGCGGGTTGAAGATATGATGTCCAACCTGTACGCAGAATAAGGAGGAATTGCAAATGAGTACGATAATGTATCGTGAGGCAATCGCCTCCGCTTTGGCTGAAGAAATGCGCCGTGACGAAAAGGTTTTTGTTATGGGTGAAGATGTTGCCATTACCGGTGGTGTCTTCAAGGCAACAAAGGGGCTTCTGGCTGAGTTTGGTCCCCAACGCGTACGAAACACTCCCCTTTCCGAATGCGCTATCGCTGGTGTTGCTACCGGTGCAGCTATGTGTGGTGCCCGTCCAGTCGCAGAAATTATGCACGTGGATTTCATTGGTTGCTGTTTTGACATCGTTCTGAATCAGATGTCCAAAATGTGCTACAAGACCAACGGTCAGGTTACCGTTCCTATGGTACTGCGCACTCAAGGCGGCAGAGGTCGTTCCAATGGATGCACCCAGTCTCAAAGTCTGGAAGCACTGTTTACACACATTCCCGGTCTCAAGGTGGTTATGCCCTCCACTCCCTATGATGCAAAGGGCTTATTAAAAACTGCTATTCGCGACAATAACCCCGTAATTTTTATTGAGCACAAGGGCCTATACCAAACCAAAGGCGAAGTGCCCGAGGAAGAGTATCTGATTCCTTTGGGAAAGGCAGATGTGAAACGTCAAGGCAAGGACGTTACAATCCTCTCATACTCCAAGTCTGTTTTGATGGCACTGGATGCTGCCAAAGAGCTAGAAGTCAAGGGCATCGATGCTGAAGTCTTGGATCTGCGCAGCCTTGTCCCGCTGGACTTCGACGCAATTGCGGAATCTGTCAAAAAGACAGGTCGTGTCATCATCACCCACGAATCCTGTGAGCGTACCGGTTTTGGCGCTGAGATTGCCGCACAGATCGCAGATAAGCTCTTTGACGAACTGGATGCGCCTATTATGCGTGTCTGCGGTGCAAACATCCCTGTTCCCAACGCAACTCTGCCTGAGATTGAATCTGCACCCACCGTAGAACGCCTTGTGAATGCCGCTGTTCGTATTTGCCAGGGAGGAAACCGTAATGGCTGAATTTTTCAGAATGCCCAAACTGGGAATGGATATGGAGGAAGGTATCATCACTCGCTGGCTGAGGGCCGAAGGTGACACAATTGCCAAAGGCGAAGCCCTTGCAGAGATCGAAACCGACAAATCCTCCGTTGAGGTAGAGTCTCCTGCTTCCGGTATCCTGCGCAAGCTTTACTATGGCGAGGATGAGGCACTCCCCTGCGGTACACCCATCGCCTTTATTGGCAGTGCAGACGATCCCATCCCCGATCCCACAGTTCCTTGTGATACTATCGAAACACCTGCGCCTGTTGCAGAAGCTGCACCAACAGTGGTCAGCAACGATCTTTTCTTCTGTATGCCTAAACTGGGTATGGATATGGAAGAAGGTATTGTCGCTTCCTGGCTGAAGTCTGAAGGCGACACCGTAGAAAAAGGCGAAGCATTGGCTGAGATTGAAACAGACAAGTCCGTCGTTACTGCGGAGTCCAATCTGAGTGGTGTGGTTCTTAAAATCTATTATCCCGAGGGTGAGGCAGTCCCTTGCGGTGAACCCATTGCCGCCATTGGACCTGCAGGTACAGTTGCACCCGAAAAGCCTGTTTTGTCTGCACCCGCTCAAGAAGTTACTCCTGCAGCTTCAGAAGCTCCCACCGTTGCTCCTGTGCAGATCAGTCTTCCCGTCACGACCGGCGGAGTTGCCGTCCGTACGCCTGGGGGACGAATTAAAGCTTCCCCCAGAGCGCGCCGTCTTGCAAACGAAAACAAGGTAGATCTGTCCCAAATCGCCGGCACCGGCTTAGACCAGCGTATTATCGAGCAAGATGTGTTCGATTTCCTCAAGAATACCACCTATTCTTCAACCGCACCTGTACGCATCCCCGAGGAAACTATCGTACCGCTTACCGGTGTTCGCAAGGTCACTGCACGGCGTATGCGTCAAAGTCTTTCCAACGCTGCGCAAACCAACCATCGTGTGGATGTAGATGTAACCAACCTGATGGCATTCCGCAAACAAGTCAACGCAAGATTAGAAAAAGACGGAATCAAGGTTTCCATCGTCGACATTCTGGCTATGAGCTGCGCAAAGGCTTTAATAGAGAATCCTATGGCAAATGCCTATCTGATGGATGATGGTCTGCATATGCACAACTATGCCAATATCGGCATTGCCTGCGACACCCCGAAAGGATTATTGGTACCTGTTGTCAAAGATGTGGATATTCTTACACTTCCCCAACTTTCCAAGGCAAGCAAAGAAATCATCAACAAGGCGAAAAACGGCGAATTGAAACCAGAGGATATGAGTGGTGGTACATTTACCATCTCTAACCTTGGTATGTATGAAATTGATTCCTTTACCGCTGTTCTGAATCCTCCTGAGACCTGCATTTTGGCCGTTGGCCGTATTGCAGACAGAGTAGTGGCAGAAAATGGGCAGATGGTAATTCGGCCTATAATGAACCTTTGTCTTACCTACGATCACCAAGTGCTGGATGGTGCACCTGCAGCACAGTTCCTGCAAACCATCAAAAATTATATTGAAAATCCTGTCTGGCTTATGTTATAATAGGCAGGTAAATTTTAAACACAGTACCTGTGTCGGATTTACGACACAGGTACTGTCGCTTTAGGAGTTCACTATGAAATATATCGAGTCCCCGTCTACAGATCCCCGTTGGAATCTTGCGTTAGAAGAGTTCGTCTTTTCCCAGATGGACACCTCTGAGGAATACTTTATGCTCTGGCAAAACCACAACACCATTGTAATTGGAAAAAACCAGAACACCATTGCTGAGATCAATTCCGATTTTGTACAAAAAAACAGGATTTCCGTGGTACGCAGACTTTCCGGAGGCGGAGCGGTTTATCACGATTTGGGAAATCTCAATTTTTCGTTTATAGCCGATGCTGAAAATATGAACGAAATCAACTTCAAGCGTTTCTGCCTTCCTGTTGTGAAGACCCTCCAGGAATTCGGTGTTCCGGCAGAGGTAAACGGACGCAACGATATGGTTATCAACGGAAGAAAATTTTCCGGTAACGCCCAATATACAAAATTGGGTCGCGTGCTTCACCACGGAACACTTATGTTCTCTTCCAATTTGGAGGTTGTGTCCGAGGCCCTCCGTCCAAATAAGCAAAAACTGGAATCCAAAGGCATCGCTTCGGTTTCCAGCCGTGTTTGTAATATTTCTGAATTTCTCCCCCAGCACATCACACTCACAGACTTTAAGCAGGCACTTCTACGCAACATTATGGGAGAAGAAGCTCCTGTTCCCTGTTGTTTCTCCCAGGACGAGCTGAAGGTGATCGATAAGCTAATGCAAGAGCGTTACAGTCAATGGGACTGGAACTACGGTTTCTCTCCACGCTACCGAATCACCAAGGAAACTCGGATTGAGGGCTGCGGTACACTACAAATATCTATGGATATTCAAAAAGGATCTATTGCAGACATTCAATTCCTTGGCGATTTCTTTGATTTTGGAAATACCGAGGAGCTGACAGAGATTTTAAAGGGCAGCAGCATTCAGTATGAAGCGCTTGCCAAACAGTTGAGCACATTGGATGTGTCAACATATATCCGTGGTCTATGCAATCGTGATCTTGTCGCATTAATTGCAAAATAAGAGGTGCAAAGGCACCTCTTATTTTTACGCATTAAAAATCTATTATCAATGCTCAATTATTTTTCTCTTCAAATTCCTTGGGCACCGGTTTTGTCACACCTGTTCGGCGTGCCTTATCCAAACCACCTGCCATATGTTGCTCCGGATTTCGGGAAAATTTCGCACGATGGATGATCTCCTCTCCAAATTTATCCCGCAAGGCATCCACAGTTTCATCCAATCGCAACTTCCGCTCATATTGCACCGGAGTCATACCGGAGAACAGATCATATTGCTGATACGGCTCCTCTGTAAGTCTTGTGATCTGTACGCCAATTTGTCGCAGAGGTGTCTGTTTATCCCACACCTCGTCAAAAACCCCACAAGCAGCACGGAACAGCTCCCCGGTAATATTGGTAGCACCGGCAAGCATCATTTGGTGAGAGGAATGCTGAAATTCATTGGTGCGCAAATGCACACTGATGCACCTGCCGCATTTTCCGTCCTTGCGCATCCTGGCTGCCACTGTTTCACACAGACTCAGCAGCACCTGGTGTGCCTGTGTGGTATTCTCCACATCTCTGGCTGTGGTAACAGAATTCCCATAGCCCTTATTTTCCTCCGGCTCCGGGGTTACCACATCAGCGTTTCTTCCGTTGGCAAAGTGCCATATAGTCTCACCATATTTACCCAAACGCTTTCGCAATATCTGCAAGTCTGCCTTCGCCAGGTCGCCAATGGTATAAATACCCATATAATGCAATTTTTTCTCTGTGGCCGCACCCACCAAAAACAAATCCCGCACAGGAAGAGACCACATCTTATCCGCCATTTCCTCGGGAAACAACGTATGTACCTTGTTGGGTTTTTCAAAATCTCCCGCCATTTTAGCAAGCAGCTTATTGGTGGATATACCCACATTTATGGTAAAACCCAATTCCTCCCAAATGCGCTGTCTCATTTTTTCTGCAGCCAGCAGCGGCGGGCCAAATAGTCTTTGCGTTCCGGTCATATCCACCCAAGCTTCATCAATGGAATATTGTTCCACCTTAGGGCTAAACTGTCGCAGCATCTCTACGAAATGACGGGATGCCTCCACATACAAGCCATAATCCGGCGGCACAACCACCAATTCAGGGCATTTTTCCAGAGCCTGAAACAGCGGCTCACCTGTATGTATTCCGTATTTTTTTGCAGGATGACTCTTAGCCAAAATGATGCTGTGACGGGATGCCTTATCTCCGGCTACCACCGACGGGATCTGACGCAGGTCAAGACTTTCTCCCAACACTTTACACCGGTATGCCGCTGACCAGGACAAGAACGCACTGTTGACATCCACGTGAAATATCACACGCTCTCCCATCAGTATACCCTCCTCATAAAGCACCAGCTATGGCTACGGATAGTATATTTCAGTTCAAACATCCACCGCATCCCCTGCACCGTAGCACGGCACAAAAAAATATGCGCTTCGATCCCCACAAATTGCACTGGGCGCATACTGACCACTTCATCAATATCCACACGCAGAAGACGGTGTTGCTCATCCTCCATACGGAGACGCAACGGACGAATATCGCCATTGGCACTGCACACAGATATAACATCCACAGGATAGTTTGTCTGTTCCATATTCGTCCTCCTCTCCTTTTTCTTTAGTATAGTACATTTGTTCGCATTTAGCAAGAGGGAATTTCAGGTTGTTTCCGGTTATTTCTTTTGCTATAATATCACAAAAGGAGTGGTTTTCTATGCTCAAATTCCCCTGCCTGGTGCTGGATCACGACGACACCGTTGTCCAAAGCGAGGCTACAATCCATTATCCTTATTTCTGCTACATATTAGACCAGCTTCGCCCCGGTGCGACCATCACTTATCAAGAATATCTCGACGGTTGTTTTTACACCGGCTTTGTGGAAATGTGTCGTCAAAAATACCATTTTACACCGGAAGAGATTCAAACTGAGTTTCTCGGTTGGCGTGAGTATATTCGAACACACATCCCAGAGCCTTTCCCCGGTTTTCACAGCATTCTTCAACACCAAAAAGAAGAAAGCGGAATTATCTGTGTTGTTTCTCACTCCACAAAAGAAATCATAACCCGTGACTATCTTCATCATTTTGGATTTATGCCAGATGAAATTTACGGCGCAGAATTACCGGAACACCAATGCAAGCCCAGTCCCTACCCTCTTGAGCAAATCATGGAGAAATACGGCTATTCTCCCAAAGAACTTTTGGTGATAGATGACTTAAAACCCGGTTGGGAAATGGCACGCAGCGTCGGTGCACCCGTTGCCTTTGCAAAATGGGGCAAGCTTGGTAATCCTGTGATCTGTGAGGAAATGACACGACTTTGTGATTACAATTTTAGCTCTGTAAAAGCGTTGGAGGAATTCCTTTTCTGCGTTTAAACCCCTTGACAACCGTGCTATAATATCATCGTCAAGGAGGTGATACGTTTGGAAAAAGAAAGCATCCGTGTGATGGCTCGGAACAGAGAAGCTTACCACGAATATTTTGTGGAAGAAGAAATGGAAGCCGGTATTGAACTGATGGGAACGGAAGTAAAATCTATCCGTCAGGGCACACTCAATCTAAAAGATGCCTGGTGTGGTATCAAAAACGGTGAGCTGCTTTTGAATCAAATGCACATCTCCCCCTACGAGCAAGGAAACCGATTCAACCCCGATTCCAAGCGTATCCGCCGATTGCTGATGCATCGCCGTGAAATTATGCGGCTTCTTGGTAAGGTTAAGCAAGACGGATATTCCCTGATCCCCCTTTCCGTATATTTCAAAGGCAGCCGAGTCAAGGTCAAGGTAGGCCTTTGTAAGGGCAAAAAACTGTATGATAAACGGCAATCTGCCGCCGAGCGTGACGCCAAGCGTCAGATCGACCGTGCAATGAAAGAGAGGTACTGATTATGAATCCTACATTTAAAATCACTATGGAAAACGGAAGCGTTATGGAAGGCGAGCTCTATCCCGAAATTGCGCCCCAGAGCGTGTATAACTTTATTGATCTGGCAAATCATAACTACTATGACGGTCTGATCTTCCACCGTGTCATCCCCGGCTTTATGATCCAGGGCGGTTGCCCCGACGGAACCGGTATGGGTGGCCCCGGCTACTGCATCAAGGGTGAGTTCTTCTTTAACGGCGTTAAAAACGAACTCAAGCATAAGCGCGGCGTTCTGTCTATGGCTCGCAGCCAGTCCCCCAACTCCGCAGGCAGCCAGTTCTTTATTATGCACGAAGACGCTAAGCATCTGGACGGTCAGTATGCTGCCTTCGGTAAGGTAACATCCGGTCTTGATGTTGTGGATGCCATCGCTTCCGTAAAAACCGGTATGCAGGATCGTCCTATGGAGGAGCAGAAAATCGCTTCTATCACTGTAGACACCCACGGTGACGTCTATCCCGAACCCAATAAGCTTCCCGATCCTTACGGAAGATTCTAACTGTTTTATCCCTGTGGTGGGCGGATCCTATCCGCCCACTATGGTATCCCTAAATATGGGGGTGTACCGGTTTCGACGGGGGTAGTGAGGCTGGAATAGCGGGCCGTGGCACCTGTCCACGATAAAACGGGTAACTTTTAAATTTAACTGACAACAATACTGTTGCTCTGGCTGCCTAATTAGGCGCCCATCCGCCCCGGAAGGTCCACGAACCGGGCTCGGGTGTGATTTGAGTGGAGACCGTGCGTGCGCAAAGCTTTGAGCGCACCACGCATAATGAAGCTACTGATGCCGGCAGGGTGTTTGTTTCCGTCCGGTTGAGGGAATGTAAATAACAAACTGCGCCCGGAGAAGTTCTTTCCAAGTTGCTTTCGGACAGGGGTTCAACTCCCCTCACCTCCACCAAACGTGTATTGGACGAAAACATACTTCTTTAGCGGCGGCTTAGCCGTCAAGGTTTCGCTCTGATATGAACAGAAAAACGCCATCTTAGATGAAAGTCTAAGGTGGCGTTTTGCTTTTTGCCTACAGCGATGCAAATATTGCACTTTGAGTGATTATAATAATCCTATTTTTCGCTCTATTGTTTTTATGATCTCGACAAACTCCACATCGCTCTTTCCCGTCGGATCGGACAAATCCCAATCATCATCGAAGGCTCTGCCGATGAATGGGCATCCCACGTCGCATCCCATGGAGATCGCAATGTCGGGCGATGGTATCTTGTCGATTGTTTTACTGAACTGTGTCAACTCCATATCAATGCCGTAAAGCTCCTTCATCAGCCGTACAGCGTCCTGATTGATCTGCGGTTTTGTTTCCGTGCCTGCAGAGTAAAAGTCGAACTCATCACCGCGCAGATGCTTTCCGAGAGCTTCGGCAATCTGACTTCGGCAAGAGTTATGGACGCATATAAACGCTATCTTTTTCTTCATAGCATACCTTTATTTTTGTAAAAGCGCTTGCACTTCCGTCGCTTTCAACACCTTTCCCATCGAGACGACCTTCTCGTTGAGCACGATGGCAGGCATACTCATAACGCCATATTCCATGATCTTTGCCATGTCGGTCACGTACTCAACCTCTATATTAAGACCGAGGTTTTTGACCGCTTCCTTTACGTACTCAAGCTGCTGATGGCAGGATTTACAACCTGCACCAAGCACCTTGATACAGCAGATACCCTCGACCCTTTCACCGCAACAGGTGTTAGTGGTTACAGGCTGTTCTTTTACAGTTGTGCAAGAACAGCAGCAAGTCTTTTTTTCTTCCTTTTTCTTTCCGAAAAATCTCATAATAATATCCTCCTGAAATTAAATAATAAGTGGCTGAATCAGATTAAAGAAATATCCCACAAGGATAATTCCAACCGTACATATTGCGATAAAGATGCCGAGAAGCTTCGGTTTAACCGCCTTGCGAAGCATAATGATGGACGGCAAGGAAAGAGTTGTAACGCCCATCATAAAGGACAGTACCACACCGAGCAATGCTCCTTTTGCAAGCAACGCTTCTGCAATCGGTATCGTTCCGAAGATGTCGGCATACATAGGAACGCCTGCAATGGTGGCAAGGATAACGCCAAAGGGGTTGCTACCGCCGAGTGCTTTCACGATCCATTCTTCCGGTATCCAATTATGAATGAGTGCACCGATGCCAACGCCAACGAGAACGTATGGCAACACCTTCTTTGCGGTGGATAGCACCTGCTCCCAAGCGTATTTCATTCGATCTTTGAAGCGGAGCTTTTCTTGCTCTACTTCAAATCCTTTTGCGTTTCTTATAAAATCCTCGACTTGATTTTCAAGGTGGAGCTTTTCAATCAGCGTACCGCCGAGTACGGCAATCACAAGACCAAACAGCACGTAAAGTACGGCAACCTTCCATCCGAAAATGCTCATCAGAAGCACAAGACTTCCGAGATCGACCATCGGAGAGGAAATAAGGAAGGAGAACGTAACGCCAAGAGGAAGTCCTGCACTCGTAAATCCGATGAATAACGGAATCGACGAGCAAGAGCAGAACGGCGTGACCGTACCGAGCAAAGCACCGATGATGTTCGCACCAATGCCGTGAAATCTGCCGAGTATCTTTTTTGTTCGCTCGGGTGGGAAATAGCTTTGGATATAGGATATGACGAATATCAAAAAGCCGAGAAGGACGAATATTTTTACCGTATCGTAAATGAAGAACTGAATACTGCCGCCGATTCTCCCCGATACGTCAAGACCGCAAGCTGTGAGTAGCGTTCCTATTAACTCGTTTAACCATTTCATACCGAGTATCTGATCTTGTATGAAATTCCATATTTGCGCCATAATGCACCTCCAATTACATTTATATATCTATATCTGTCGATGTGTGTTTTTTGTTTATAGGTCAGCACATAACGCACTGACCTTATAAGCTGTTATTATTTTTTACAACTATCACATTTCTTGTAGCTACATGCCTTTTCGAGAGATAGAGAGTATCTTTCGATCAACTCTCTGACCTGCGCCGAGCCTTCTGCGGAAAGTGAATAGTGCATCCATTTACCTTCCTTGCAGGCATCGACGAGCCCTGCTTCACACAGTATACGCATATGGTGAGAAAGAGTTGACTGTCCGATCTTAAGTTCTTCAAGGAGAGCACAACCGCACTTCTCGCCACTCATCAGAAGCTCCATTATTTCAAGACGGTTATCGTCGGCAAGAGCCTTGAACACCTTTATTCCCTCGTTGTGCTTGAATGCCATTTTGCCGTTCCTCCTTCCAACACATCGATAGGTGTAGATGTATTATAGCACATACTTCGATGTTTGTCAATGTGTTTTGAAAAAATCGTGACAAAAATTTTTTGACTCCGTACTCTTTGCTTAATGCGACTCAAATTTTGAGTGGCGACCACGAACGGTCGCCCCTGCTTTTATACCTTTTTCCATGTTTTCGGACTGAACAGAATGAATACGGGGAGTATTTCAAGTCTGCCGAGCATCATAGTCAAGGTCAAGATTATTTTTGAAAATCCGCTATATCCTGCAAAATTCGCATACGGTCCTACTGCCTCGAATGCGGGGCCGACATTGGATATACAAGTGAGCACCGCCGAAAAGTTGGAGAAAAAGCCGTGCTGTACGGTATATGTTCCTGCATCGGAAACAATCTGCACCGTCGTGCCGTTGACGGCATCGAATGATAAGAGGAATATAGCCGCTATGAATAGGAAAAAGTACAGCGTTATGAAGGCGAAAACATCGCTAATCGTCTTTTCCTCTAAAGGCTTTCCTTCAAATTTTGCCTTGGGAACGTAGCGAGGATTGATGAGCTTTCGCACGTTGATATATGCGCCCTTCATAGCAATTACGATACGTGACACTTTGATACCGCCCGCGGTCGAGCCTGCCATCGCACCGATGAACATTACCACTACGAGCGTAGTCTGTGCAAGCATCGGCCACACGTCGTAGTCGGTGGTGGTATAGCCTGCGGTGGTCATCAAGGATGCCACTTGAAACAGCGAGTGTCTGAAGGATTCCTCTGTGGTATAGGTCTGTGGGAAGGACTCAAATCGCCACACAAGGCTGATAAATACAAAAGCAACCGCTGCGCCTATGATAAGGAAATAGCTCTTGAATTCCTCACTCTTGAATACTTGTCTGATCTTACCGATCAGTATCAAATAATAGAGCGCAAAGTTGCATCCGAACAGAATGAGGAATATCGAGATTACGTATTGAGCAAAGGGTGTGAAATACTGCATACTTCCCGGCATAAAACCAAAACCGCCGGTGCCTGCACAGCCGAAGGTTGACAGCAGTATGTGGAAGAATTTATCGTTATGGTATGCGGTGGCTGCCGCCTCACCGAGGTCTGCACACATTGCGGTATAATCGGTCAAGTCACCGCAACACAAAATAATGATCTGAAGGGCTGTCATACCGAGATAGATAAGGTACAGTATTCGTGCCGTTACCTTCATCTTGGATGAGAGCTTACCAACCTGCGGTCCGGGGCTTTCCGCACGGAGCAGATGCATCGACGAGCCATCATCGCTTTCGGGAATGAAGATCAGCACGAACACAAGGATTCCCATACCGCCGATCCAATGGGAGAAGCTTCTCCAAAAGAGCGTGGAATGAGATACCGTCGTAATATCGGAGATAACGCTTGATCCCGTTGTGGTAAAGCCCGACATAATTTCAAACCAAGCGTCTATGTAGTTAGGAATATCTCCGTTAATGACAAAAGGAACTGCGCCTGCGAGAGTCATCACAACCCATACAAGCGCCGTGAGAGCGAAGCCCTCTTTTTGATATAGTGCCACTCTTTGGGGCTTCGGAATTTGAAGAACAAAGCCTACCGCCGCAAGTACAAGAATGGGGATAAGAAAGGCGAGGAAGTTTCTAAGGCTCTCCTTATAGATCAATGTTACTGCGAGAGGTGCTAACATCAGTATCGCCTCAAGTATCATGATCTTCCCGAGTATTTTGCCAAGCATTTTATAGTTCATCTTACCGCCACCTTATTCGAGAATGTCGGTAAGGTCATCGAAGTTCTTGTGCGTGGTTACGACGATGACGTTATCTCCGAGCTTGATGCAGTCGTTACCGTTCGGGATGATGACTTCATTATCTCGGATGATACAAGCAACAAGGCAGTTTTCCTTGAGCTTTAGCTCCTTGAGTGGCTTCTCATAAATGCGCTCGGGCTTCTTGGCGTAAAACTCCAAGGCTTCCACTTGGTCGTTTACCAAGCGATAAAGCGTGAGAACGTTACTTCCTCTCGTGTTCGCAAGGGCACGTATGTAGCTGATGATACGGTTGGCGACGATATTCTGAGGAGATACGTTGTTTTCAATGCCAAGCTCGTCAAGCATACCGATGAGGTCGTCGCTCTTGATCTGCGTGATGGTCTTTTTGACCTTCATTTTGCCCGCGAACATCGAAACGACCATATTTTCTTCGTCAATGTCGGTCAGAGCAACGAAGGCATCCATTGCCTCAATTCCTTCTTCAAGGAGAAGGTCGTGCTGTGCGCCGTTGCCGTGAATAATGGTCACACGAGGAAGCTCGCTTGCAAGTTCCTCCGCTACGGCGAGATTGCTTTCAATGAGCTTGATCTTATATTTCTTTTTAGACAACTCACCCGCAAGATAGTAGGCAATCCTGCTTCCTCCAACAATCATAATGTTTTTCAGCGGCGATTTTACAAGATTGACCTCTGCCAAGAAATCACGCAAGGACTTTGCATCCGAGGTAAGATGGATTCTGTCACCTTCTTCAATGACAAAATTTCCCGTCGGGATCATTACGCTCTGACCTCTCTGCACAGCACAGATAAGCACCTTGGTTTTCAGCTTCTTACCAAGCGTTATTAAGGTTTCACCAACAAGACCACAACCTTTCTCCGCAACGATCTCAACGAGAAGTACTCTGCCTTTTGCAAAACGCTCGACCTGCGCGATGGACGGCAGGTTGATGAGATTGAATATTTCTGTTGCGGTATCCTGTTCGGGATTGACGATCATAGAAATACCAAGCTCGTCTTTCATCTCCATGATCTGCTTTCTGTAATCGGGATTTCTGACACGGGCAATGGTATTCTTTACGCCGATTTTCTTTGCCACAAGGCAGGCGAACACGTTCAGCTCGTCGCTGTTCGTCAAAGCAATTACCAAGTCGGCATCCTTAACACCTGCTTCTCTCTGAATATCAATGCACGCGCCGTTACCGACAATGCCTGATACATCATATTTTTGTATAAGACTCTCGATTTTGTCTTTGTCCTCGTCGATAATAGTAATATTATGACCTTTGCGCGATATGTTTTTAAGTATGGTCTTACCAATCGTGCCAAGACCGATAATTACAATTTTCATATTGATAAACTCCTAATGTAGCGAGCAATATCATCTTACTGCTAAAGGAATATACTCGCTTTCTTGCTTTACGCTTGTATATGCAGGACGGATGATCTTGCCTGCGTTCTGTATTTCTTCCATTCGGTGTGCGCTCCAACCTGCGATTCTTGCCACAGCAAATATGGGCGTAAACAGCTCATAAGGAAGACCGAGCATTTTATAGACCATACCAGAGTAAAAATCCACATTTGCGCTGACGCCCTTATACATCTTACGCTTCTCGGCGATAATTTCGGGAGCGAGTTTTTCCACGGTTTCGTATAACTCAAATTCCTCTTGCATTCCTTTTTCCTCGGAAAGCTGCTTTGCATAGGTGCGTAGAATGTCTGCTCTCGGATCGGATAGCGAATATACGGCGTGTCCCATGCCGTAGATAAGACCTGCTTTGTCAAAGGCTTGCTTATCAAGGAGCTTTACAAGATGATCTCTGATAGCGTCCTTATCCTTTGTGTCAATGGTCGCTTTCATATCGTCGAACATCTGCATAACCTTGATGTTCGCACCGCCGTGTCGGGGGCCTTTGAGAGAGCCGAGAGCCGCCGAGATTGCGGAATAGGTATCCGTTCCCGACGATGTTACAACGTGGGTTGTAAAGGTCGAGTTATTACCGCCTCCGTGTTCTGCGTGAAGAACGAGCGCAAGGTCGAGAAGCTTTGCTTCGAGAGGTGTGTATTTTCCGTCCTCACGAAGAATGTATAATAGGTTTTCAGCTGTGTTCAGTTCCTTTTTCGGATAGTGAATGAATAGGCTGTTATTGTTGTGATAGTGTTGGAAGGATTGATAGCCATAAACCGCAAGAAGCGGAAATTCGGCTATAAGCTGCAAACATTGGCGTAGAATGTTTGCGGTAGATATATCGTCGGGATTCTCATCGTAGGCGTAAAGTGCCAAAACGCATCGTGACAGCATATTCATCATATCCTTGCCGGGCGCTTTGAGGATCATATCACGAACAAAGGAAGGCGGCAATGAACGGTAAGTCGATAACTGCTCACAAAACTGTGCGAGTTCTTCTTTGTTCGGCAGCTTCGAAAACAGAAGCAGATAGATGGTTTCTTCAAAGCCGGGGCGGTCATCGTCAAGAAAGCCCTTAACGATGTTTCTCACGTTGATTCCACGGTAATACAGTTGACCTTCGCAGGGAATCTCATTACCTTCCGCATCTTTGTCTTTTGCCTTGATGCGAGAAACCTCTGTAAGACCTGCGACAACACCGTTTCCGTTAATGTCACGCAGTCCACGCTTTACATCGTGCTGTGCGTACATTTCGGGAACAATATGGTTTTCACCGTCTGACAGAGCCGCAAGCTCTCTTATGTATGGTGTGATTTCGGAATAGTTCATTTCCGTACCTCCTTGTAGGTAGAATGGTTATTTGCTCTCCACCGCTTCGGTAACTTCAATTTCGGTATCTTCCTCTGTCACGGGGATGACCTTTACTGAAATTTCGTGTGTCATTTGCTCATCGGCTTGGGTTACGGAGATTGAAAGGTTTTCATAATCGAAGCTAAAACCAACATCGGGGATATTTCCGCAGACCTCGGATAGCCATCCGTTTACGGTAGTGGATTCAATATCCTCGCTTTTTTCAAGTGAGAAATATTCAAAGAATTCGTCAATAGAAACGCTGGACAGCACACGATATGTATCCTCGCCCATTGGAATAATCGGCTCGGTCGCTTCGTCCTGCTCATCCCATATCTCGCCCACAAGCTCCTCAATAATATCCTCCATTGTCACGACGCCGGATGTGTGCCCGTATTCGTTCACAACGAGTACCATATGCGTGTGGTTTTCCTGCATATTCTTGAACAAAGCATCGAGATGGATGGTTTCGGGAACAAATTCGGGCTCAAGCAACGCATCTTCAAGCTTAAAGTCGGGATCGGTGCGCTTGAGCAGATATTTGCGCGTATGAAGAACACCTACGATCTTATCAAGGCTTTCGGAATATACGGGGATACGAGAGTATCCTTCTTCCTCAATGAGCGTAAGCAAATCCTTTTCGGAAATATCTTCGGGGACAGCTATGACTGCACTTCTCGGTGTCATAACGTCGGCTGCGGAAAGTCGCTCCAATTTGAATACATTCTTTATGTATTCCACATCATCCTGTTTCAGCGTTCCTTCGTCAGCGCCTGCATCAAGCATTACGACAATTTCTTCCTCGGATACCGTGTCCTCTTTCTCGTGAGGATTGATGCCAAACAAGCGAAGCACGATATTAGTAGATGCAGTCAAGAACCATATAATCGGCTTGAGTATCGTTGTAAGCACAGAGATAATTCCGCACACACCGTTTGCAAGTTTTTCCTTGTGGCGCATAGCGATACGCTTGGGAACAAGCTCACCGAGAACAAGGGTGAAATAGGACAGTATCAGCGTAATGAGAATGACCGATATCGTATCAATCGTTCCGACGTGTTCTGCGGATACGTTGAATGCGGACACCATTGCGCCCGTCAGTTTTTCCGCAAAGCTGTCAGCGGCAAATGCCGAGCCGAGAAAGCCCGCGAGCGTGATGCCGACTTGAATGGTGGAGAGGAATTTCGTAGGTTCCTCTATAATCTTTAGCATTTTGCGAGCCTTCTTATCACCGTCCTCTGCAAGTGAGCGCACCTTTTTCTCATTTATGGAGATCAAGGCAATCTCGGTGGCAGCAAAGAAAGCGTTAAGCAAAATCAGTATCAGCTGTAATAATAATTGTTTAATAATGTCAGACATAATAAATCTCCTGTTTTATAAATGTGTTTGATGGTGTATCGTTGTAGAACCGAAATTGCTCAACAACGCATTCTTGATAAACTTGCCCTGTCAAGAAAGCTAACGCATTTATTCTTACGAGTATGCCTGATTTTGAAGAATCCCTTTTCGGGGCAACTTCGAGGTATCGCGTCCACGAAACCAACTCCTTTCCCATTATATTTTTGGATTATAAAATATTTTATCATATATGCGGCTAAGATGGAGCAAAGACAGAGAAAGCGAGCAGGTCTCTCCTGCTCACTTTAAGATGTAGTTATTTAAGTCATTAAATTCCGTACACAAGCCACAAGTAAATGTAAGCAGGTATGATTGCTGCCAATGTAAACGGAATACCGATCTTAAAGAAGTCGGTATTTTTAACAGTATATCCTTCCTTGCGGAGAATACCGATACCAGTAATATTTGCAGATGCCCCGATAGGCGTGCAGTTTCCACCGAGAGTTGCGCCTGAAAGCAATCCAAAGTAAAGCACAGTAGGATCAACGTTCAAAGCCGATGCAAGACCTGCAATAACGGGGATCATCGTTGCAACGTAAGGAATGTTGTCAATAAATGCAGAAATAAGAACAGATGCCCAAACGACAACGGTATAAAGCAAGAATACGTTACCGCCCCCCATTTTTGCGAGAAGATCGGCAGCGGCAGCAATAACGCCCTGCTCCGAAATACCGCCTATCATAATGAACAGACCTAAGAGCAGTCCAATCGTTTGGAAGTCTATTTCCTTCAAGGGAGCTGTGATAGCGGACAGATTCTTCTTGCGAATAAAATTATAAACGAGTCCTACAACGAGCAAACCACAACAGATTAGACCGTTGGTGATATCCGGCTTGTTCGGAATAAAGGATGCAACGATCAGCAACACGATCGTGCCCACAAGCAATCCCGTAGGAACGAAGTCAGTTACCTTAGTGCGACATTTTTCTTTGGGAATACTTGCTTTTTCCTTGCGGAAGAGGAAGAGCAAAATAATTGCCGAAAGAACAGCACCAAGCTCAACCGCAAAGAACATACCGGGTTTGCCGTTATACCAGAAGAAATCGGTGAAGCTCATATCAAGTGCCGAGCCGAGCATAATAGCCGTAGTATCTCCTACGAGCGTTGCTGCACCCTGCAAATTCGATGATACCGCAATCGCTATGATGAACGGAACGGGATTGGTCTTGAGCTTTTTGCAAATTTCAAGTGCCACGGGTGCAACCATCAGTACCGTCGCAACGTTATCGACAAATGCGGATATAATACCGGCAAACAAAGCCATTGCAACTGCCGCCCACTTCACGTTCGGAACCTTTTCCATTATTAGATCCGCAAGAAGCGCAGGCATCTTGCTTTCAATGAATAAGGAAACGATGCCCATCGTTCCTGCAATCATCAAAAGAACGTTTAAGTCTATCGTGCCCCAAACCTTCGTAAGCGGCAACATTCCCGTCACGATGAATACAAGTGCTGATGCAAGAGCAATGTACGGTCTGTATTTGCTGAATATCAGCATCAAGATATAAGTTACGGCAAATAGCGCCAAAGCTATATACATACTATTCTGTTATTCTCCTTTCAATCATCCTTTTCCGAGCCAATGGGATTTACTATACTGTATCCAATGTTTACAAGGTGGTCTGCGACTCTTTCAAGTCCGACTACCACGGAGGAATAATAGGGGCTGACGTCAATATTACAGTTGCCCTCGGCAAGACGAGCGAAGTGACTTGCAATAAGCTCTTTTTTCTTTACGTCTACGCCTTCCTCCAAGCTTGCGAGAGTCGGCAACTCAGCTCTGTTGAGGTTTTCAAAAGCATCCTTTGCAATATAGAACATTTGCATAATGCTCTCACGCATAGAGGATATCTCGCCCTGTGCCTTTTCGGAGAAGCTGATCTTTTTACCGATCATCTCCATACCTATCTCGTGGAAGTTTTCTGCGTGGTCGCCGATACGCTCAAGATCGTTAAGCACGTGAAAATACGAGCCGATGATACGCTCGTCGCTTTGAGTGGCGTTTGCGGACAGCTTAATTAAGAATTTTGTAAGAGCGCCGTTGGTAAAGTCGATAATTTCCTCGTTCTTTCTTATGCGCTCATCATACTCGGACGAACCCTTATCCATAGCAACGAAAGCATAGATAGAGTTTTCTTCAACCAATGAAAGCATATAGTCCATCTCCTTTTTGACCTGCATCAAAGCGATGGGCGGTGTGGTAAGAAGTCTGTCGTCAACATATTTGAGCGTGAGAGCTTCTTCCGTTTCCTTTTTATCCTTAATAACAAGGCAAGAATATTTTACAAGCTGCTTGACAAACGGGAGAAGCAAAAGCGTAGTGGTTACGTTGAAGATAACGTGGAATACTGATACTCGCATCTGCAAGGACATTGGATCACTTCCGGGGAACATAGAAACGAGAAGATTTACCGCAGGCTCTTTGAAGATCCAAATAAGTGCAGTGAATACCACCGTTCCTATTACGTTGAATGTAAAGTGTATCAAAGCAACTCTCTTGGAGTTTGCGTTAGCACCGACCGATGCGAGTAAAGCGGTTACACAAGTACCGATGTTTGCGCCGAGCACGATAAACAACGCAAGGTCAAGCGGAAGGACACCTGCACCCACCATCGTAATCACGACACCCGTAGATGCCGACGAACTTTGGATAAGTGCGGTGAATATAACACCAACCAATATCAAGAGAAGCGGAAAATCTATCGTTTTGAATATGTCCGTGAACAGATCTTCAACGAGGGGATTTCCGAAAGCTTGCTCACTGCTCATTACGTTAAGTCCTACGAATATCAGACCAAGCCCCGAGCAAAGAAGTCCTGCAAGCTTAATTTTTTCGTTCTTTAAGAAGCCCATCATAACTCCCGCAAAAGCGAAGAGATACATAAGCATATTGAAATAGTCGTTTTTGAGGGCAACAAGAACGCCGGTGATGGTCGTACCGATATTCGCGCCCATAATGATAGGCGTTGCCTGCATCAGCGTCATAACACCTGCATTTACCAAACCGATAACCATAACCGAGGTAGCAGACGAGCTTTGAATAATTGCCGTAACACCTGCACCGATGCCTACGCCCGAGAAACGATTGTTACTGATCTTCTCGAGCATCTTTTTCATTCCGCTACCTGCACTCTTTTCAAGAGCATCGCCCATAAAGTTCATACCTACGATGAACACGCCAACGCCTGCAAGCAGCCATATAAGACTGTTTACGAGCTGCAAGATCTCACTTCCTGATAACATAAAAATCTCCTTTGAAGAAATATGAGGCTATTAAGAACCAATCTTAATCCCATTGTAAACATATTATCATATTTTCAGCAAAGAGGCAGTAAAGACAAAATGCGACGGTGTGATAAACAACTATCATCCGTCGCATTTTAGTTAAGTATTCATTCTGTATCCGACACCAAGCTCGTTGGCAATATAGCTCCTCTCACCGAGATTTGCTCCGAATTTCTTTCGGATATTTGCCATATTTACCTGCAATTTCTTAACACTTGCATCGTCGGGATATTCTCTCCAAACTGCTTTAATAATTGTGGCATAGGTCATCATTTTTCCGCAGTTTTCGGAAAGGAACGCTACGATATTATATTCTGTCTGCGTTAGCTTAATTTCCTCTCCGGCAATGTAAACCTGTCGGGCATCATAGTCGATAACAAGCTCTCCCACCGTAAATTTACCGCCGGGAAGATGACCTTCGTTGGCATCAAGCCTGCGGTTTCTGAGTGCGGTTCTGACACGCGCGAGTAATTCTTCAGAGCCAAACGGCTTTGTAATATAATCGTTTGCGCCCATATCAAGAAGCTTAACCTTTTCACGTTCCTCGTTTCTTGCCGAAAGAACGATAATCGGGGTAAGATCTCTCATTCTTATCTCCCTTAAAAGAACGCTGCCATCGTTATCCGGCAAGCCAAGATCGAGAATAACGAGATCGGGGATATGTGAGGCGTACATCGTCTTTGCCATTCCATAGTTTTTGGCTGATACTACTTGATAATCATTTGCTTCAAGGAGAGCCGTAACGAAATTCAGTATGTTTCCTTCGTCCTCTACGATGAGGATTTTATATTTGTTTTTGTTCACTTGAATCCTCCTCTGTCAATAAAGTAAATCTGAACGTTGCGCCGCCTTCCTTGGCATTTTCCGCAGTAATATCACCGCCGTGCGCTTTGATAATCGTTGCACAAACCGAAAGTCCGATACCTGCATTGCGAGACTGCGTATCTGAGGTATCCTCAGCTTTATCGTTATAACCCATAAAAATGCGGTCGAGCTTCTCGGGCGGAATTCCGCATCCGTTGTCCTTTATTTCAAAAATCGCTCTTTTATCGACGGTAAACACTCTAAGGGAAAGCTTGGTAAAATCTCCTGCGTGATGAATGGCATTCTCAAGGATATTAACGATAACCTGCTCAATGAGGATGGCATCCATCGGAATCATGATTGCATCGTCGGGGATATCAACGCTCACCTTCTGCTCGGGATACCGCTTTTTGAATTTCATCAAAGCCGAGTCGATAAGCTCATCGAGAAGTATGGACGTTTTAATAAGCTTTACCGCGCCGCTGTCTATCCGAGTGATCGAAAGCAGATTTTCTACCATACGGATAAGCCATTCCGAATCTTCTTTAATACCGCTTGTCATTTGAAGCTTCTGCGTATCGCTGAGCTTATCGTAATTATCAACGATTGACGAGCTTGCACCGTATATGGTTGTAAGAGGAGTACGAAGGTCGTGAGATACCGCGCGTAAGAGATTTGCTCTCATTCGTTCCTTCTCGCCCTCTGCCTTTAATCTCTGCCATTCCTTCATTTTTGTGGTGAACGCACCCGTAAGTACGGCAATGATCAGCATAATAATCGCTGAAATGATACTTGACGAGGTGGAGAAATCCATATTGAAATAGGGATAGGTGAAGGTGTAGTTTATAATAAATACACTTATGATAGCAGATATAACACCGTATAAGTATCCGTCGGTTATAAGCGATATCAGAAACACAGAGAAGGCAAACAACGTTGTGATCTGCTCCCAAACGTCAATTTTCTGAAACAGAATACCAATACCGAAAGAAGCTGCGAGTATCAGCACGGTCAGTATAATATCTATCACTCGCTTTTTCGTTTTCCTATTCATAAGCGCCTCCTTCATATGTTTTTTTCATTATATCATAAAGTGAATTAAGATATAGCAAAGCCTGTATTTTTTATAATTATACCATATTTCTGTGAATTTTTCAATCACTTCAACGTATAAGGGCTGACGATTTCACTTCGTCAGCCCTTGCAGTTATTTCTCGTCCTTCTGCACCTCTATCGCCAACCGCGCTCCGAGCTTGAAGGCATACTCAAAGATGGTTACTTCAGCCAAGCTCATATACTCGCTCCAACAATCGTGGAACTTTTCAAAGGTTTCTTTCTGCTCGTCAGAGAAGCTTTTCTCCAAGTCCTCGTGATGACGCGACATATAGCCGAGCAGTTCTTTCATTTCTTTGGAGTTGGTTCTGCTATCTTCTTGCGGAATTATGTTTCCGTGCCATAGTTCTTTTATCACATTCATACGTATACCACCTCTCGCAAGACGATTTCCTCGGCACTCGCCTTGATATTGTTCATCTCGGAAACCCATCGGAGCATATCGCGAGCTTTCAAATCCTCGTCAATACCTCTTTCGGTAGCGAGGCTTGAGGTAATGCTTTCAACCATCGTTTTCGCTTCAACGTCGATCTCATACAGCCGCTGATTGAGAGTGCCTTCCATAAGAAGCGTGGTGTGGTATCCCTTGCGATGCGCTTTGAGATATTCGAGGTGCAATCTTCCGTATTTGCCGACCTCTTTCTGTTCGGGAAGTTCAAGCAAGGGGTAATATTGCTCGCCTCTGAGTTCGTAGGTAATTCCGTTTTGTTCAATGTACTTTTCCATATATTGCACCTTCCTTTCCTTTGATGCTTTAAGTGTACTACAAAGGCGAAAATACTGCAAATGTACCGATAAAAAAATACGAGAAACGTCTGAAAACGCTCTCGTATTTTTTCTTTTAGATGCTTAATTTTACGCGGCTCACACCGTTGCTGACCTCCCGCGAAAGAATGGTGGTTGGGATTTTACTAAGCCACTTTTTGCTAAAATTCGTATTGCCGTAATAGCAATCGAAATTGGCTATCGGAAGGACAACCCAAGCGGTGTCTGTCGGCTTATTCACTTCGCAATAGGCAACAACATCGCACACGACTTCAAACGGAACGCCGCCGAGATCAAGCGCGGCAATAGAGTTTTCCTTTTCGGGCGGTAAAATATATTCCTCTGTTCGTAGCGCGCCAAGTTCCAAGGCATCGGCAAGTATATCGTCGAAGCGCAATGCCCACGCGGCTTTCGTGTTGAGCGCGAAGATCGGTACTTGCAACTGCCGCACCTTCTTTTTCCACTCGTTTTTGAAGCCTTTTGAAATCAGAGCGACGGTCGTTTTTGCTTTTTCGCTTACGGCATCGGGATTCTTTTTTACAAACTTCAAGATATTCTGCACGTGGCGGTAATACCATCCCTCTCCCTTGGCATTTACAAGCTCGGGAAAGTCCGAGGCTAACGCGCCGAAATTGGTAATCGGCTCGTCCTCATTTTTATCGGGAATACTGCACCAAGCACAGAGAGCCTTCCTCGCATATTCCACGCGCTCGTAAGGATTACCCCCGCGTAAGCTGCCGTCATGATCGTGGAACAAATAGCCTCGTGCGATTATCGTCAGTATTCTGCCAAAGCCCTCAAAGTCGGTGATGGTCTTGAACGTGAACCTGCCGAGATAGGAAAGGTTGTGTTTACTCTCGGCTGAATAAGTAGGTTTCTTGATATATGCTTGAAATTCTAACCATTCATTCGTCATTCCCATAACCTCCATTTCTTCTTTTTTGGTTCTTCCACCATAAAGACGTGGCTTCGGTCGAGAGTCAGGTCAAGTACGGTAGCTGGTAACACCTCCAAAGCGAACTGCCGCTTATCAAGAGCAACCGCGCATTTTACGACCTCATCGAAATCAAGCGCGCCACGCCTGCTCGGTGGGCATATCACATTGATACAATTACGGATAATGTGCTCTTTGTAATCGTCGGCACGCTCTATTCCTATAAGCATTGCCTGCAACTCTCGGCTATCGTCTTTTTGCTTGGTTATATTGGATTTGATACCTCTGCTTCGGTGCATATCGTCAAGGTCGCAGATAATATCTCCTACGATGCGATAACCTCCGTGGCTGAAATCACAGAGAACGTCCAAATAGTCGGATAATCCCATCACATCCGTAAGTCCGTAAAGCAAATGCTGTCGTTCTTCCGGAGGAGTAAGATGCCAACGGGTATCCTCCAAGCCGTGCCGCGCTTTGCGGAGTTTTTGAGGCGACATATTCTCAAACAAAGAGTAAAGCTCATCCACAGAATAGTCGGTTTCTTGTCCGCGAGCGTAAAGAATACGGTAAATATCCCCTTTGCGCTTCATTTCGGACGGAATATGATTTATATAGCGGATGCGCTGTAAGGCGATTTCGTAGTCGCGAATAATAGATGCCACGCGGTCAAGCGTTGTTTTATCAAGACGTTCTTTCCAATTGGTCGATTGAGCGAATACGAATAAGCTTTCATCACTTACGGGAGAGGTTTTAACCTTTTCGGTTTTGTACTCCAACATATATGAAAAATAAGGGAGCTTTTCAAGGTTGGAGCTGACAGAGTTCCAATCTACACTCTCAAAATACTTTTTAAGTCGCGCATTTTTGGTCGGCTCGTACCACTTGTGCGCCTCGTCGCTTTCGGCAATCGCTTTGTAGCGCAAGAAGATACTGCGTCGCGCTCTTTTGTTTTCTATATACTCGGAAAGATCGGGCTTGATGCCGCTTTTGGCAGAGTCGATTTCAAGTCCCGTAAGAATGGCGAGAGTTTCCACGGCTTGGTTGTAATGCACCTTGTCCTCGCTCGTTGTATTTTCATCGTAAGCAAGTACACCGCGATTAAGGGCGGCGTTACTGATCTGACCGACGCGGGAGGAAAAGGTATTTCTCACGGTGACAAATCGGGCATACCAATCGTTCGCATCCGAGATCAGCGGCTCTGCGGTAGGTATTTTCAAAAGAGGCAGCTCGGTACTACTACGAATAACACATTTGTTGATAAGCGGATCGGCAATGGTTTTGACCATATCTCCGTCAAAGTCTGCACCACCAAGGCGTTCAGGAATGAGCGAACGGGAGTCAACCATTATCACGTAGCCGAGGTGTGAAAAGTATTTCTCACGAAGCGCACCCGGCTTCAACGGTTTCACAAGCGCTTCTTCGTTTCTTGCGATATGAGGACTTCGGAGCACGGTATAAAATTCATTCTCGGCATAGTGCGGTAGTGGAGCGTATATCTCGTTTCCACATATAAATTCTTTCTCAAGGCGGCGGTAAATATCTTCGCCTTTTTCTTTTTGGGAATCTTTTGCGATAACTGCGATCAAGCGCAAAAGGTCATCGGAGAGATAGCGGTTATCTCCCGTGACCAAGAGCTTTCCTACCGCGTACTTGGATAGGATATTCTCGGCGCGGTCGGATAGCTCTTTTGCAAATATCGGCTCGTCGATGAACATAGCGTTCTTGGCAATCAGCTCCGCGCGATACTGACGGCGTTCGGTGGCTATCTCCACGTCCTCCAAGTCATCAAGGAAGTATTTGCGGCGCGCACCGTTGTCGGCAACAAGGCGGTAATAGGCAACCTCGGTGGTTTTGGTAATCCAATTAGAACTGTTATACTCGGGAGAGTCATACCAACCGAGAGGCAGATTTTTCGGGCGAAATTCCTCATCGGTGATGGAGAGAGTGTTCAAGAACTGATAGTTCAACTCGGTGGTATCCTGTGCGCCAAGCTTATCTTTGCCCGATACGTAAAGCGCGTGACCGTACTTTGCACAACGGTCAAGATATTCTCCCCAAGTGAGATTGTTGCTTTCCATCCACTTACGACCTTTGAACATACTGTCGGTCAAGATAATATCAACGTCGGTGGGATCGTGTCGCTCACCCCACATATCCACGATATACGGAACGCCAAGCTCGTTGAATAAACCTGCAAAATCCACCTTGTGCACAACGCCCTTGATATACGGCATACGGATCTGAAAAGAATTATGCTCGCGCCCAAGTGCTTCGGCAAGGCGTGGCGAAATAAAGCCCTCGCCGTCAAACTCGGTAATCGTAATATCCGTAGTTTTCTCCACGCGGGAATATTTGCGCATCGGGTTATCCGTGCCGTCGTCCTCTACGGTGATAACGTTTACGTTCTCGATAGTGGTTTGAGGATTTTTGATAACGATGATTTTCTTATCCGAAAGAATGCTCGTATTGCTATATCTTGTTCCGCTTGTGAAAAGCAGCGCGTTATAGGCATAGAGCTTGCTGAGTTGGCAATCTCCGATATTCATACCGAGCATCATACGCTCACGAAGCGGCTCGTACACGTCGGCGCGCACGAAAGCGAGGCGGTTCTCGCGGCTCATTGAAGCCGAGCGTTCAAACGCAATATATCTATCGTTCAAGTTGCCAAAATGGATTCTGATACCATCGGGGCGGAACATATACTCGGCAATTTTTTGTTGTTCCAACACTCTGCCCACGGGCTTTCGGTCAAAGATACCCGAAAAGTCGATATAAAGGAATACGTCGCTGAGTGCATCGGATAAAACCGAACTGTCGGGTTTCTTTCCTAAAACAAGCATCGCTTGATAGAAGATCGGGCAATCATCCTGTAAGGTTCTTTCCACCAAATATTCCTTTGAGGGATCGGTGGTGTCAAAATAAAAGCTATAACCGTCACCCGTCCGTCGCGCTGAAGCAAGGATACTTTGCGCCGATATTTCGGGGATGATATATTTTTTGTTTTTCATACGGTTCTCCTTTGATAGAGAGTGGTTTCATTATATCACAATTCCTCCACAAAGTCAATATACAGTTATTTGATAACTGCCCCCACAAATTCAAAAAAGTGCGTGGAAATTACGTTATCAAATTCAAGAAAAAGGAGGAAAAGCTATGCTAAAAATCACCCCAAGGCAAGCGGAGAGAGTCAACCGCCTTGTGTTAGAGTTATGCGCGAACTGTGACCAAGACGGCAACTGCGTTCTGCTTAACGACGGAGAGGCACACCGCTGTGTGCAACTCATTTCCGTGTACGGCATCTACTGCAATTATTTCAAAAATGCGGTACTGCCTGCGGACAAAGAACTACACGAAGAAATCCAAAAACAAAACAACAAACAGTAAAAAGGAGAAATGCAAGTATGAAGAAAATGAATCAAACCTATCTCATTGGTATCGACCACGGCTACGGTAATATGAAAACGGCAAACTGCTGTTTTCCCACGGGCGTTGTAAAAAGTGATGCCGAACCCACCTTTGTATCTGACCTGCTCGTATGGAACGGAAAGTATTATTCCATCGGCGTCGGGCACAAGGAATTCAAAGCCGACAAATTCAACGACGAGGATTATTACGTCCTCACCCTTGCCGCGATTGCGCGGGAGCTTTGGAGAGAGCGTATCACCGAAGCCGACGTCTATATTGCGGCAGGTCTGCCTCTTACTTGGGTAAGTGAGCAGAAAACCGATTTTAAGAACTATCTGCTTCAAAATAGCGAAGTGGTATTTACCTTCCGCGAGGTGGAATACCGCGTCAATATCGTAGGTGCAGAGGTTTACCCGCAGGGGTTCGCCGCCATCGTCAACAATCTTCCGAGCTTTATGGGCGTTACGATGCTTTGCGATATTGGAAACGGTACGATGAACCTGCTTCGCATCGTCAATAAGAAGCCCGATGCGCAGAGGATGTTTACCGAGAAATACGGCACTCACCAATGTGCGCTTCTCATCCGAGAAGAAATGATGAAGGTACACCACGCGAGCCTTGACGATGCTATCATTACGGAAATCTTGAAGAAAGGCACGGCAGATATTGACGGCGCGTATCTTGAAACGGTTGTAAAGACCGCCAAGGCATACACGGCGGGCATCTTTCGCCGTCTGCGCGAGCACGAATACGATCCCAAGCTGATGAAGCTCTACTTTGTGGGCGGTGGCGGTTGCCTTATCCGTAACTTTGCCGATTACGACGAAAGCCGCGTAACCGTCAACGACGATATTTGCGCGACCGCAAAGGGATACGAGCGAATGCTTGAGATGCAGCTCCTCCGTGGCGGTGGTCGCGTATGACAAAGCGGTTCAGCCTGCGCTTCAATTTAGATAATGAAGCAGACCGCAAGGCTTGGGAGTATCTGCAATCCGCGCCCGACTCAAAAAACAAGGCTATTATCTCTGCGATAAACGCTTACTTTGAAACGGATGGCAATTTGGAAAAGATGATACGGGAAACCATCAGAGAGTGCCTAAAGGATATATCCGTCGCGCAAGCGGTAGCGGACAAACCTACCGAGGAAATATCCGAGGACGAAAACACCCTTATGGATTCTCTCGATATGTTTCTGTGAGTGGCATTATTGTGATGCCGCTTTTTGTTATTCCAAAACAAGTGGCGGCATCACTTTGGCATTATGTAATTTTAGGAGAAAATTATGATATGAAACGAATACGAGAGAACGAAGAACGGCAGCTCTTATCTTCGAAAGATATGGAGATACGAGTGTCTTACACCGTAACAAGCAGGACGTTTGTGTGCCAAACGTCGCCCCGCCACAAGGCTTTTGTGGCAGAGATTTTAGGGGATGCCCCTAATACCCCGAATGAAAGGATGGTTTTATGAAAAAAGAAGATATTAGAATCGTTGCCCGCGTAACGAAAAAGGAAAAGGAACGTATCAACTCCATAGCCGAAAATTGCGGGCTAAGCACAACAGAATATATCCGTCAGAGAGCGTTGGGATTTGAGCCGAGATCGGTTCCGCCTGACGTTCTTTTTGCTTTCTGCGAGAAATTGGACGTACTCATCGAGCCACCGTTCTCCGCAGAGGTCAACGCGGCGGCGCTCGCATTACTAAGGGATATATCCGACACATTGATTGCGCCGAGAAAGGAGAATATGCGTAAATGGCAACCACAGGATTCTGGCCCGTCAAAGGACGGTTGAAAGAGGTTATCGACTATGCGAACAATCCCGACAAGACCACCGCCAAGGAATATCTTGACGAGGACTTATATGCGGCGATTCGCTATGTAGAGAATAACTCTAAAACCGACCACACGGCATTTGTTACGGGTATCAACTGCTCCAAGCACAATGCCTATCACGAAATGATCGCCGTCAAGCGCCGTTACGGTGAGCGCGGAAAGAATATCGCCTATCACGGATACCAAAGCTTTGCCGAGGGAGAGGTCACACCCGAAGAAGCGCATCAGATCGGCGTGGAAACCGCTCGAATGATGTGGGGCGCAAAATACCAAGTGGTCGTCACCACGCATCTCAATACCGATAATATTCACAACCATTTCGTAATCAATAGCGTTTCCTTTACAGACGGGAAGAAATTCCGCAACAGTATTGGCGACCGTTTGGAGCTTAGAAAAATCTCCGACGAGATATGTGCCGAGCGAAGCAAATCGGTTATAGAGAGCCACAAATTTTATAGCAACAAGAAGGCGTATTGGGCGCAGAAGGCAGGTCACGTTACCCATCGAGAAATGCTGCGACGCGATGTAGAAGAAGCATTATCACAATGCATTAACCATATTGAGTTTGTAGCATTTCTCAAAGCGCTTGGATACACCTTCACGCGAGATTTCAATTACGAGCATCCCTCTGTTATTTCATCGGGGTGGTCGCGCTCCGTTCGTCTTAGTAGCTTGAATGAGAAATATACGAAAGAAAATCTCTTTAAGCGTTTTCGTTGGAATCACGATCGAATGGAGCAGATCAAATACCGACCGCCGAAAATGAAGCGAAAGCCGCTGCTTGATTTTGAACGCTATATGCAAGAAGCGGAGCAGATGGACGGGCTTCAGCTCGTATTTGCTCTTATCGTGGAGTTATTTAAGATCTGCACGGGTAACAACGTGCAGGAGGCGGATAGCCGCCCCGTATCTCCGATGATACGAACCGAGGCATCGAAAGCCGACAAATATATGGAAGAATATTGGCTCTTGCGCGACCATTATATCGAGTCGCCGCAGGAGCTTTTGTCATTTCAGCAGAATAAGGCGGCTCAAATTGCCGAGTTGGAGCAGAAACGCTATGAATTGCGCTTGCGGATTCGCCGCGTGAAAACGCCCGAGGAAGAAGCGTCGCTAAAAGAACAATGCAAGGAGCTGACCAAGAAAATGATGCCCTTGCGCAAGCAACTAAAGATTTCTCTGCGCATCGAACAGCACATTCCGCGTATAAAGGAATTGCTTGATGCCGAGCGAGAGATTGAACTAAAGAACAATGGACTTATCCAAAAGAAAGAAAAAACAAGAACGAGGTAAAATGATATGAAAAACACGAAAAATATATTGATTGAGAAATTACACGCATTTGAAAACCACCCTTACAAGGTGCAGGACAACGAAGAAATGGAGCGCCTTTCCGAGAGTATTCGCGAGCACGGCGTTCTATCACCCATTATCGTTCGCCCTAAGGAGAATACCGAAGATGAATACGAGATCATATCCGGTCACAGACGGGTTATGGCAAGCCAAAAGGCAGGGATCAAAGAGGTCCCTGCCTTAATCGTTTCTCTCGACCGTGACGCGGCGGCAATCGTTTTGGTGGATAGCAACCTCCACCGCGAGCATATTCTGCCGAGCGAGAAAGCCTTTGCTTACAAGATGAAAGCCGATGCAATGGCGCATCAAGGTTGGAGGTCTGATTTAACTTCGTGCCAAGTTGGCGCGAAGTTGAGAACCGACGAGCAAATTGCCGTCGATAGCAATGAAAGCGCAAGACAAGTTCAGCGTTATATCCGCCTTACAAATCTTATTCCCGAAATCCTTGAATACGTGGACGAGGGGCGCATTTCCTTTACTCCCGCCGTGGAGCTTTCCTATCTCGACGAGCAAGAGCAATACGACCTCTTGGAGCAGATGGAGATCAACGATTGCACTCCGTCGCTTTCGCAGGCTTGCCGCTTCAAGAAAATCAGCTATGAGCAAGGCTTGACTCCCGAGCTCATTGCCGAGATTATGAGCGAGGAAAAGGCAAATCAGAAGGAGATGTTCAAAGTGCCGATGGAGCGCATCCGAAAGTATATCCCCAAAGGCAACGCCAAGCAAACCGAGGACTTTGTGCTCAAAGCCTGCGAGCATTACTACAAAGTCCTTCAGCGCAAAAAAGAGCGAAGCTTATAAGGAGGACAGCCTATGACCAAACGCCAAAAGATCAACGTTGCACTCCCCGAAGAATTGCTCAATTCCTTTGCCAAAGCTTTAGTGCCCGAGATCCGCGCGTTTTACGACAGCGACGAGGGTAAAGCCTACTTTGAAAAGTGGCTCGCTAAGCACCCCGAATACGATGAAAGGACACCCGACGTACCCACGTCGGGTGTTTCCGTATCGGTACAATCGACTTCTCACGATAAATAAGTATAATTATATTAGGACGAATAGGAGGTATTACAATGAACGTAGTAATATACGCTCGATTTTCAAGCCATAGTCAGACCGAGCAATCCATTGAAGGTCAGTTAAAGGTCTGTTACGAATATGCCGAATCTCACAATTACACCATTGTGGGTGAATATATCGACCGCGCGCAAAGCGGTAAGTTTGATAACCGCGCCGATTTCCAAAGAATGATCGCGGATAGCGACAAGCATACCTTTGAGGGTGTGCTTGTCTATCAGCTTGACCGCTTTGCCCGTAACCGTTACGACAGCGCAATCTACAAAGCCAAGCTCAAGAAGAACGGCGTCCGAGTGATGTCCGCCAAGGAGAATATCTCGGACGATGCTTCGGGTATTCTTATTGAGGGCGTTCTTGAAAGTATGGCGGAATACTATTCCGTGGAGCTTGCGCAGAAGATCAATCGAGGTATGGCGATCAATGCTGAAAAATGCCTATCCAACGGCAGCAATCCCGGACTTGGGTATAAGGTAAATAAAGACCGCACCTTTTCGGTTGACGAAGAAGAAGCGGCAATCGTCCGCGAGATCTACGAGCGATATGCAAGCGGTGAAACCAAAGCCGAAATCGTCAAGGACTTGCAACGCAGAAAGGTCAAAACCTCAATCGGTAACGAGTTTACCTACAACAGCCTTAGCCATCTTCTCAAAAACAAACGCTATATCGGCATATATTTATACAAAGGAGTTGAAACGCCCGGTGGAATGCCGCGTATTATGGACGACGACTTATTCTATCGGGTACAAGCACTTATGAACAAGAACAAATCCGCACCCGCGCGGACTCGCGGCGAAAACGAATACCTTTTGACAACTAAGCTTTTCTGCGGTCATTGCAAGGAAATGATGGTCGGCTACGGTGGCACGGGCAAGTCGGGCAGACAGTACCATTATTATAAATGCAAAAACTCTCGCAAAAACAAATGCGACAAGAAGGTCGTTGGAAAAGAGTATATCGAAAACCGCGTAATCGAGGTGTGTCTGCAAATGCTCACCAACGATAAGATACGCTATATTGCCAAACGGGTTGCGGAGGAATGTAACAAGAGTCCCGACAACCTTTCAATAAAGGAACTAAAGAAAGCGATCAAAGAAGTTGATGCCGCTATTGAGAACCTTTGGAAAGGCATTGAGCAAGGACAAGCGGTGGATATGTTGACCGAACGCCTTAATCGACGCCAAGCCGAGAAAGCAGAATTGGAGGCGCAGCTCGCTATTGAGAATAACAAGAAGATTTGTCTGACCGAAGCGCAGATATACGCTTTCCTCGATTTTATCTGCGAAATGCCGATGGATGACGTCAACAAGCGCAGAGCACTTATCAACATCTTCGTACACTCGGTTTATCTGTACGATGACCATTTCACGTTGATCATCAACGCAAGCAAGAAGCCTTTGAGCATCGACAATATCCCGCTTGACGAGATTGAAGAAGCTTTTGAAGGCGAAAATGAAGGAAAGGAGGGGTGTTCGTCTATGACGACACCTGCTCCACCATATTAGCACGATGGTTTTGATACAAAACCATCGTGCTTGTTCTATATTCGCAAAGCCTTGGACGCAAGGGCTTATGTCGTTCCAATACATAGAATAGTTTTATTGTCATTGAAAAATATCGCACACAGTGATAAAATACATTGGAATCAGTATGATAAGCTAGAATTTGACGAGGTGCAAATATGACAGAATACGAAAAAATGGTAAAAGGTCTTATATATAACCCAAATGATGAAGAAATTATGCATGAACAAGTACCATATCAAGACAAGCTATGGGAATTCAACCTTCTAAAACCTTCTCAGCGTTCGGAGAAAATGAAATATATGAAGGAAATGTTTGCGGAATGCGGTGATAATTGTTACATTGAATTGCCCTTCCACGCAAACTGGGGCGGTCACAACATTCATTTTGGAAGCGAAATTTATGCAAACTCCAATCTCACTATAGTGGATGACGGGCATGTATATATCGGTGATAAGGTTATGTTTGGGCCAAACGTCACCCTTGCTACAGCAAATCATCCAATTGATCCGACATTAAGGGCAAAGGGTTTACAATATAACAAGGATATTCATATTGGAGAAAATACTTGGATTGGCGCGGGCGTAATTGTAGTACCGGGTGTTCATATCGGAAAAAATACAGTGATCGGCGCAGGCAGTGTTGTTACAAAAGATATTCCTGACAATGTAGTTGCAGTAGGAAATCCGTGTCGCGTTCTCAGAGAAGCCGGTGAACACGACAAAAAATATTTTTACAAGAATGAAGAAATCGACTGGGAAACCATCATTTGATATAAAAATAAAGCAGTAGATTTTAATTTGTCGTGCAGTTGCCGTCGCATCAAAATTTCATTATAATTCAACAAAAGAGCAGTCACCTCAACAAGAGGTGACTTCTCTTTTGTTATTTCCGCAAAGCATTAACCAGATTGTAGAAATATTCCGACATCTGACAAGCATAATCAAACAGTCTCATATGCTCGATGGAATCACGTCGGATATTTCCGTGAGTTCCTCTAAAAAGCTGCAGCTTCAAGGGCTGTTGGTTCTTGAGATATAGCATCATATAGACCTCATTGGTGGAATAGTTGGTATTTCTTCCAAAATAGCGCCACACTCCCACGCCATCCCAAGCTGCAACAATATGCTCGTCATCAAAGGTCTGAAAGCCTACGATATTATCCAGATAAAAAGAAGCAACGCCGTATTGATTCGCTTTTTTCAAAACACCAAACAGCTTTTCCACATTGGTATACAAGGTATCTCCAGCACCGGTTGTAAACGCCTCTGTCAATCCGTTCTGAGAAAGCCAACCGGAAAAATCGCTCATAACACTCATTACCGCTCACACACCTTCAATAATCAATAAGCGCCAATCATTGCAAAAATGAAGATAAAATACAAAATGTAAAATGCCCAAAAAGCAGTCATAACAATGCCACCGATCATTCCCACCTTACCCAGCACCTTGGCTGCAATATTCTTGCCTCCGGCACTGATGCCATACTGTGCCGCAATCTGTTCTGCCTGCTTTACACAGTTTAAGCCACTACTGCCAAGGATAATGGCAATAATAGATGTAACAGGATACCAAGCCATAATGGCAGCAGCCAAGGATTTACCGAAACCGGAGCTGACAACGGATTCAATATATGCGTTGTTCTGCTGAGGATAGGCTTGCTGATATCCCAGCTCATAAACAGGAGCTTGAGGTACGTATTCGTAGGTAGGCAACGGTGCTCTTTCCTGATCATTCTGCAGGATCTGATCGTTCTGCTCATAGTTGTTATTTTCCATTGTAAATACCTCCTGTTAATATTCATTCAGCTTTTACACAAGCTGAATAGTTTCTTTTTAAAAATTCCTTTATGGACGTATCGTATTTCTCCGTATCTGTAATGCGAAGCATTGAGTGGTCTCCTTCCGCAAACAGCACCAGCTGTTTCTCATCCACAGTACACATAGCAAACATCTTTTTTGCATTTTCCACTGTGGAATATCGATCCTCAACACTTTGGAGCATCAGCAACGGCTTATTCAGCTTATGGATCACATCCACCGGACCTTTTTTCATAGAGTGACCGGTATAATGCTTCATCCAAAAGTCAACACACTGCAACAGCAAGAAGAAATCCTTTTTTCGCTCGATCAGGTGATTTCTCACAGATTCTCCAAAATTGGGAAACATTCCCTCTGTAACCAGCCCCTTAATATACTCTGGGCAACGGTCTGAGGTGCTTGCCAGCATACCGCCGGCTGCACCGATGCAGATTCCGTGGAAAATGATCGTTTGGATGCCGAAATCTTCGTGAATAAATTTTGCCCACGCCAACGCATCTTCACTTTCTTCAAAACCCACTGTATTATATTCACCATCACTGAGGCCGTGAGCTCTGGGATCAATAACCAGCACATTGAAGTAGGATTCTGCATAGGGTTTTGCAAAGTAGTAACCGTAGCACAAACTTTCGGTTCTTCCGGAGAGAATGATCACCGTTTTGTCAAATCCTAAATCATAGTACTCACCATACAAATTCAGACCCTTATTAGCGATATGTACTTCTTTTTTATAGCTGTCGTGCTCACGTTGCCACACAAGACCCTCTTCATTCATTTTCAGTGCACGAGGATCATCGCTGGACACTTCCCTGCCCCACATATCCTTGTTTCTGCGTTTCAGTGTCTCAATGTAAATGCGGTGGGAGGCATAAACCATAACAAAAAGGTAAAAGCCAACACCGGACAGTGCCAGTGCGCCCATAACAACCGCAGCAATTTCCCAGTTCATCGATTGCCTTTCTCCATTTCTGCCTTCACACGCCGGTCCAACTCCTCACGAAGCCCAAGAACCTTGTTGCGGACAATATCATTTAGTCTGTCAATATCCTCTCTTGTCATTTTCCTTCCAGAAAAATACTCAGAAAGCATAATCGGTTCACCGATCATCAAATGTACCCTTTTAAAAATTCCGTAACCACCATCCGTGATCACAGGCACAATGGGAACATCCGCCTTTTGAGCGATCACAAGATAGCTGGGGTAAAACTCCTTAATCGTACCATCATCGGTGTTATGGCCTTCGGGATATATCTGCACAAGATTACCCTTCTTCAGCACACGGATGCTCTTGGTCACAAAGCTCATACTTTTGGTATCTCTGTTGGCCTCAATGCCACCCCAAAACTTCATACCAAACCGAAGAGGCGCATTTTTAAATGCGTGTTCAGACGCAACCACATACAGCTTGCGGGGAAAGAACACAAACACATTCATCACATAATCCAAAGGATTAAAGTGATTGGATATGATCAGTGCGCCACCTTTGATCTTTCTTGTGGCTTTATCATTTTCATAATAATACTTATTTTTGAAATAAAGCCACTTGAAGGGGTAGCCGGTAATCACACCAAACCATCTAAAAAATTCATAAATGATATTCATTGCTCTTTTTTACCAATCTGGGAAATATTTTTGGGCAGCAGGAAGGAAAGGAAAAATGCTGCCATACAACAAAGTGCCACAATCAGTGTGAGGAATGGAACCAGCACACCACCCTTATATTGTTTCAGGAACACCAGCACAACTCCGGAAGCCAAACCCGCAGACGCTCCTTCAAACAGGCCTTGAATGGCAAAGTACATCGAGGATGCGCTTTCTCCGCCATCCTCCCGGTTCGCCGCACACTGTGACGGTACGGTATATGTAACCGCAAAGAAAGAACCAATTGAGAAGGAAGCGATCAAACTACACATAATGGCATAAGGAAATTTAAACTGATCCGGAATCAGATTGCAAATTGCCATCAATGACATAGAAGCAGAAAACACCAAAAGAATATAGCGATAAGAGAAGCCAAGACCTTTTTTCAGAATAATTTTGTTATAGAGCAGAATAGTCAGCGGTACAGGTGCAAAGCAGGATGCCATAATGAAGGTCATATTCAACCCCATAGTAGAGAAGAACTCATTGATACCGCTCAAAAACAGCTGCAAACCGATGTTCATCACAAACAGGATGCAGAGCCACAAAATATAGGGGCGATCCCGGAAAGCAAACTTGATCGAGCCCAGCAATGTGGTTCTGGGCGTAGATACCGCATTCTCTTCCTCTGCCCTATCCGACTCCTTCAACAGGAACATAGGAATCAACATCGTCAGGGACAGGGGCATAAAGATCAACGCAACCATACGGATATTGACACCCATGCTGACAAAAACAGGAACCAACGCAAAGCTCAGGCTGAAATATACCACATCGCAAACAGATTTTGTATTGGACAACAGTACCACATCCGACTGCTTTTCCGTAACCTCTGCAAAGGTGGCGTAGTAGGTCAACATCGTCAAGGTGTAGAAAGCGTAGAAGATCATCAAAAGACCTGCAAACCAAATGGTATTAAGAAGTGTTGCTTCTGTATCCAAGGGGAACAAAAACAGCACATATGCAATTGCCATAGGCACAAATCCGATGACCAATCCGGTCTTTCTCTTACCAAATTTAGTTTTCAAATTATCAACAAAGTGGGACAGGGGCAGATCGATAATACCGTCAATGATTTTTGCCACTAGAATCAACGTTGCCCAGAGTCCTGCAACAACCAGGTCCTTATTCAGATATGTCCACTGTGCAACATTTTTCTCGAAGCCACCCACCAGAAGGGCACTGCACAGATAGGAGCCTACGATCATATTGAGCATATTTACACCCAAGCCAGAACAGCCATACAAGACTATGCTACTCTTCTTTGTTAATTTCTTCATTTGGATACCCCTTATTCTTTATTCAAAGGAAATTGTCAGCTCGCAAGGAAGGCTGTCTGTGGGAACACTGAAAAATTCCGCACATACGCCGAACTCCCCTGCTGCCTCAATAATGTGCGCGATCTCTTCTTCTTTAATATGCTTTTTGTGGAATATGGTTATGATCTCTTTATCATGCTGTTTCAGCACTTTGGCAATGGTCTTGATCGCCGTTACCCCAAGACTTTTGCTGATGGCGATCAGTTCCTTACCTGAGAAGGAATAGTATTCATCGCAATTGATCTCCTTATCCACATAACGAATGCCTTTGTCTCTTTTGGCGATGGAAACCACATAGAGATTGTTGATAATCTCCGTAATATCATCCGTCGCCTTTTCTATATCCGCTTCATCAAAATCGATAGCCGGCAGTGCTGCATAGCACTCCGCAATAGTGCGGCTATTCAGCACAGTCACTTTTGCCTTCTGGTAAAGTTTCTTTGCCTGCACTGCAGAAAGAATCGCATCTGAACTATTAGGAAATACGAAAATGTGCTCCGCTTCACTCATTTCGAAAGCATCCAAATAATCTTTTGTAGAAACATTTTCATCACAGCAGATCACAACATCCGCACCCATTTCTACAAACAGCTTTTGAATCGCCGTATCATAAGCAACAGCCACAACAGAAAATGCACCGCTGGATTTTGCGTTTGAACATAAAATCCGCTTTGTCTGCTCAGTATGCTGAACAGTCATATTCTCTACCTTAACCGACAGAAACTCGCCATACCTATGGCAAAGCGCAAACACCATCTCCGGCTGCTTGGTATGAATATGAACACGCACCTTGTCATTGTCGCAAGAGATCACCAAAGAATCTCCCAACTGAGAAATCTCACTTTTGAAGATTTTTAAATCAAAGTTTTCCTTTGCATCCAAAAGCTGCAGCAGCAACTCTGTGCAATAACCATATTGGAAGGTACTGCTTCTGTTGAATGCTTCATAATCTATAGCGCACTGGTCGCCTACGTCCTCGTCAAAGCTTTCCAGAGTCTCATTATCAAGGTACTTCTTCATTCCCTCAAAAAGGTAGACAACACCGGCACCGCCACTATCCACGACACCGGTTTCCTTCAGTACAGCAAGTAGCTCCGGAGTATTATCCAAAGAAACTTTAGCGTGAACAACAAAAGCATCTACGATCTGCTCAACGGTTTGCTCAGGATCAAACTCCCGTTTTACCGCCAGCGTTGCATCTTTAAGGACTGTCAGCATAGTACCTTCCACCGGTGTTGCTACCGAGGAATACGCATAAGCTACACCCTTCTCCAAAGCTTCTATAAACAACGCCCCGTCTACCACATCAACATCGTAGAACCGTTCTGCAACACCCTTTAGAAACTGCGAGACGATCACACCGGAATTGCCTCTTGCTTCAAAAACCACAGAACGCGCAAACTTCTTGGCGATTGACGGCAGGTCCACAACAGACTCCTCCACTGCCATAAGTGCTTTATGAATGGTAGTTACCATATTGGTTCCCGTATCTCCATCCGGAACAGGAAATACATTCAGCTGATTTACGATCTTGACGTGCTTATTCAGATTGCGTACGGCATAGTCCACCATATTTCTGAACGCTATACCATCAATTCTCTTTTCCATATGTTCACCCGTTCAGCACCCGTGTCATAATGCATTTCTCTTCCGTCAGACCTTCAGATATTTCTTTTCCCAGGAAATAAACAGCAACCATACCAGGTCCAATATTTGTGCCGCACCCGGAAAAAACATCGCTCACAAATATCTGCTTAACATTGCACGACTCATCGATCATTGTTCTGAGTTTCTCTGCATATTCAGCACGGTTGCTGTGCGATATCAAAATATACTGATCCTGTAGCTCCACCGCTGCCTGTTGAAGGTATCGCAGTGTCACATCCAATGCCTTATTGATACCCTTCACTTTTGCCAGCACAGATACGTATCCTTCACGAGAGCAATCACCCATAGGCTTTACTCCGGCAAAGTTACCCATAATCGCCTTGCCCATTGTAATTCTGCCACGACGTGCCACAAAGATCAGATCATCAATTGGACCCATTTGATGCACTCTGTGCTTATTGTTTTCCAACCAATCCACAACTGAATCAAAGTCCATTCCTTGATTTTTAAGCATATGTGCATAGATCACAAGCAACCCGAAAGCACCCGACATTTTGTAAGAATCAAAGCAATAGATCCTGCATTCGGGATATTCTGTCTTTACCCGGTCTGCAGCTGCTACCGCAACGTTGTATGTAGAGCTGATCTCCGAAGAGATAGACATACTGAGCACTGCGATTCCTTTCTGTGCATATCCCTTAAATGCCAGATAGTATTCCTCCGGGCTCGCAGGCGCAGTACTCACCTCAATCTTTTTGTTGGAAAGTGCCTTATAAAACTCATCACGACTGATCTTAGACCAATCCAACGTGGTTTTGAAATCTCTGCCATCGCTGAGATGAACGTGCCCTTGAATATAATCCTGAATTCCAAACCTATCCCGGATCTCCTGCGACAGATCACAGGTAACATCCGCCAATATCACAAAACCCCCCATTTAACGAACTCCTTTATTGATACACGAGCAACAAGCATTATGCGCCCAGTTTATTTGTTGTATTATACAACACATTAGAGCAAAATACAAGTTTTTTGTCTAATCCCGTCGAAAGAAAACGCTCCATATAACAGCAATTGCAGGAACCGTCCAAGAAACAGTTCCTGCAACTACTTCAGTTTAAAATATCCACGGTGTCCACCGTTTCGTTCATCTGCATTTTTTGAATTGCCGCATTCAGTCACTTGATAAACAATGCCACCGAAACCGGTGGCATTGTTTTCTCATTTTTTATTTTTCGTTCTCTTGAATATTCTCTTCTATATTTTTCTTCTTGTTTTTCTTTTCGCGTTTTTCCTTCAGCTTTGACCGAAGCACAGGAGGCTGCTCCTTCAGCTTTTCAGGATCGATCCCCTTCTCTCCAAGGCACTTGTGGGTACGCTCACGAAGTAATGCATAGATCACTGAAGAGATCGGGATCATAAGGAACATACCAGCAACACCCATAAACTCGCCACCAACAGCAACAGCTACCAGCACCCACATTCCCGGCAGTCCGATAGATGTGCCCACAACTCTGGGGTAAATCAGATTGTTTTCGATTTGCTGGAGCACTACAAACATAATCACAAACCAGACAGCCTGGATAGGATTTGCCACAAGAATGAAGAACGCACCCAGGATACAACCAGCCCACGCACCCACCACAGGAATAAAGGCAGTTACGGCTACAAGAACACTGACCAACGGGATATAGGGCATCCGGAAGATTGCCATAGAAACCGCAAAGAGGCACCCTAAAATACAAACCTCAATGCACTGCCCAGACAAAAAATTGGAGAAAGTTGAATTTGTCAATCTGCATACACGAATCGTATCGTCAGCAAAATGTTCCGGCAAAAATGCGTACACCAATTTTCTTCCCTGTCTTGAAAGCGTCTCCTTAGAAAACAAGCAATAAATCGAAAACACAATCGCAATCACAAATTCAACCAACGCACCTGTAATGCTGCCGATGGCTGAAATAGTTCTTCCCCAAATCTGAGAAACGCTGTTGCCCAACATTGAAGCTGCTTTCTGCGCCAACGATGTCCAATCCATATTTTCAATATCCGTATATTGCGCAACCCATTCCATAACCTGAGGATTATTATCAAGGAAGTTCTTCACCGTGGTTCCGGTGTTTTGCGCAAAGGTTTGAATCCTTGGAATGATAGATTGCACCGTCTCAGTCATCTGCGGAATCAGCAGTAAGAACACCAGTGTCAAAACCAGCAGCAATGCCAGAAACGTTAGAATTACAGCAAGAAGTCTTCTAAAAAATAGTTTCTTGATGCCAACAAAGGCGCCTTCAATCGCTCGCATAGGCACATTGAGAATAAACGCAAGCGATGCACCCAACACAAAAGGAGAAATCACATCCTTGACAACAGACAAAACCATCTTTACCCGCTCTGTTTCATTCAATATCCAGTATAGAACAATGCAACTGATAACACCGATAAATATATTTCTTAAGGTCTTCTTTTCAATATGCATTCTGTTTTCTCCCGTCAGATAGACAAATTTTTAAGTGCCTCACAAAGAGCATCAATACTCTCTTCCGTAGTTGCCCAACTGGTGCAAAACCGTACCGCACTGCAATCTTCATTCATCTTTTCCTGCAACATAAAAGTAAATTCTTCAGACAATTTGTCAAGCAGCGCATTCGGCAGTACCGCAAACACTTGATTAGTTGTTCCCGGCAGATAGAGCGCATAACCGAGAGATGCCAGTGTTTCTCTCAAACGATCCGCCAAAGCGTTGGCATATCTGCTGATTTTGAAGTACAGACCATCCTCAAACAGTGCCTCAAACTGCTGACCCAGCAGCCAACCCTTTGCCAGCATAGCACCCCGTTGTTTGACAATATACCGGAAATCCTCTGCAATGGCAGGATTTAAGATTACCACTGCTTCACCAAACATCGCACCGACCTTTGTTCCCCCAATGTAGAAAACATCGCAAAGGCGGGCAATATCCTTCAGCGTAATATCATTGTCGTAAGCCTCCAAAGCGTAGCCAAGACGGGCACCGTCCATATACAGGTATAGGTCAAATTCCTTACAAACTGCACTGATAGCCTCCAGCTCAGCCAGGCGGTATGTGGTTCCCAGCTCCGTGGATTGGGAAATATACACCATTTTCAGTTGCACATTGTGCTCTTTTGTCTCGTCCTGCTGCTGTGCCACCATTGCCGCACGAATTGCATTCGCCGTAAGCTTTCCGTCGGACGAAGGAAGCGTTACAACTTTATGTCCCGTTGCCTCAATTGCTCCCGTCTCATGAACAAACACATGGGCGCTGGCTGCACCGAGAATCGCTTGATGCGGTCTCAACGCAGCAGTCGTCACAACAAGATTGGATTGTGTTCCACCAACAAGAAAATGAACGGCAGCTTCTTCAGCACCGCAAAGTTTCCTAATCATATCTGCCGCACGAAGACAGTTGGAATCTTCACCATAACCGGGCATCTGAATTCCTTTGTTGGACAGGATTTTTTCCAGCACCGCCGGGTGACATACTTCATTATAATCGTTGTGAAATAGATACATTTCATATCTCCTAAGGCTTTTTTTCTATTTTACAAGTATTTGTTTGCCCTGTCAAGAACACATATTGAAAACATTTCACGCATAAGCTCCTTATGGCAGGACACACCAGGGAGGGAGTATATGGCAGACACATCGAAGCAAAGAGCCTGCGAACTGGCTGTGTACATCATAGAAACCGGTGGCACTGTAAGATCCGCCGCCCGACATTTCGGCATTTCCAAATCAACAGTACATAAAGACATTTCGCAAAAATTACCGCACTATGACCTTCAATTGTACGCAAGTGTTCGTGCTGTGCTGGATACAAACAAAGCACAACGGCATATTCGTGGCGGAATCGCTACTCAAAAGAAATATCTTCAATTAAAGAAACCTTAGCTAAGATGCCCGGTGATTTGCCGGGCATTATATATTTTCAAAAAATTTGATTTTTTAAACGCACAGTGATATACTGAACGAGAGGTGAGAATATTGTTTGAGATCACATTGGTTACAGTTGGCAAGCTAAAAGAAAAATTTTATTTGTCTGCGGCTGCGGAATACGAAAAGCGGCTAAACGGTTTTTGTCGATTTAAGCTTTTAGAATTGCCGGAAGTCCGGCTACCGGACGCTCCCTCACCTGCTGAAATATCTGCGGGTTTAGAAAAGGAAGCAGAACAAATCATAAGCAAAATACCAAAGGGTGCCTGGTTCTGTGTTCTGACTCCGGAAGGATCGCTGATCTCCTCCGAGAAGCTTGCAGATCGTCTTTCCAGCGTAAAACTAAGTGGAAAAAGCTGTGCCTGTTTTTTGGTCGGTTCATCCTTCGGTATAGCTGATCGGATAAAATCAATGGCCGATTTCAAGCTTTCCATGAGTCCAATGACATTTCCCCATCATTTGGCCCGTATTATGGTATTGGAGCAACTTTATCGGGCAGAGGCCATTCAGGCAGGCACAAAATATCATAAATAAAAAGTCGAGAGCGATCAGCTCTCGACTTTTGCTTTTTATTCCGATGTAGATACACGTAATTTCAATTCTCTCATTTTTCTGCGAAGAGAAACAAGATCATCAAATGCATCCGGGCGTTTGCTCAAGTCTCGCAAAAGTGCCGAGGGATGATAAAATGCAGTCATCCAAATATCTCCACGACGCACCCACTTCCCGTGATCTTTTGTAATCTTGTAATCAAGGTCAATTATCTTCTTCGCTGCTATCCGTCCCAGACAAACAATAATTTTAGGACGAATCAAAGCAACTTGATTGCGTAAATATCCAATGCAGGCTTCCTGTTCCTCCTCTTGAGGGTCACGATTATTGGGTGGCCTACATTTCACAATATTGGCAATATAACAGTTATGTCTTCCTAGATCGACAATAGACAGCATATCATCCAACAATTTACCGGCAGCACCGACAAACGGCTCACCCTGAAGATCCTCCTGCTGTCCTGGGCCTTCTCCAATAAACATTATCTCCGCATTCTGTGGTCCAACCCCAAACACAACATTGGTACGGGTCTCACTCAAGCCGCATTTATGACAGTTTGCGCAGGTGTTCTGCAATTCTTCCCACATTTGCATTTATCGGCTCCTCCTGCGGTTCCTGCGGTAGCGAATACCCTTTTTCTTTATTACTGCAATGTTCAGTCTACGCAGCACAAACAAGGCACCAACCGTCACACCTGCCGCAACAACGATCCAGATCATCACAGAAAGAAACACTTTACCGCCCTTAGATCCACTTTCTTTCGACTGTCCCTCTTGTACAAGCGACGGTACAGAATTCATTGCCAGCAAGTCTGCCTGGGCAACGCACATATTTCCATACCACACCTCGACCCTCGAGATCACATCACCCTTATTTACCGGTGCTTGAAGCTCACGGGAGATATCGTAGTACCGATAGTCCAATTTCTCCACTACAGCATCTACAGGCAGAATCGTAGTGACTGCCCGATCTGATCCGGCAACCACATCGTTAGTTCCATTTGCAACGGTGTATCTTCGAAGAGACTGACCTTCATAAAGAATTTGCGCAGATCGATATTCGCCGAACACAGCATCCATAAGCGTTGTGGTTTCTTTAAAGCTTCCATACACAGAAGTATTACCGTTGTCCGCAAAGGTGGACTGTGCACCCATCAAAACACTGATCAGAGAAAGTCCATCACTTTCTGCAGAAGCCGCAAGGCAGCGTGTTCCATCATCAGAAATACCGGTTCTTCCGCCGGTGACACGGGAATCATAATAGATCTCCATATCTTCATTATTCCGCAGGAAGTTTGTAGAAGAAAGCTCTCTCTTTTCAGAAAGGTTAGTGGCAGGAACAACATAGTTGACAGCAGAAAAATAGGTCATAAACTTTTCATTGGCAACCGCTGCCTGCAATATTCTTGCCAAATCACGAACAGTGCTGTACTGCTCCGGATCGTGCAAACCGTGAGGGTTTGTAAATTTTGTAGCATTGCACCCCAAAGACTCCGCATAACGGTTCATCTCTTCCACAAACGCACTCTGACTGCCGCTGATATGCGCAGCAATCACTGAAGCAGCATCATTGGCAGATCCAACCATCATACAGTAAATCAGATCATTTAAGCTGATCTGTTCCCCTTCCAAAAGGTCTACCGACACAGCATCAGAAGGAACTTCTGACAGCACTTTTGCATCCACGGTGATCATTGTGGTGGGCTCAGCCTTTTCCACAGCGATCAATGCCGTCATAATTTTAACAAGACTGGAAGGATAAACCTTCATATCCGGATTCTGCGCATACATCAGTGTCTCGCTACCTGTTTCATAAAGAAACACTGCCGTTGCATTTTCTATCGGTTGCTGCAGCTGCAAATACGGCACAGCAGCATCGATACTGTGTGCACCGCTGGACACCGCCGCACTATCCTCCGTTTCCAGCTGTGTTGCACCAGCCGCAAAAGGCACAGAAAACAGCAAAGACAGGCAAAGGAAATAAGAAACAAATTTTGATAAATTCATATTTTTACCTCTGTAAAAGAAGAAATAACTTGTCCTTTAGAAATATATTGTGTATAATATTTATATTAAAGTTTTGTTATTATATCAGCTTTTCTTTCACCCGTCAATGCAGGAGGCTCATAATGAATAAAAAAGCTTCTACATTCCTTACCCTTTTGATTACTGGCATCTTCTTTTTATCTGTTGCCACAACTGCAATTTACCGCTACTATACGCAGGGCGTCTACAAGGAACAAACACCGTACTATTCCTATGATGGAAAGTTTAACATCAATACCGCAACCCCTGCTATGTTGGACGAACTTCCTGGTATTGGTACTGCTCTTTCTCAGCGTATCGTCTCCTATCGAGAGGAGCACGGTCCTTATAAGCGCATAAACGATTTAACAAAAGTCCACGGCATTGGTCCCGGTACAATGAAAAAAATTATGGATTATATTACGACAGGAGAATCGAAATGAAAATTCTGGTAGTTGATGACGAAGAATTGTTGGTTAAGGGAATCCGTTTTAATCTTCAAAATGACGGTTATGAGGTGATCTGCGGAAGCAGCGGTTTGGACGCTGTGCGCCTCGCTCAGACAGAGCATCCCGATTTGATCGTTCTCGATATTATGATGCCGGAGATGGACGGTCTCACCGCCTGTGCCCGAATTCGTGAATTTTCCAATGTGCCGGTAATCCTGCTGACAGCAAAGACCGAAGATCTGGACAAGCTGATGGGCTTTGATCAGGGCGCAGATGACTACCTAACCAAACCCTTTAACATTTTGGAATTGAAAGCACGTATTCGTGCACTGTTGCGCCGATCCTCCGCACAGCAGACCGGTGAAACCGAACAGCTTTCCATTGGTGCAATCACACTGGATCTGAGCGCCAGAAACGCCTACCATTCCGGAGTGCTGGCGGATCTGACCGCTAAAGAATTTGACGTAATTGAATTTATGATGAGAAACCCCAACCGAGTCTACTCAAGAGAAGCGCTTCTAGATACAATATGGGCCTATGAATACCGTAGCGATATTCGCACGGTGGATGTCCACATCCGCCGCCTGCGTGAAAAGCTTGAGGAAGATCCGGCAAACCCGCAATACATTATGACGAAATGGGGCGTTGGCTATTACTTCAAAAAATAATCAAAAAACCAGCATACAGTTTCGAAGCGCCCAATTCCGCTACTCTGTCATCTATGTTTTACTTACCTTCGTTGTGCTGTTACTGCTGAATATTTACTGCGCAAAAGCCTGCCAGGGACTTTTTTACAACAGCAAAAAGACCGCTATGCTTGAACTTTGTCACATCGCAGCCGGTAACATCGCCGATCTTGAGGTAATAAACAGCGACACCATCCACAATGCCGTGGCAGATATTACCGATCAACGTGAAATTCGTCTGATTGCCACCGACCCATCTGCCGCCATTATCTATGACACCCATCGGGAACTTCGTTATGATGTAAAATATCTTCTTCTACCCGAAATTCTAACTGCCCTGGAAGGCAATAAAGTATTCTACTGGACATATCACGACGGCACGATGCGCTCCTGCGCAGCGCTGCCCATTGTCAGTTACAGCAGTCAGATCGGATGCGTGTATATAATAGAATTTGACGCAGAACAAGGCAGCTTGATCTCCACTTTGCAAAGCAACATTTTTACCATTACTCTGTTCCTGGAAATCGCAGTCATCCTGTTCTCCCTTATTTTCTCCAACGCGCATACGCAACGGCTGAAAAAAATCATGTCCTCTATCCGCACAGTCCGTGGTGGTGACTATTCTCACAAAATCACTATGTCCGGTCACGATGAACTGAATCTGCTAAGCAACGAATTCAACGACCTCATATCTCGTTTACAAACATCAGAAAACAAAAGAAACCAGTTCGTTTCTGATGCTTCCCATGAGCTAAAAACGCCACTGGCTTCCATTAAACTTTTGTCAGACTCCATATTGCAAAACAATATGGACAACGATACCGTTCGTGAATTTGTCGGTGATATTGGCAACGAGGCAGAGCGTCTTAACAGAATGTCTCAAAAACTGCTAGCCCTTTCCCGAGTCGATTCCCGGCAGGAAAACGATGCCGAGATTACCTATATCGTCCCCACTGTGGAACGAGTTGTCAGAATGCTCTCCCCTGCTGCACAGGAAAACGGAATCACTGTGCACACCGACCTTAGTGCTGACAACACAATACTAATTCCAGAAGACGATCTCTATCAAGTCATCTTTAACCTTACGGAAAACGGCATAAAATACAACCGCAAAGGCGGTAACCTTTTCATTACACTGTCCAGAGATAACGATTCCGCTGTTGTGGAGATTCAGGACACCGGTATGGGTATTCCCGAGGATGCTCTGGGTCATATTTTTGAGCGTTTCTACCGTGTCGATAAAGCCCGTTCTCGATCCACCGGCGGTAGTGGTTTGGGTCTATCCATCGTCCGAAATATCGTTAAACGCAACAACGGTGAGATTAGTGTGGAAAGTGTTGTGGGAGAAGGAACAAAATTCACACTCCGTTTCCCCGTATTTGACACAGAGGAGGGTACATAATGAAAAAAATTATATGCTCCCTTCTCGCTATGTTGATGGTATTTCCGTTAACTGGCTGTACAAACAAGAAAAAAGAGATCAAAGCTCCGGTCACATTCTACTACCGCACCCGAGAAATAGAATTGGGAATTGACGAGAGTGTTATCTCATCAGAGCAGCGAGAAAGCTATGGTCACACTGAAGACTATATCTATATCACAGAAATGTATCTCAACGGTCCTACCACCGGAAAGTGTATCTCCCCCTTCCCCGCCGGCACAAAATTAGACAGTCTGGATTTCGTGCAGGACAAGGTTTTGGTAGTATTAAGTTCGCATATATCGCTTCTTTCCGGTGCTGAGCTTAGCCTTGCTTGTGTCTGTCTTTCCAAAACACTATTGGAGCTCACAGGAAAGAAATCTGTACAAATCAGAGCAAGCGGTGATTTGCTGGACGGAAAAGAATCCATCACCATAGCCGCAAAGAATTTTCAACTCAAGGACGATACCCTCACATATATGGCCGATGCTCAATAAAGAATGCCGATCCTCCCGTCACGCACGGTAAGTCTTGCCTTTTCCAATGACATAAGGCACTCCGTGGGCAATTCCTCATCCAACAGGGCAAACCGTTCCTTTTCCTCTGAGCATCCAAGGAGCTCAAAGGAATGCTGACCGTCTCCCAGTTGTTTTATGGGCAATCGCTTGGTGACCACCATAGTTGCGCCATCCGGCACAAGTACGCCAATCACTACATTCCCATTTTGACATCGATCCGTTAATCTGAATACTCCATCCATTTTTACGCAACGTGACTGTATCCGGTAGTATAATCCCTGTTTTTCCAGTGTCACCTTCCCAACTACTTCGCCGTGATAGTAAACATCAAAAGAAAGCATATAAACGCCCCCCTGCAACAAATCTATGCTGCAGGGGGGCAATGCATTCATATACCACTGTTATCTCGCAAACCAAAGCTGACTGCTATGGCATCGTTGACCTGTAACATATGATCATCATCAAGTCGCCCCATATGCTCTCTAAGCCGCCTTTTGTCAATCGTTCGTATCTGCTCCAAAAGGATCACAGAATCCTTACTGAGTCCAACGCTACCACCGGAAATGCTGATGTGCGTCGGCAGCCGTGCTTTACCGGTCTGGCTGGTGATGGCCGCTGCAATCACCGTAGGGGAATGCCTATTGCCTGTATCATTTTGTACAATCAAAACCGGTCTTGTTCCCCCTTGCTCACTTCCTACTACAGGAGAAAGATCCGCATAGAAAATATCTCCTCTTCTAACCGTGCCGTCCATATTGTTCACTCTCCGCGCAAATCTTTGCCTGCGCTACCGGATCTTCCTTATGTAACGCAGCTGTTTTGATTATTCCACGCACACAAGAAAATATACGGAAGCACCTTCAAAACATCCTATGCGAAGGATCGCAGATGGTTACAATATCTCAAAATTACTGACGGTTATCGTCAAAATTCTTCTCTCTTTCCAATAAAGCTCACATACTTCAGGCACAGCATCCGCATCCATATAAATATTCGCTTGCAGGTTACCGTCCATATAGCTGTCATTGATCTGCAACAACATCCCATCATCCAGTGCTCCACATCCGTGAAGATAACCGCTGCGAAGCGCTTGCGTCATATGCCACGGCGCACTAACCGGCGTAATTTGTCCATCCGCCAGCATCTCAAAAGCCAATATCTTATCATCAAAAGTCAGCTTACCCGAGTTTTCAGACAATATGCCTCGAATCCCGGCGATAGTCTCCGGTTCCGTTACACAAAAAGAAACAGAACCATCCTTTTCCATATGACAGTTCATTCCAAAGGTGTAATACCGATCCCCGTAATCCGCAACGATCTGTGCATCAAAGATACAACTGTCACATTTCAACAGCTTGTCCCGCAATGTCATCGCCTTATCTGTCACCCCATCATCTCCGCTACAGCCTGTGAGAAACAGCAAAACACAAAGAGCACAAATTAACCGCCGCAAGGAAATCACCCTTATTTCATTAGTCGCGGAAGCACATCAAGCATATCCGTGGGAAGCATTCCATACATCCCCTTTTCCCGGGCACAAATATCACCGGCAGCACCATGAAGCCACACACCGCAGGCAGCCGACTGCAAAGGTGGGATTCCCTGCACCATCAGCGCTGCCACGAGTCCTGCCAACACATCACCGCTGCCACCGACCGCCATTCCAGGATTCCCTGTAGGATTTAGGTAAACGGTGTTCCCATCCGTAATCACCGTTTTGTGTCCCTTCAGAACAACAATGACGCCAAACTGTTGTGCCAGTTCCTGTGCTGCCTCTACTCTGTCACCTATGGCTTTCCCTGTCAACCGTACAAATTCACCCTCGTGGGGTGTCAATATGGTTGTACCCACTCTTCCACGCAGTATATCCTTATGTTCCGCAATTATATTTATGCCATCTGCATCTAAAACCACAGGACCTTTAAAAGAGTTGAGGACCGTGCATACAACATCCACAACATCCTCAGATCTTCCTATCCCCGGTCCCATCAGTAGACCGTCCATTCCGGCTAATCTCTGCAGAATTTGCTCCAAGCCTTCGCTTGAGAACAATCCATTACGTTCCGGAAGCGGAAATACAATTGGTTCCGTTAGTTTTATGGCTTCTATAGTATAAATAGATTCCGGTACACCCAAATAGACAAGTCCTGTTCCACCCCTAAGTGCTCCCATTGCAGCAAGAGATGCTGCGCCTGTATAACCCACGCTTCCGCAGAGTAAAAGAAGTCTTCCAAAATTCCCCTTATGAGCAAAAACATCTCTGTCCGGAAGTAGTTCCAATACCTTTTTGTGATCCAATTCCATCTTCTCATCAGCTCCTTTGGATTCAGTTTATCACAATCGTTATATCTTTTCAACGAAAAGCCCTATTTTTCCAAAAAACGCCTTGCTTTTTTGGAATTAATGTGCTATTATTTTCTGGATATACAAAAGCAATGAATGGGCTGTCCTATGTTGAAAATACGCTTATCAGAGAGAGCGGAATGGTGGAAACCGCTTGCGTACAGCACAGGGCCTTCTCCCGGGAGCTGCCATCTGAACGATTAGTAGGATGTGCCGGATGTCACCGTTACTGACCGGGTGCTTCAGCACCAAAAGATGCGCGAAAGCGAATTGCGGGTGGTACCGCGGAGGAATGTCCTTCGTCCCCATTGGGACAGGGGCATTATTTTTTTGTAACAATCCCACCGAAAGGAGTAAATAAAAATGAGAGAACAATTAGAAAACATTAAGCAGCAGGCGCTTACTGCATTGACAGAAGCTCAGACCCCCGCTGCTTTGGAGGAGCTTCGTGTAAAGCTTTTGGGTAAAAAAGGTGAGCTGACGGCTGTTTTAAAGCAGATGGGCAAGCTCTCTCCTGAGGAGCGTCCCGTTATGGGTCAAATCGCCAATGCTGTCCGTGCTGCCATTGAAGAAAAGCTGGAAGAGCGCAAAGCTGCCATCCACGCTGCTGTTTTAGAGCAAAAACTGGCAGCAGAGGCCATTGATGTAACCATTCCCGGTGATACCGTTACCCTTGGTCACGAGCATCCAATGAACAAGGTGCTGCAGGAAATCAAGGACATCTTTGTGGGTATGGGCTATCAGATCATTGACGGACCTGAGATCGAACTGGCAGACTACAACTTCACCCGTCTCAACATTGAAGAAGGTCATCCCTCCCGCGACCGCAGCGACACCTTCTACTTCACCGATGACGATTCCGTGCTGTTGCGCACGCAGACAAGTCCTATGCAAATCCGCGCTATGGAAAATGCCAAGCCTCCTATCTGCATTTTGGCTCCCGGCCGTGTATTCCGTAAGGATGAGGCCGATGCCACCCACTCCCCTATGTTCCATCAGATCGAAGGTCTTGTGGTAGACGAGAACATCACTATGGGCGACTTGAAGGGTGCATTGATCACCATTATGAGCCGCATTTACGGTCACGATGCACAGGTTCGTTTCAGACCTCACCACTTCCCCTTCACTGAACCCAGCTGCGAAATGGATATGCAGTGTCACAAGTGCCACGGCACAGGCGAAGTAGACGGACAGGTCTGCTCTACCTGTCACGGTGAAGGCTGGATCGAGCTTTTGGGCGCCGGTATGGTGCATCCCGAGGTACTTCGCAACTGCGGTATCGATCCTGATAAGTATTCCGGCTTTGCTTTCGGCATCGGCTTGGAGCGCACTGCTATGGGCAGACTGAAGATCAACGACCTGCGTTTGATCTTTGACAACGACGTGCGTTTCCTGAATCAGTTCTAAGGAGGTTTGAGAAATGAAACTTAACAGAAAATGGCTCCACGAGGAGTTTGTGGATCTTTCCCATATCTCCGACAAGGAATTTGTTGAAAAGCTCACCGTATTCGGTCAGAAGGTGGAAACCTACGAACGGATGGACGCTGAGATTAAAAATGTTGTTGTCGGCAAGGTCGTGTCCATTGTCCGTCACGAGAACTCTGACCATATGTGGGTTTGCCAGGTTGATGTTGGCGAAGAAGAGCCTGTTCAAATCGTTACCGGTGCACAAAATGTCCGTGAAGGCGATCTTGTTCCCGCTGCACTTCACAATTCCTGGCTGCCCGGTGGCATCCACATCACCAAGGGTAAGCTTCGTGGTGAGAAGTCCAATGGTATGCTCTGCTCCTTTGCAGAGCTTGGTCTGACACAGAACGATCTCCCCGGTGCTTACGCTGACGGCATTTGGATCTTGAATGACGAAGACTGCAAGCCTGGCGACGACATTAATCTTGTAATTGGTAACGATGACACTATTGTAGACTTCGAGATCACCAACAACCGCCCTGACTGCTATTCCATCATCGGTCTTGCCCGTGAGTCTGCTGCCGCTTTTGGCATTCAGATGAGGCATCACACCCCCGAGGTCAAGGGCAGTGAAGCCGGTTCTATTTTTGAAAAACTGGATGTAGAAGTACCTGCAGAAGAACTTTGCAACCGCTACTCCGCACGAATGGTAGCAAATGTAAAGATCGGCCCTTCCCCCAAGTGGATGCGTCAGCGTCTGCGCGCAAATGGTGTTCGTCCCATCAACAACATTGTTGACATCACCAACTACGTGATGCTGGAGTATGGACAGCCTATGCACGCCTTTGATTACCGCTATGTTTCCTCCGGAAAAATCGTGGTTCGTGAAGCTGAAGACGGCGAGGTTCTGACGACTCTGGACGGTGTTGAACGTCCTCTAAAGTCCGGTATGCTGGTAATTGCAGACGAAGACAGAGCCATCGGTCTTGCCGGCATTATGGGTGGTGAGAATTCCGAAATAATGGATGATACTGTCACCGTCGTCTTTGAGTCCGCAAACTTTAACGGCACTTCCATCCGTCAGACCGCACTGGCACTGGGTATGCGTACAGAGGCTTCCGGCAAATTTGAAAAGAATCTGGATCCTCTTATGACTGTTCCTGCTGTAGAACGTGCCTGTGAGCTGGTAGAACTCCTTGGTTGCGGCGATGTGCTGGATGGAATTATTGACATTGTAAACTTCGTTCCTCAGCCCAAAACGCTGACACTCGAGCCTGAGAAGATCAACAAACTTCTGGGTACTAACATTCCCGAAAGCGATATGGTCAAGTATCTTTCCCTTTTGGAGATCCCTGTTGAAGGTAATCAGATTCTTGTTCCCTCTTGGCGTCCCGACCTAAACCTTATGGCTGACATTGCAGAAGAGGTTGGCCGTTCCTTTGGCTATAACGAAATCCCCACAACCGATTTCAAGACCTCTACGCAGGGTGGCTATACACCGGTTATGAAGTTCGAGAGCAAGACCGGAACACTTTGCCGTGCTATGGGCTACAGTGAGATCATTACCTACTCCTTCGTATCCCCCACCATCTTTGATATGGTGCGTATCCCCTCGGATTCCAAACTTCGCAACACTCTGAAAATTCAGAATCCTCTGGGCGAGGATACCTCCATTATGCGCACTACCGCACTCCCCTCTATGCTGGATATTTTAGCTAGAAACAGTGCTTATCACAACAAGACCGCAAAGCTCTATGAGCTTGCAAAGATCTATCTGCCTGTAGAGGGTCAGAAACTTCCCCAGGAGCCTAAAATTCTTGTGCTGGGCACTTACGGTGATGGTGCTAATTTCTTCTCTGTGAAGGGCGAGCTGGACGCTATCTTTGCCGGTCTGAATGTCAAGAAGGTAGCATATACCGCTGAGACCAACAATCCCTCCTACCACCCCGGCCGCTGTGCCAAGGTAACCATTGACGGTGAAGTGATCGGTTATATTGGTCAGATCCATCCTCTTGTAGCAGAAAATTACGATATTGATACCGAGATCTACTGTGCCGAGATCAACACAGAGCTTCTCTTTGCTGCTCTGCTGCCGGAACCCACCTATGTTCCCCTGCCCAAATACCCTGCGGTTACTCGTGACATTTCCGTGATCTGTGATGAGGCAATCACTGTGGCAGAAGTAGAAGATGTCATCTGTGCAGCTGCAGGCAAGCTTCTGCGCAACATCCGGTTGTTCGACATTTACCGTGGCACCGGTGTTCCCGAAGGCAAGAAGAGTATGGCATTCTCTCTGGAACTGCGTGCGGATGACCGGACCCTTACAGATACCGATTCTGAAGGTGTAACAACGAAGGTTCTTGGCGCTTTGCAGGAAAAATTAGGCATTATTCTCCGTTAAATATTAAATTTTACAGAATTTTTGCCGTAAGGTCTTTACACTCCGCAAAAATTGGGATATAATACTTTTACTATCCGGAAGGAGGTCGTTCCTATGGCGGAAAACACCATTAACAGTACTATCAAATTTACAGTACCCAGCGATGACAAAGAGAATATGCGCCGTGTTCTCCGAAGTGTATTCGACGCTCTGAACGAAAAAGGTTACAATCCCATCAATCAGATAGTCGGCTACCTGCTCACAGAGGATCCCACATACATCACCAACTACAACAATGCTCGCAGTATGATCTGCAAGCTGGATCGTGATGAGCTTCTCCAAGAGTTGGTACAGTGCTATCTTTTTGATAAACCCTGACCTGCCGGGAGGCTTTTGCCACCGCAAAAGCCTCCCTATTTTATTTCCCCAGGAGGTTTCATTATGACTGACGAAAAGAACATTCTTATGTATAAAGGCCATCCGTTGTTGGGGAAGGACAATCTGATCTACTACGGATCTATGGCTGACAGCCACATTATTATGCTGCAGATCATGGAAACAAAAAAGGTGAACGATGTTGACATTGCCACTCGGGTTTCCGTACAGCTGCAGTTGACCGATCCCTCTGTCAAGAGTCGTGACCGTGTCCTCAAGAAAGGCGAAAAAGCCGGTCTGTACACCGCTTTGGATTTTGGCTGTGTCTGGCTGGAAAGAGCACTCGCCGGAAAATAATATGAATTTCAAAAGCCTGCATCCGCAGTTATGCGGATGCAGGCTTTTGCTATATTTTTTTACATTTGGTACATACTATTGTTGAAAAAAGGAAGTGAGTATATGCCAAAAAACAAGCGTGGAAAACAGAGTTTCTCCTTTCCTCAGTCCCCAGTGATCACGCACTGGGCAAGTGTTGCCGGCAAAAAGGAATCGGCAGGGCCACTAAAAAACTATTTTGATATAAAAATTGATGATGCCTATTTCGGTGAAAAAACCTGGGAACAGGCTGAAAAAAAGATGCAGCAGCTTGCACTCAAAACCCTTGTAAAAAAAGCTGGAATAACTTTAAAGGATCTCTCCCTTGTATGCTCCGGTGATCTTCTCAATCAATGCATTGGATCGTCCTTCCCTCTGCGCAACACAGGTATACCACACATCGGTCTTTATGGAGCCTGCTCAACAATGGCAGAAAGTCTAATGGTTGCAGCAATGGCTGTGGGTGCCGGTTATTTTGATCGAGTAGCCGCACTCACATCATCTCATTTCGCTTCCTCCGAGCGTCAGTACCGTTTCCCTCTGGGTTATGGCGGTCAACGGACACCAACATCCCAATGGACTGTGACCGGATCAGGTACGGCACTGGTTTGCAGTACAGGAAAAGGCCCAAGAATCACCGGTTGTACCGTAGGCACAGTCACCGATTTAGGAATTAAGGATGCCAATAATATGGGTTGCGCTATGGCGCCCGCTGCCCTGTCTACCATCCGTTCTCATTTTGAGGACTTCAACACGTGTGCAGATGAATTTGATCTGATCGTAACCGGAGACCTTGGACAAACCGGCAAGGAGATGCTGCTTACCCTTGCACAAAAAAACGGCATTGCGTTAGGTGGAAAGCTTACCGACTGTGGCACAATGGTTTTTGATCTGTTAGAACAGGATGTTCATTCCGGTGGGTCGGGATGTGGTTGCAGCGCAATTACCCTTTGCGGATATTTTCTTGACAAACTGAATATGGGAAAACTCAAGAAAATACTATTCTGTGGCACAGGCGCGCTCCTCTCCCCAACCTCCACACAGCAAGGCCTGCCGATTCCCGGTGTGTGTCACGCAGTAGCCATTACAGGAGGCGATATTTGATGGAGTATATCAAAGCATTTATTGTAGGCGGTGCTTTGTGCCTTATCGGTCAGATTCTAATTGATAAAACAAAGCTTACACCAGCCAGAATTTTGGTGTTCTATGTGGTATGCGGCGTGATACTGGGCGGCATTGGTGTTTATAAACCATTGGTTGACTTTGCCGGTGCGGGTGCTACCGTTCCATTAACAGGCTTCGGCTACACGCTGGCAAAAGGTGTAAAGGAGGCTATAACAGAAGACGGCTTTCTGGGAATCCTAACCGGTGGCTTGAAAGCTTCCGCCGGTGGCATTTGTGCTGCTGTTTTCTTTGGCTTGCTTGCCGCTATTATTTTCAATCCAAAGGATAAATCTTAAAATTTTGGACAACCTATCAACGCGGAATACCGCATTACAATATTCGGAGGTACGGTTATGAATAGCCAGAACAAAAATCAGAACAACCAGAACAACCAGAACAACCAGAACAACCAGAACAACCAGAACAACCAGAACAATCAGCAGAATCAACAGAACAATCAGCAGAATCAACAGAATCAGAACAACCGCAGCAATCAGCAAAATCAGAACAAACGCTAAACCAACGATCCCCCTCTGATACGAGGGGGATCGCCTTATATTTTATAAAAATGGGAAACGGAAAAGAAGTACAGATACGATGCTTTCACGGATTTTTGATAGATACGGGACAGGGCTCGGGCATAGGCTTCCACCTGCATTCTATAGCCTTCTGCCACAAGAGAAATATCGCCCCCCGTAATTCTGTCCGTTTTAAAGTCCAGCACCGTAATGCCGTCATCTTCAATAATGGCACAGTCAACAACGCCTTGCAACAGCACCTGCTCATCTGTAACACTACCATAGTATTCCCCCGCATCTACCAGAAGAGAAAATTTGAACTCTCGCAGCACATTTTCCTGTGTTCTTAATTTTCTGCCGATATCTGTGGCAAAAAAATCCACAATATCCTTAGGATTGATCTTGCCAACATATTCCTCCGGAAGATAATGTTCCTTTTGTAGCCTCTCCAGTTCTTTTTGTACTCCTGAAACACTGTCACAAGCTGCATATGAAATATGCTGCAAAACGGTATGCATGGCAGTTCCGTAACCCACAGCCGAAACCGGTGCCTCAACAAAGGTAGGTACACGCCAATTGTGAGATACTTCCTTTTTAGGAGCGTTCTCAGCTACCTCAGAATCCTTCACTCTACCCTTCAGCTGCGTTGCGGTTTGTTTCGAAGGAATCTTCGTTGCTTCCGTAAATCCATAACGAAATTCCAGAGCCGATTTCAGTCGCAGCAGATCCTCTTCCGCAAGTCCGGCAGCACTCAACGGAACATCTGTCTCCGCCTTACCGGTTATTTCCGGTGCTTCATCCACTATGATCCGCCAAGGTATATCCTGTACAAAGGTTTCCAATGGATAGCCACCCAGTGCAAAAAGTGCTCCGGCTTCACCGCGGCGAAGTGCACTGTAGAGAATCCATTTTCCCGGACAGTTTACAAATTTAGTCATCAGGATCGGATCACAGACATCCATTTTTGCCACAAGATCAGCGATAACTTTTTCCGGTTTCTCCTCGGCAATGGTCATAATCAACCGGTCCTTAGGCCGTGTCATTGCCACATACAGAACACGCATTTCCTCTGACAGGCTTTCCTCTGTCATCTTTGCAGATATTGCCCGTTTTGCGACAGAAGGATACCGCACCCTGTTTACAGGATCAATACAGCTAAGACCCAAACCCAGTTCACGGTCACAGAGTACCTGCGCTCTTGTACTGTCCTTATTAAAATCACGGGAAAGTCCACAAAGAAACACCACCGGGAATTCCAGACCCTTCGATTTATGGATGCTCATTATAGTAACAGCACCGGACACAGTCTGCTCTGCTGCACCGGGAACACCCTTTTCATCCAACGCATTGAGATATTTCAGAAAACGGGACAGACTTTTGGCATCTCCGGAATCAAACCCCGATGCCAACTGACAAAAGCTTTGCAGATTTTCGGTTCGGACAGTTCCATCCATCATTGCACCAAATATTGAATCGATCTTTGTTTTTGCAAACACGACCTGGATAAGCCGGGAAAGATCCGAAAGACGTGCCTCATTTCTTAATTCCGCAAACAACTCAATAAACGCCTTCGCTTTTGGCAGGTCGCTCTTTAGCAATGCATCATAGACGCTGCCCTTTCTGCGTCCACCTCGTATATAGGCAAGATCATCCGCAGTAAAGGCAAAGACTCTTCCTGTCAATGCCGTGATCAACGGAATATCCTGCAAAGGATTGTCTATTGCCTGCAAAATACCGCGAAGTGTCTGCACTTCCTCCGTTTGTAGAATGTCTGTGTTTCCGCCAAAACTGCAACGGATGCCTCTGCGCTCAAGTGCCGATGCGTAATGAGCACCTACGGAACCGGGAGAACGGAGTAGTATCACAATATCCTCCGGGCGAATCGCACGCAAAGCGTCCTTGTCCCTGATCATTTGCGTTCCATCCAGCATCTCAATAACCCGTCTGGCTACATAGTCTGCTTCCTCATTATAGGTATTCTCCCGGACACGAACCACGTGGAGTTCGATCTCCTGCTCATCCACCGCTGTGTGTGCAACACCCTCTCGCAGCGCTTCCTCTTCACCGTAATAAAGTCCACCAACCTGATCAGACATACACTGGGAAAACACATGATTTACTGCATCGATCACCGCTCCGGCAGAACGGAAATTGTGACTAAGCAAAACCTTTCTTCCTTTTCCCGGAGCTACCTTCCCTGCAGGCTCGTAGGTATGATATTTTTCAAGAAAAATACCGGGATCTGCAAGACGAAATTGGTAAATTGACTGCTTTACATCGCCCACCATAAAGCAATTCTGTTTAATGTGGGTTATGGCATTGAAAATTGCATCCTGCACCGCATTGGTATCTTGATATTCGTCCACCATCACCTCTCGGTAACGACTGCCAACCTCCGCTGCAATTGCAGTGGGTCCAAGGCGACTTTTTCCCAAAAGCAGATCCAACGCAATATGCTCAAGATCACTGAAATCCAAAACACGTTTGCTTCGCTTCAAATCGGCATAGGCGCACATAAATCGCTCTGTCAAGGAAACAAGTCCTCTTGCAGATGAAGCAACCCTCTGAATATCTTCCATTACCTGCCGGCTACTATCAGAAAACTTCTTTAATTTTCCGGCTAAACCATCTTTGCAAGCATTGCGAACTGCCTTGATTCTGCCTACAAGCTCTGCGTCCGCATTTTTATTAAAACGAAGATCGCTGTAACTGAGTTTATTGCAGGAAACAATTTCATCCCATTTCCGGCACTTCAAAAGGTGCTCCATCTGAGCAATGGTATCCCGAAGGTTCTCTGCCGGTTTTTCCATATGCTCCGCTGCTTCCGCAAGTTCAGCGCATTTTTTCAACGCTCCGATTTGCAGCTGCAGATATTGGTGGAGATCGTCCACAAGATATTTTCCCCAAACTGTTTCCGATGCATCCTCGCTACCGGACACATCCGTTGCAGATAAACACCATTGCAACCACTGATTTGGATTTAAATGGCATCTTGCACTACCAAAAACCTTTAATATAATCTCCGGAATTTGACGATCGTCACGACCCAGTCCCTGTGTATCCACAAAGGCACGAAAATCTGCATCCTCCTGAGCATTTTCATAGGCAGCATCCAGAATCTGCTCCATAACCCGCATCTGCAATTCGTGGCACTCGTTTTCTTCCGCCACACGAAAATCACCGGAGATATCCAATCGATAGGCATATTCACGCAGCAATTCTGTACAGAATGCGTGGACTGTAGAAATCTGAGTCAAATACAGCCGCTGCATCTGCTGCTGCAAATGTCGGTTTTCGGGTTGCTCCTGAAGTCGCTCGGAAAGCTTTGCTGCAATCTTTACGCGCAATTCAGCAGCAGCCGCCTTGGTATATGTAATGATCAAAAATTCATCAATATTGGCAGGGTCAACAGGATCTGTGATGAAGCTTAAAAGTCTGTCAACCAGCACCTTGGTTTTACCGGAGCCAGCCGCCGCGGAAACCAGCAATTTTCCGCCTCTGTCCGTTACCGCACACGCCTGTTGAGGTGTCAGTTTTTCAGCCATTCTTCATCACCTTCCTTTCGACACCATCCCAGAATTCATCTGCTGAGATTGCTCTGTAATCCCGTCTTTCCGTCACGCTCTGTTTATGACAGACCGTTTCATAGGGACAATAGGCACACGAATCGTGCTTTGTTCCTCTTGTATAGGGGTTGGGGGTGACTTTTCCGGAGGCAATCTCATCCACCATTCCAGCCACCAATGCAAACACATAGGTCTTCAATAAAGCAAATTGTGCACTGTCCGCAAGATTACCGGAAACTGAACCATCTTTTTTCCGGCTATACGGCATTCTGACCGGAGGGTCTGCCGTCTCCATAGCTTGCAAAACCTGTTCCTGAGACAGTATTAAACCCTTGCGCTTCCAAAGTTTTACCCGTTCCTTAGCTGCCTCGTCACCTTCCAACAAGCCATCTGCGGACACAAGAGGAACACGGGCCGGAAAATACTGAACTCCCGCGCTGACAGGTGTTCCGGAAAGAAGGTTTTCTCCTCCCTGCTCCAGCGCAAACATATAAAGCAGCATCTGTAATCCATAGCCATTATAAATATCGCAATAGTCAAAATCTTTCTTTCCGGTTTTGTAATCAACAACACGGAAGTATTGCCGTTCATCTTGATTCCAACTGTCAACACGATCCACTTTACCCCGGAGACACGCCGGCATAAGTGAGCCGGAAACATCCACCGCAGGCACATCCGCACCCTCGTCAAAGTTCACCTCAATGCCAACCGGTTGGAAGAGAGAGTCCTGCAACTCTTCCCACAGTTCCATTACGATCAATTCCAGCTCATAGCCGTTTCGTTTGAACAAATAGTTCAGCCGCTGAGAATCCAACTCCGCAAAACGATTCTTCGCATATTCCTCCGAGTGCCGTTTTGCAATTTTCAGCGTATCCTCCACAGACACGTTCCGGAAGCCACCTACAGACATAACCTCTCTGACTGTTTCCTCCAAAACTGCGTGAACATAGGTTCCAAACTCTGCAGGATCCACCGAAACAGGCTTTCTCTCCCTTGCACGCAGACCATATTTCAGAAAATAGGACATTCGGCATTGCGCCTGTGTGTCGATCTGAGATGCCGACAGATTAAGTTTTGATCCGTACAGTTTTTTTACATTCTCTGCTGTCACACGCCCAATTGTATGCCGTGTTTGAGCCATCACCTTTGCATACTGATCCTTGATCTGAAGCCGTGCTGCCGCAGCCGTATCACCCGATCGCACAAGCAACGCACTTGCCTCAAAGGAATCGCCCATCGCAGCACCCAACCGGAAAGAAGGGGTTGTTTCTCCTCCTGCCATTTCCGCCAAACGCTTGAAGACCACCGCAGGCTGTCCACTACAGTTGCTTATGGAAACCGTTTTCTCTGCACCACAAAAAACACCGTAGATCTCTGCAAACTCCGCCTGTAGTCCTTCCAGCGCACCACCGGTCAGCGGTACACCCATTTGCCGCAGCTCTGTGCGCTCCTGGTCCGAGAGGACTCCGTCGGAACCACCGTATGTCGGCAATGCGCCTTCCTGTGCGCCCAAAACCAATAAATGTTTACACTGCTGACAACGCATTGCACTAACAGGTCCGACAGTAACAGCATCCAGTGTATGAGGAATCGTACCCACATCATACTGACTCAGCAGAAGCTTGAACAGTCGGGTAAAGCTTTCTGCGTCCCACACAGTGTCACCCAAAACATCATACATCTGTTCCAGTGCTGTCAGCAAAATATTCCAAAGCTGATCCAATATCTGCGCATCTGTGTTATTTCCCTGATTATCCATAACATCTGCCAGATCCTGCAGACGCTGACACAGAGATATGTCTGTGAAGAAATCATAGAGGGCACAGACCTGTTCCTTTACTTTTGCAGCTTCACGAAAGCGTTTCTGAAGCCGCACCAACGGTGCCATTCCCAACTCTCTGCTTTCATTCAGTGCAGAAAGGCGCTCTGTAGCATCATCATTTTCGCCCAATCCATCGGGGTGTGCTGTCCATTCCTTAAGCCAGCGATTTCCGGTAATACTCCACAGTACCGCATAGTCTTCCAGCCGATCGCAGCTTTCCATATCTAACGGTGACAAGGCTGACTTGAAATAACGCAAAACATCTTCTTGATCAAATCCGTTCAGTGCAGCATCCATAGCCGTAAGAACAGTAGTTACCACAGATTTTTCAAGGATATCCTCCGTTCCCGATATGTAAATTGGAATATTACTGCGCCTGAAAAGCATTTCAAGGGTATCCCTATACGCAGACATTTCTGCACAGACTATACTGATATCACGGTATCTCGCACCGTTTTGAATGAACTGATAAACTTCTTCTACCGCAGCTGCACACTCCTGGTGAATCGTATCGGTACGATACACCTTCAGACAGCTATCCTTCACTGAGGGCAAACTCCCTTGAAACAGCTTCTCTCGCAGGGGTGCAAGCGCATCCGCTCGGGGCGCAACCTGCCGAACATTCACAGAAATACCTGTTTCTTTTGCAAAACGAATTAATTCAGCGGCTGTATCGCCTGCTTTCTCAAACGCCATTGCTTTTGATCCCGGTTTATCGCACACAAGGCATACAACAACATGGGGGGAAACCTGCATTAGGTGAAACAAAACCGCCATATGCTGACGTGTAAAGTCCGGAAAACCGTCCACATAGAATGTATGCTCTGCACCGAAGGTACTGTCCTCCAGCATTTCCAAAGCCCAGGTCATTTTATCCCGGGGATCTCGCTTTCCGTGACTGCACAATCCGTCATAGGTCTCCAAAAGCAAAGACAATTCCTCCAGCTTTTGAGCGAGACTGCCACTTGCCTGCCGTGATGCCGCCATCAGATCCTCAGAAGTTATGCAGCATCGTTTGAATTCATCCACCGCATCCACAAGACTGGCAAGAAATTCCGGTCTGGTTTCCATAGACGCATAAGCCTTCAGCTTACTGTGCAAGCGACGGGCAGCTGCCGCCATTGCCACAATTCGACCACCGTTATCCAGGCACTCCTGTGCCGCAAGACCGGCTGCATCAGAAACTCTGTCAGCAAGGCGCGAAAAGGAGAGGACCTCTGCAAAACGACTACAGGTGTCACCTGCGGCCGCACACAGTCGCCTTTCTGTGTTGTGACTGATCAACTCCGGAACAATCAAAACACGATTCCCTTTTTCTTCCGTCACATCACGGGCAATCATTTGCAGAACCTGCTCCCGTCCGGCTACCCAATCAGTACACAAAAGTAAGGTAAGCATATTATTACCCCTTTCCTCTGTCTTTGGAATAATAATAACACAAATTGTGGGCAAATTATAGTACCAATTACTGTCGATACAACATTTTTTCCAATTTCCCCACACAATCCAGCAAGAAGAACCTGATTTCGAAGTCCTTTGACTGCGTAAGACTTTCCGTCAAACCGGTATCAAAGCCAGCAGACACCGCCGTGCTGCGAAAACCCTTACTGGTGGTGGGCATACAAAGATCAGGAAAAACCACGCACCACCAATTTTTTCCTTTGGCCTCACCGATATCAATCCGCAGAGTATCGTAAACACCTGCCGGCAGCCGGAAAGTATCATAATTCCTGGTATCTGCACCCTCGCGAATCATATAGACCTTAACGGAATCAGCGCAATCTTTTGCGCAAAGTGTCGCTGTAGCCACCTCCTGTAGTAGCGGCAGATTGGAAGCGAGATATTCTCTTGCTTCACCAGCACTGGAAACATCCTTCATCTTATCTTTCAAGAAAGCATTAATAGCATCCCGAACTTCCATTTTGTGTTGCTGATCCTCCTCAGAATCCGTGGACGCTACCACACGAAGACGGATGATATTTTCACTAAGTTGACATTTATCCGCAAACACCATCCCCGTCAAAAACAAGCAAAGTACAGCTACCGCTGACCAGACAAATCGAATTACTTTAGACATAAAAACACCGTCCATACTGAAATATTATCAGTATGGACGGTATTCGGAAATTTTATACAGGTTTGGCAATAAAAACATTGGGATAGTTATCTTTTAACATATTACAGACAACCGCAGCAAACTCAAAATCCGGAACAATAGCGAATACCGCCGAGCCGGAGCCGGTCATTTGTTGACCCACAGAGCCGTAGCTGTTAAAAATAGATTTAATGTAGTTCAGTTCCAAGTGATCGGCAGTAACCACAGGATCAAACACATTGCAAAGGTTCTCTGCTACTTTACCCAAGTCACCTGCCAAAAGAGCACTTTCCATTGCACGGTTATCAGGACGCTTAGCGACCGCCGTTTCATCCAATTTTTTATACAGCTCCGCAGTAGAACAAGAAAAATCGGGCTTGCAAACCACAAAAACACAATCCGGCATATCCGGCAGCTTACGAAGCCGTTCGCCCCTTCCCTCTACCATTGCAGTGCCGCAGACCGTGCAGAACGGAACATCGCTTCCCACAGCTGCGCCCAATTCCGCCAATGCAAAAACAGAAAAAGGATTATCGTAGTGACGGTTCAGCGCACGTAGAACAGCCGCTGCATCCGCACTTCCGCCACCCAAACCGGCTTCGCTGGGAATGCGCTTTGTAATGCGGATCTCCAAACCATCAGGGTCTTTTCCTGTGGTTTCAAAAAAAACCTTTGCGGCTTTCCATGCAAGATTCCGTTCATCCGTAGGAATTCCTTCTTTTGTGCATTTGAGTGACCACGGCTTTCCCGTACCGATATCGATTTCAATATCATCACGGATTGAGATAGTCTGCATCACGCTCTGCAAATCATGGTAGCCATCTTCTCTTTTACCGAGAACATCCAAAGTAAGATTCAGCTTTGCAAATGCACCTTCATACAATGTTGTCATAGCTTTCATTCCTTTATTATTTTTCTGCGCTTATTATAGCCGAAGTCGACACTTTTTTCAATCATTAGTCAAAAAATATTGGATACGCATATTTTTTGTTTCACCGGGCAAGATAGGTATATCCAAATAACAATACCGGAGGTTAAATTATGGATACTATCGCATTGATCCTTTCCATCATCGGCTCCTTGAACTGGGGCCTGGTTGGCATTTTCAAATTCGACCTTGTCGCCTGGCTCTTCGGTGGTCAGGGTGCCGTGTTCAGTCGGATTATTTACACCCTTGTAGGCCTGGCAGGTCTTTGGTGTATCAGCCTTCTGTTTCGCAGAGGCCGTGCCAGCTTCAACGCAGATTGATAAGAAACGGTGCTGCCTCAGAATTTGTGAGGCAGCACCCGCTTTTTTAATCTGTTTCCGTTTCTCCAGCTCTTACACGAACAATGCACTGATAGAATTCTCCGTCAATATCCGTTGTTATCGTGGTATCGCCCACAGCAGCACCGGTAACCTCATTGCCGCTTACCGTGCATCTATCAGGATCAGACACCGTCCATGTCACTGTTACGGTCTCATTATCCTTATTTTTCAAAGTAAGTGTAAATTTCTCACCGACTACGATGGTTACATCCGTTGCACTGATTTTGTAATTTTTGTTTTCGGTCTCTATTTCTGTCTCAGTTTCTGTTTCCGCTTTATACTCACCAACAGAATCCGCACAGCGGACAATGCAGCTGACTTTTTTACCGCCATACTCGCCGTGGACCTGCGTCATACCCTTGCCTGTTGCTGTAACCACACCATTTTTAATCGTTACAACCTTTTCGTCATCTGTGGTCCAGGTAATCTTATCAGCAGCGATCTCACCGGAATAGAGCTTCCACGTGTCACCCTTGCCGGTCAACGTAAAGTCTTCACGGTTTAGCTTCAGTTCAAAGTTCTCATCCACCTGCGTTGTAGGCTCTGTTGTTTCTTCTGTTTCATTTTCAAAAGTACAGACCACATCACACAAAGTAGCCTTATCGCCACAGATAACTGTAATCACAGTTTCACCGCTTCCAACTGCAGTGATCTTACCACCGGCAGTGACTGTCGCAACATTTTCATCACCGGAGGTAAAGGTAATCTCATCCGTGGTGTCCTTGGGCATAGTGGTCACGTTCAGAAGATAGGATGCCCCTTTCTTCTCAAACTCCACTTTTTTCTTAGAGATCACAATATCTTCACAGGGAATCTCCAATTCAGTGGGTGCGGATGTATCTTCTGTCTGATGGGTCTGTTCTGTGGTCTGAGGAACATAAGGAACAGTCGGTTCCAGTCTGCCGATACCACCGTAGAACTGACTCACAATGTAAATAACCGCTGCAATAATTGCCAGCGCCAATGCAATCACAGCAATAACCAACCCGGTATTTCCCTTTTCCTGGTTATCTTCCGCATATTCATCCATATCCGGCTCATACTGACCGCTGGCCATTCTTTCTTTATTGCGTTTCCGCACGTTTGCTTTTGAGAATCTTCCGCCCTTCACATATGTATAGGTATTGGTGGTCTGCTCTTCTTTCTTATCCGAACTGCCGGAAACAGTTGTTACATTGCCGGGTCGAACAGATCCACAGATTGGACACTGGGTAGCGGTTTCTGCATATGATGTGCCACAAACATCACAAATAATCTTGCTCATAATATACCTCCTGTGATTATTAAACCATTGTCAACGTTTCTTCTTGCTGATTATATCATTTCTTGCTGAATAAAACAACCATAAAGATGTTGCTTTTTTTGTAAATTTATTTTATCATATACAGTGAACAAAGAAGGAGGCGATTATTGTGTCAGAACTAAAACTGATTTCGCCGATGCTTGACAATTTTGCAATGGGTGATCCTATCAGCGACCATAATGGTGTACGTTGCTGTCCCGCTATGGAAAATGATGCTGATAACAGATACATAGTGAAGATCATTTCCAATCCTGCATCACAGGTCCAGCTGGATGCACTGCTGCTCAGCGGTGCCTACAGTGATAAGCAGGACGCCCTTAGCTATTTCAAATCGTTGGCATCCGGTATTACAGAGGAAGCTGAGATTTTGCAGAAGCTTTCTCAGCTTGAAGGATTTATTCCCTTTATCAAATGGCAGACCGTGCCAATGGAAGAAGACAACGGCTACGATGTATATCTTTTGAGTGCCTATCAATTGACGCTGCAAAAGTACCTTCGCAATCATCCTATGACCCATCTTGAGGCACTGAATCTGGGCCTTGATCTCTGTGCGGCACTTACAGTCTGTCGTCGTTCGGGTTATATCTATGTTGACTTGAAGCCCAACAATATTTACATCACACCCGAGCGAGGCTACCGCATCGGTGACCTTGGTTTTTTGAAGCTCAGCACTTTAAAATATGCTTCTCTTCCGGAACGTTACCGCAGCCAGTACACGGCACCTGAGATTTCTGACGCATATGCGGCACCGAACACCACTATGGATATTTATGCCGCAGGTCTGATTCTCTACCAAGTATTTAATAACGGAACACTTCCCTTCACTGGTGATGCTGCGCCCCAGGAGTCCTTTGCTCCCCCTGCCTTCGCCGACTACGAAATGGCAGAGATCATCCTCAAGGCTTGTGCACCCGACCCTGCTGACCGTTGGCAGGATCCTGTGGATATGGGACAAGCCTTGGTGTCGTATATGCAGCGCAATGGTGCACATGACACTCCCATCACTCCTGTTGCAGAGGAAGAAGTGCCTGTTTCTGAGGACGAACAAGTCGGCACATTTGAATCAACAGATTCGCAGCCTGCTGATACAGAAGAATCTGCTGCTGATCAAGACGAAGCAGAACTCCCCGTTGACACCTCCTCAGAGGAGGCTGCTGAGCCGGTTGCTGAAGAAGCGATTTATTCAGAGGACGAGGAAGGCAATCTGACCTTCATCACCGACGAAGAAGACGAAACGCTCCCCGGTGATGATGCGGAAGAAGAAATCACTTATACAGAAGTCTCCGAAGAAGTCTCTGATATGCTTGCACAAGCAGACGAGATCATTGCACACCCGGCACCCGATCCTGTTGTTCAACCGGAAGCCATTGATGTTCCCATCCCTCCCCTGTCGGAACCGGAGTCCGAACCCGAATCTGAGAATCCAGAAGAAACGCAGAAGGAAACCGAAACTGAGTGCGATGCAGAGGCCGCAACAGAATCTACAGCTACCGATTCAGAGGAAGCCACCGACACTGTCACAGATGTCAGCGATGACGAGGAAGAAGAGGAAGCAATGCCTGTGAAGCGCAAGAGCCACTGGCTACGCAATTCTCTCTTGATTCTGTCTGCCTTGGCTCTCCTGGCGTTGGGTTTCCTGTTCTACAAGCATTATTATCTGCAGCCCATTGAAGCAATCGTCCTTGAAGAGAGTAGCAGCGGTGCACTCACCGTACTTGTTACCAGCCCCATAAACGAAGAGAAGCTCTATGTTGTATGCTCCGACACCTACGGAAACAAGCACACTGCACCCGTAGAGAATGGCAAGGCAGTATTTGCTGATCTGGCACCCAATTCTGCATACACGATCAAAGTAGCTGTCAGCGGTTTCCACAAGCTCACAGGCGACACAACCGCTGGATACACAACTCCCGTTCAGACAAACATCGTCCAATTCACTGCCGTTACCGGCACTGAGGACGGAAGTATCATTCTCAGCTTCGCCATTGACGGACCGGATGCAGATCAATGGTATATTTCCTACACATCAGATAGCAATGAATTCAAAGAATCCATTTTCTCCGGACACACCCTGACATTGAACGGCTTTACCATCGGCAAAGAATATACTTTCTCCCTGCGTCCGGATGGTGATCAGCGCATTGGCGGTACTACCGAGGTCACTTATACTGCCAGTAAGATCATCAAAGCAACCAATCTGTCCATTACAGGCTTCTCCGAAAATACACTTACCGCTTCCTGGAGTGCCCCCGAGAACACAGAAGTGGATAGATGGACTGTGCGCTGCTATAACGACAACGGCTTTGACAATACCATTGTGACTACTGAGTCCACCGCAAGCTTTGAGATCACAGATACCACCGCAAGCTATACAGTGGAAGTAACAGCAGCAGGTATGAGTGTCAACGAACGCATATTTGCTGCCGCCAACTCCCTGCTGGTAAACAGCTTCAAAGTGGACAAGGAAGATACCAACGCATTGACATTATCATGGAAATTGCCCGAAAATGTTCCACAAGACGGCTGGACACTCAGCTACACCGTAGATGGCTCAGCCGCCAAGGAACTCTTTTTCTCCGGAAGCACCGCAACGCTTTCCCCGGTTGTCCCCGGTGCTAACTATATATTCACCTTGAAACCCTCTGACGGTGGTGCTGTATTGGGTGGTGAACTCACCTATGCAGCAGCTGCTGCTCCTGCATTCTCTGCATACGGTGTTAACTCCGAAACATTAGAATTCAGAATGTGCCGCCGCCCTTCCTTCACCGGATGGGATCGTTGGGATGTAAGTTCCTCTGACTACCGCACAGAGTTCGATGCAGGTGAAGAAGCCGCATTTGTCATCAAGCGTACAGTGGACTACGTCCACACTGAAGATCAAGTGGTAACACTGTTTGTGATCCGTGACGAAGCCGGTGCGGTAATAGATGCTGATGCAACCGAGTCTGAATACTGGTACGATATGTGGGTAAAGGGATATTGCGAACTGGATGTTCCCTCTATTCCTCAGACTCCCGGCAAGTACACAGTAGAGATTTACTTCAACGGTGCACTTGCTGCCGATGTTCCCTTTACTGTAAACTAAGCACAATATAAGAACCTCCTGTACCCTACTTGTGGTACAGGAGGTTCTTTATATGACTTTGCATAATGTATTCATATTTGTGGTAACCGTCCCATCCAAAAGTCTGGCACTGTCACGAAGCACAAAAAAACCGCATTTTTCATGGAGTCTTTGTGATGGGAGATTCTTCTTATCTACGTGAGAATAAATTCTATGGCAACCACGTCTTTCCAGAAGACCGATTACTTCCATAACAAGAGAATATCCGTAACCCTTCTGCCGTTCGTCGGGTGCAGTCTCTAATCCGGTCAAAAGAACACCATCCAAATATTTCTGAATACGCAGCACTGAGCAATACTTCCCGTCAACGACCCACGCAGCACAAAAGGTATCCTTTTCTCCGAAAAAATCCACATAGAAATCATAGGAAGCTGCCGAAACAGGCTGCCCATAAACAGAATGAATTTTTTCTAAATCAAGCTGCTTGAAGGACTCTGTCAAAACCAACATACAGCACCTCAATCAAAGGATCTCACCCAAAATAGACTTTGTTGCATAAGCATTCAGAGACATATCCGCAGTGTTGCCCGCAAGAAGCTCATAATAAGCCTGAGCACCGATCATGGCCGCGTTATCTCCGCAAAGGGATAATGGTGGCATATACACCTGAGCACCCAGCTTTTCCGCAGCCGCTGAAATGTCCTTACGAATTCTGGAATTGGCAGCAACCCCGCCTGCCACTGCAAGTTTACGGTATCCCGTCTGTTCCAATGCGGCAATTACACGTGGCACCAAGGTGTCTGAAACTGCCGAAGAAAACGCTGCACAAAGGCTGGGAATATCCAATACTTCTCCCACCTGCTCTGCATGGTGGATCAAATTCAACGTTGCTGTTTTTAAGCCGGAGAAACTCATATCATAAGGGTTTGCACCAGGTCTGGATCTGGGAAGTTCATACTTGCTCTCATCACCCTGTGCCGCCGCTTTATCCAGCGCTGCACCACCGGGGTATGGCATTCCCAAAACACGAGCAACCTTATCAAAGCACTCACCAGCCGCATCATCCAAAGTGCCACCAAGGATCTCCATTTTTGTATAGTCCTGCACATCTACCAGCATCGTGTGGCCACCGGATACCACAAGACACAAAAACGGCGGCTTCAGCTCCGGATAGGCAATATAGTTGGCAGCGATATGACCACGAATGTGGTGTACCGGGATCAAAGGCTTTCCCATTGCCATAGCGGCAGCCTTTGCAAAGTTTACACCCACCAGCACCGCACCGATCAATCCCGGTGCATAGGTCACCGCCACCGCATCAATATCTGTGCGAGAAAGCTGCGCTTCCGCAAGTGCCTGATCTGCAAGTCCATAAATCGCTTCAATATGCTTCCGGGAGGCGATTTCCGGCACAACACCGCCATAAATACGGTGAAGCGCCACCTGGGAAGCAATCTGATCCGTCAGAACGGTTCTGCCATCACGAACGATAGCAACCGCAGTCTCATCGCAAGATGATTCCACTGCAAGAATATTCATACTTCCCACTCCTTTCGAAGAATCAGCGCATCCTCTTTGGGATTTGAATAGTAATTAGGGCGGCGTCCAACTTGAGAAAATCCGAGCTTATCATAAAGGCAAATCGCATTGTCGTTAGAAGCACGCACCTCCAAAGTCAGTGCATACACTTTATTTTCTTTCAGCCTTTGGATCAGCTCCGTTACCAGCTTTTCACCGATTCCCTGCCTTCTGTATTCCAGCGATACCGCAACATTCATCATATCCGCCTCGCCCATCACCGACTGAGAACCGATGTAACCCACTACACGTTCCCCATCACTTGCCACCAGCCAAAGAGAAAGCGGATTGGTCAACTCTGCAGAAACAGATCGTTCACTCCAAGGCATAGAAAAGCACTGCCTTTCCAATGCCGCCACAGCTGCTACATGTTCTTCTGTCATATTGATATATTCCATCATTTTGCCTCAAACCAGCTTTTTCCGATTTTTGCTTCTGCAAGCAACGGCACATTCAGTTCCGCAACCTGCTGCATCTGACTGCTTACAAGCTCAGCTACCGCCGGTGCTATCTCTTCCGGACACTCTACGATCAGTTCATCGTGTACCTGCAAAAGAAGCTTTGCTTCCGGATACTGCTTTGAAAGTGCCTGATCTACCCGGATCATAGCAAGCTTGATAAGATCAGCCGCAGTTCCCTGTATAGGTGTATTCAGAGCAATACGCTCCGCACCCTGCCGGATGTTAAAATTGCTGCTCTTTAGCTCCGGAATATAGCGGCGGCGTCCGTACATCGTTTTGGTATATCCCTCTGCACGTGCGGTTTCAACAACCTGCTTCATATAGGTACGAACACCGTTATACGTTGACAAGTATCCTTCAATATATTCTTTCGCTTCATAACGGCTTACGCCAATATCTTCAGCCAGAGAAAATTCCGAGATTCCATAAACGATGCCGAAGTTGACCGCTTTGGCATTTCTTCTTTGCAACGGTGTTACAGCCTCTGTGGGAACGCCAAAAACCTGTGAAGCCGTAACTGTGTGAATATCCATACCGGAAGCAAAAGCATCGCACATTGTTTTATCTGATGCAATATGGGCAAGTACTCGCAGTTCGATCTGACTGTAGTCCGCATCTACCAGCACATTGCCCGGGCCGGGCACAAACATCTTACGGATCTCCGCACCGAGATCGGTACGGACAGGAATATTCTGCAAATTCGGTTCTGTAGAAGAAAGCCGGCCGGTGGCAGTCACCAGGTTTTGGAAAGTCGTACGAATTCTGCCGTCTTGACCAACCACCTTCATAAGTCCGTCCGCATATGTGGAGTTCAGCTTTGTGAGCATCCGGTAATCCATAATGGCGAGAACAATGGGATGCTTATCTTTCAGCTTTTCCAGCACATCTGCATTTGTGGAATAGCCCGTCTTTGTTTTTTTCACAGGCGGCAATCCCAACTTCTCAAACAGAAGCTCACCCAACTGTTTTGGCGAGTTGATATTGAACGGGCCTTCGGCAACCTCATAAATCAGTTTTTCGCAGTCAGCGATCCTCGTTTTCAGCATAGTGCCAAATTGTTCCAGCTGCTTTTTATCGATAGCAATACCCTGCCGTTCCATTTTATAAAGGACACTGCACAAAGGAAGTTCAATATCTTTGTACAAGGATGTCATCTCTACCCTATCCAGTTCCTTTTCAAGAACGCTATGCAGGTGCCACAAAGCCTCCGCACAACTACCGGCGTCCCCATCCTCCACAGAGATGCCGAGGAAATTGGTTGCCAGCTTGGATACCGGGTATTCAGATGCAGAAGGATTCAAGTCATAAGCAGCCAGTGCTGTATCAAAGAGGATCTCAGCGTGGTTCAGATTCATTGCATCCATTCTGTGCATAGTGGACTTAGCATCGTGGAGGATCAGCGCACCAGGCATAAAATCATACGCCATTTGTGCTTCTAGAGGTGTCATCACATAGACGCCCGCTTCCCACGCAATGCCAACAGACTGATCCTCCGCCATATAGATCGCACAGGGAGTTCCGTTTTGAGGAAGTGCTTCTAACTTAGGCAATCGCACAATTTCCACAGCAGGCGCAGGCATTAGCGTCTCAACACCCCGAAGACCATAGCGATCAATAAGGCGAACAAATTCCAGTTTTACAAACAAACTGTAAAGCTCCGGTTTATTATATGGTCTGACTACCGCATCCATAGGAGAAAAATCAATCGGTGCTGACGGACAAATGGTAGCAAGGTCATAGGACAGATAAGCATTTTCCCTAGATGCTTCCAGTTTTTCCCGTAGTTTCGGACGAATAGAGGGATCATCCAAATGCGCATAAACGCCATCCAAGGAGCCGAATTTCATCAAAAGCTCTGTAGCTGTTTTAGGACCAACGCCTGCCACACCGGGAATATTATCAGAGGAATCACCCATCAAGGCTTTCAAATCCACCATTTTCTCCGGAGCAAAGCCATACTCTTCTATGAACTTCTCTTTATCAAAAAGCGTGGTAGTGGTTTGTCCCGGTTTGGAAATCACAAGTTTGACCTTCACGTGGTTATCGATAAGCTGCAAGCTATCCCGATCACCGGTGACAATTACGCATTCCCAGTCATTATTTCCGCATATCTTTCCCACTGTACCAATGACATCATCCGCTTCCCAGCCTTGACATTCATAGATCGGAATGTTCATTGCCTGCAGCACCTGCTTCATAATGGGCATCTGCTGTGCCAGTTCCTCCGGCATTGGGTGACGAGTGGCCTTATAGCCTTCATACTTTAAATGACGGAAGGTAGGACCGTGAAGGTCAAAAGCGACACAGACTGCTTCCGGCTGCTCTTCCTTCTCCATCTTCTCCAATATATTCAAAAAGCCATAAATAGCATGGGTGCAAAGCCCCTCACGAGTCGTAAGGGGCTTCACACCAAAAAACGCTCTGTTAATAACGCTGTTGCCGTCAAGAATCAGCAGCTTCATACTCTTCTCCACTTTGCACCCTGGGGGGTGTCGATGATCTCAATGCCTCTTGCTTTCAATTCATCACGAATACGGTCAGCTTCAGCATAATTTTTTGCCTTCTTTGCTTCAGTACGGGCAGCAACCAGTGCATCGATTTCCGGATCTGCAGAAGCTGCAGCTTCCGCTTCCTCTTTTTCGCGCAACGCCTTAGCCGCTGCAAGCAAATTCAAGGAAAGAACGGTATCAAAGTCAGCCAATGCCGCCAGTTTGGTAGCATCAGTGGTCTTTGCTTTCAGCACATCGTAAAGCGCGGTCACTGCCAAAGAAGTGTTCAGATCGCCATTCAGCGCACCGGCAAAACGCTCCTTCAAAGCAGCCAGAGCTGCCTCATCAATGTCGCTGCCGTCTTTCAGGGTAGCAATCTTTGCCACCAACTTTTCGTATGCCACAGTAGCGTTGTCCAGGTTTTCCCAACTGAACACAAGATTTCTGCGGTAGTGGCTCTGCAGGCAGAACAGGCGGTATGCCATAGGATTATAGCCCTTCTGCTCCAAAAGGGACACCGTAAGGAAGTCACCCTTGGACTTGCTCATTTTTCCGGATTCATCATTCAAATGCATTACATGGAACCAGTAATTGCACCACTTATGACCAATGAAGGATTCTGTCTGCGCAATCTCATTGGTATGGTGTGGGAACGCATTGTCGATACCGCCACAGTGGATATCCAGATCCTCGCCCAAATACTTCATAGAAATACCGGAACACTCGATGTGCCAGCCGGGATAGCCAACGCCCCAAGGGGATTCCCACTTCAAAGCCTGATCTTCAAACTTAGACTTGGTGAACCAAAGCACAAAGTCATTCTTATTGCGCTTATTGGTATCCTCTTCAACACCCTCACGGACACCCGTGTCCAGATCCTCTGCATCGTGATCGTTGAACACATAGTATTTTTCCAGCTTGGAAGTATCAAAATACACGTTACCACCGGCGATATAAGCAAAGCCTTTCTCCAGCAGACCCTCTACCATAGCAATAAATTCAGGGATACAGCCGGTAGCAGGCTGAATGATATCCGGTTTTTTAATATTCAGCTTCTCACAGTCAGCAAAAAACGCATCCGTATAATACTGAGCGATCTCCATAACCGACTTATTCTCACGCTTTGCGCCCTTGACCATCTTGTCTTCACCGGTATCTGCATCAGACGCAAGATGACCCACATCGGTAATATTCATAACACGCTTCACGTTATAACCCACATAGCGCAGTGCTTTTTCCAGCACGTCTTCCATAATGTAGGTACGCAGATTACCGATGTGCGCAAAATGATATACCGTAGGACCACAGGTATACATTTTCACCACATCAGGAGAATTGGGCTGAAACAGTTCCTTTTTATGAGACAAAGAATTATAAAGATACATAGACGATTCCTCCAAAAAATAAACGCCTCTTATGCAGCAGCACAAGAGGCGGGTCATACAACTCGCGGTTCCACTCTCATTTATCACTCAAAGACACATCCAAATGGCATTTGAATGGTGTCCGAAAAACATTCACTCCCGGACGCACTTTCATACTCTGACACCGTCCGGGCTTGCAGCCGATGACCCGAACTCTCTGTAGGATAAAAAGTATTACTCTTTCCGTTCACAGTGATATTTAATTACAAACATTTTACCATTGTTTAATAGGCTTTGTCAAGACTTCCAAATGTATCTAATCAAATTTCGTTGCAATATACCACAATATATGATATACTGATTTCGACCAATTTATACAAGGAGGAAATCCTATGAAGCGCTATATATCATATATTCTGGCTGTATTGCTGGTCGCTTCTCTCTCCGGTTGCAGAAAGGTCCCTGTTGCAACACCTTCTACTACCCCCACCCAGACTACCGCTGCAACAGAACCTGCGCCTACAGAGACACAACCCGAAATTATGGTTGATCAACAGCCTATGGCTGCCATCTCTATGCCCGTTGTCATGGAAGACAAAACCACCGATGATGGTACAGTCATATTCAGCTATGTATATCAGAACATCACGCTGACTGTACCGGAACCCGAAGTGGCTGACGCTGTCATCGTAGACTTTCTGAACCGAACAGATCACCACGAAACCGCCGATTCTCTGTACGCAGCAGCAAAAAAAGCATATGAACAAGGCGCGACTATGCCCAGTCCTTATTTGTGCTCTACGGTGTATGCACCTATGCGCATCGACCCCAGTGTGCTCAGTCTGTTGGGCAACTATGTCACCTACGAAGGCGGTGCCCACGGAAGCCAGGTCTCCACAGCAGTATCCTACGATCTGATCACAGGAAAGTCCCTCACATGGAAAGACATTCTGATCGATGGCACGACTGCTGATGATATTTGTGCATTGGTACTAAGTGCCTTGCAAAATTACGAATATAAAGATAACCTGTTTGAAGATCATCCCCAAACCGTTAAAAACATCTTCTCTCAAGGATTGCAGCATCACACCGATTGGTATTTCTCCGAGAAGGGACTCTGCTGCTTCTTCTCCCCTTACGAAATCGGTCCATTTGCGGCAGGCACTGTAGTAGCTGAGATCCCCTACAGTGACCTGGTCGGAATTTTGAAGGATGATTACTTCCCTCCGGAGCGGGATGTTGTTAAGGGACAGCTGATTACGGAAAAATTTGATCCTGAGAAACAGAGCGCATTTTCCCAGTTTGCAGAGGTTATTTTGGATGGGAGTGCAGAGCAGATCGTTGTTTATACCAATTCCATTGTATATGACGTACGGCTGGAAACCGGTCATCTGTCTTCTGACGGCACACGTTTCATAGCGGAAAACACCATTTTTGGTTGCGCCACGCTGACTCCCGGTGATGCACTAATGATTCAGGCTCCGCTGGATGATCCCAACAATGCAATACAAATCACTTACACATCTGCGGGGGAAACCCTCACACTGATTCCACAGTTCTAAAACAACACGCCGTCCTTTTCTTGGACGGCGTGTAATTTATTTACCGGTAGAGCCAAAGCCACCTTCACCACGGCTGGTATCTGTCAGCTCTTCCACTTCCTCATAAACAGGTGTCAGCACCGGAGTGATCACAAACTGGGCGATACGCTCACCGGGAGCGACCGTTTGCGTCTCGCTGCTGTGGTTAAGCAGCACCACCTTGATCTCACCACGATAGTCACTGTCCACAACTCCCACTTTATTGGCAGGCGCAAGTCCCCTTTTTGTTCCCAAACTACTACGGGCATAAATAAGACCGGCACAACCCTTAGGCACTTCCAACGCAATACCAGTAGGAATCCACGCAACTTCTCCGGGTTTTACCGTAACCGCTTCCTCCAGGCAGGCATATAGATCTGCACCCGCAGCTTCCGGTGAGCCATAAGTGGGTAGGATCGCCTTTTCATTTAGTTTTTTTACGCGAACAGCATTCATTTTATGTTCCTCTTTCCTTACAGGTTATCTTTCAAAAATTCTTCAATATGGGTAATATAGCGCATATGATCCACCAAAAAGCTCACACCATGACCGGCGTTCTCTACAAGAAGAAGCTTTTTGGATGACGCGCAAGCATCATAACTCCTCTGGGTCATCTCACAAGGAACGAAATCATCTGCCTTGCCGTGGATCAAAAGCACCGGAAGTCGACTGTGCGCAAGGGACTTTTCCGTGGATTTCTCACAAAGAGAAAAACCTGCAATAACCCTTGCCAGAAGATCTGTCACCCATAGAGTAGGCGTAGCAGGCAGGTGTGTGGCATCCCGAAAAACAGAAGCTATAATATCTCTTGGGGAAGTAAAACCACAGTCAGCGATGATCCCCCGAACATTCTCCGGAAGCTTTTCATCCGCCATAAACATCACCGTGGATGCGCCCATAGAAAGGCCGCTCAAAATCATAGAATATGCACCAAAGTGATGGTTATGGAAATCGATCCAACGGAGCATATCCCCACTTTCTTTTACACCAAAGGTAATATACCGTCCCTCACTCTCACCGTGACATCTGTGCTCCGGTATTAGCAAATTCAGTCCCTTCTCGTGATAAAAAGGAAACGCTACACCAAAATCCACCAATTTTGTACTTCTGTAGCCGTGAACCAACAAAACTGTTCCCACAGCATTCTCAGCAGGTACCCACAGACCATGGAGTTTCAGTCCGTCATCGCTTTTGATCCAAACATCCTGCGCATTGTTGTCACGAAGCCAACAGTCCGCATCTTGTATGGTTTCATAATATTTTCCATAGGGTGTCTTTTCCAGTTCTTCCTTTACAAACCACGGCAATTCCTTTCTGCGCAAGCAGGCAACGAAAAACACATATCCCCCACTCACCAGCAACAGAAGCAGAATTGCACACGAAATAAAAAGGATCCACACAGCACATTACTCCTTGCGGCCCAATGTTGAAAACAGACGAAAACTCAACGGCCATAGAATTCCCGCTACGATCACAATCAAACAGTAGCGCAAGGCTCTGCCCGGATATTCCCCAAGCAGCGCATTGATGGGTGCTTTCAAGCCGCTCTTAACCGCCAACACCAGCAAGAGACCTCCAACAACTTTTAGAATCTGCGCCCACCAAACAGCCTCCGTAGGGAAATTTAGCCACTTTTCATCCACAATATACACCACAACCAGTCCAATTAATGCGCCAAGTAGCGTATAAGCATTTTTCATACCGGACTGAAGGTTGTGCGCATCAATATCCGCAGGAAAAGAATAGAAAGAAACAAAGCACAAGAAGCCTACGGCGCAAAGCATCATAATTCCCAATAACCACGGCATAGTCTTTTGATGACGCAAGAGCACTACCGGCTTCAAAATAAGGATCAGCGCCACAGCCATTGCCGAAGCAACCAGCACATCCAACGGTGTATGAACACCGATATACATACGGGACAACGGTACGAGAACAGCGATGATCAATGCCCCGACCTGTACCCAACGCTTTTTCGTGGTATAGGCAATACTGCCAAAAGTACCCACTGCACTTTGGGAATGTCCGCTGGGAAAACTGTAACCTGCCGCCGCTTCCCTTGCCTGCTCCAATATAGAGAAATTCTCATCCATCACCCAAGGTCTCGGAATACGAAACCACAGCTTCATAAACTGATTGGCAAGTGTACCGATAAATCCAACTGAAAGAACATAGTAACCCTTGTATTTATCCACGCACCAAAACAACACCAGCGCAACCACTAAAAAGGCAGTTTCTTCGCCCAACTGCGTGATCAGAAGCATAAACTCATTCAGCACCGGTACGCGGATCTTCTCAAGCATATATAAAAAATCCATATCACACCTCCTGTGATATATTATACAAGGCGCAAAAGAAAATGTAAAGTTTTTATGCACAGGTTGCTATGACTTGCTTTTTCATAAATTACAGATATAATGTACATATATGATTAGAATTGAGGGATACTATGTTTTCCAGAGAAAAGAGATGCCATTACAATAACTATCGCCCGGCAGAGGTGATCTGTCAACTGCGTTTTCCGGAAATACTGACCATCGGTGCCAATCAGCCGGTGGATTTTCAAGAAGCCATCCGGGGTGAATTTCCCCAATATGCAGTACGCAATGACGCTGCCGCACCAAGAATCAGTGGCACACCCGGCAATCTTCAATTAGAAAATCAGAAGCCAACTGTGAACTATCAATTTATGACAGCGGACGGTATGTGGCGTGTAAATCTTACCGGTACATTTCTCTCACTTTCCTGCACCGCTTATCCCGGCTGGGAGACCTTTGCAAAAAAACTGGATCTTCCACTTGCCGCATTGATCCGGGTATATAAACCTGCATATTTTGAGCGCATCGGTTTGCGTTATATCAATTTCATTTCCAGAAACCAGCTCGGTCTCAACGACACGCCCTTCCGAGATATGTTCCAGCCGCAATATTTAGGACTATTGGGTGACGAAGATGTCAACGAAGCAGACACCACCCGTAACGGTGTGGACGCGGAGCTTGCCATCCCCGGTGCTTGCCGTATGAAGGTTCACGCAGGACCGGGACTCATCAAGAGAAATGGTGTTCAAGACCCGGAGCCGAAGTTCATTCTGGATATGGATCTGTTTATGAACGGCAATGTTCCTGTAAATTATTCCGCAGGCGCACTAGAAACATTGCATTCCCATGCTTTTCCCATTTTCCGCGGTGCAATCACCGATCTGCTTCACGAAGCTATGGAGCCTGTATAAGGAGGACACCCTATGCCATATTTTTATGGATTCGACTGGACATATCTTGTCTTTGTCTTACCCTGCATCATTCTGTCTCTATGTGCCAGCACCAGCGTCAACAGCACGTTTAAGAAGTATTCAAATCAAATTTCTGCACGGCATATCACCGGTGCGCAGGCAGCTCAGAAAGTTCTTGTTGCCAACGGTGTCAACAATGTACGAATCGAACGAGTATCCGGCAATCTGACTGACCATTTTGACCCGAAGTCAAATGTTATACGGCTGTCAGACAGCGTTTATAACAGTCCTTCCACCGCAGCGATCGGTGTTGCCTGCCACGAAGCCGGCCACGCAGTACAATACGCTAAGGAGTATGGGCCTATCAAGCTGCGTGCCGCCATCATCCCCGTTACCAACATCGGCTCCCGACTTGCGATGCCTTTGATTCTATTGGGAATTCTGCTCTCTTCACTGGGCAATTTTTCCTACACCATCGTGTATATTGGTATCGCCTGCTTTGCACTGTCTCTTCTTTTCCAACTGGTGACTCTTCCGGTAGAATTCAACGCCAGCCGCAGAGCAATGGATGCCATTGAAAACTGCGGACTTCTAACCACAGAAGAACAACGAGGCGCAAGAAAAACACTTACCGCCGCTGCAATGACTTATGTTGCTGCAACAGCAACCGCTTTAGCGCAGTTACTGCGTTTGATCGTTCTCTTTGGCGGTGGTCGGCGGAGGAGAGATTAAGCTACTCCATAACCGCTCCGATATTGACAATCGGAGCGGTTTTTGTTATACTGATCAAGTATGAAAAATATGAAAAGTAGGAAAGAAGGGATATCGTGGCCGGAGGTAAACACATACTGGGCAAGAACAATGCCCGGAGAGTATTCGGCACCGCAAAAGTGGGCGACCGTGGGCAAATCGTAATTCCCAAGGAAGCTCGGGAGCTATTTAACATCCAGCCCGGTGACACGTTGCTGATCGTTGGTGACGAGGATACGGGACTTATCGTATCAAGACCGGAAGTGCTCAACAATCTTGCTAACGAAATATTTGAAAATGTAAAAAAAGAGGAGAAACAATAATGGAGGCATTACTGGAGTTATACAGTCAGATGGGAATCTCCCCTGCTGTTTATGAATACGGAGAAAAAGTACTTGCCGGTTTGACGGAACGTTTTGCACAAATCGACAAAATCACCGAGCTGAATCAAGCAAAGGTCATTGCAGCAATGCAGAAAAACCGTGTATCTGCGGCTTGCTTTGCCGCTACCACCGGTTATGGCTATGATGATGTGGGACGTGACAACCTGGAACGAGTCTATGCAGATGTATTTCACACAGAGGCTGCATTGGTTCGTCCCCAGATCACATGCGGCACTCACGCACTGACTGTTGCCCTTTCTGCAAATCTTCTGCCCGGTGATGAATTACTTTCTCCAGTAGGTCTTCCCTACGACACATTGCAGGAGGTCATCGGTATTCGGGAGAGTCCCTGTTCTCTGAAGGAATATGGTGTCAGCTACCGGCAGGTAGACCTGCTTGCAGACGGCACATTCGACTATGACGGCATTCGCGATGCGATAAACGAAAAAACAAAACTTATCACCATTCAACGCTCTAAGGGATATGCTACACGTCCGACCTTCTCCGTTGCGCAGATTGGCGAACTGATCGCTTTTGTTAAGGGCATCAAGCCGGATGTGATCTGTATGGTCGACAACTGCTACGGTGAATTTGTGGAAACCATCGAACCCTCTGACGTAGGTGCTGATATGGTAGTAGGCTCTCTCATTAAAAATCCAGGTGGTGGTCTTGCCCCCATTGGTGGCTATATCTGCGGTACAGAAGCCTGTGTCAGTCGCTGCGCCTTCCGTCTCTCCGCCCCCGGTTTGGGCCAGGAGGTCGGAGCAAATCTGGGTCTGATGCCTGCTTTGTATCAGGGCTTTTTTATGGCACCTACTGTAGTTGCCGGTGCGGAAAAGGGTGCGATCTTCGCTGCAAATCTTTACGAGCCCTTGGGCTTCCATTGTGTGCCCAATGCCACAGAAAGTCGCCACGACATTATTCAGGCTGTGGAGCTAAAAAGCGAAGAAGGTATGATCGCATTCTGCAAAGGCATCCAGGCAGCCGCTCCGGTGGACTCCTTCGCAACTCCCCTTCCCTGGGATATGCCCGGCTACAGCGACAAGGTCATTATGGCTGCAGGCGCTTTTGTGCAGGGCTCATCCATTGAACTTTCTGCTGACGGGCCGATCCGTCCTCCCTATGCCGTTTATTTCCAAGGTGGTCTCACCTGGCATCACGCAAAACTTGGTATTCTTATGAGCCTGCAAAAGATGATCGATGCAGGTCTTGTAACATTATAATCGGAGGTAATTTATGAATTGGTTTTGGTTTTCAATCGTAGCACTTCTATGTTGGTCCGGCTCTGACTTCTTCTCAAAGCTAGGTTGTCGTGACAACCGAGACAAGTACAGTCAATTTAAAATGGTAATGGCTGTGGGTTTGGTTATGGGTATCCACGCACTGTACGAGATCATTGGCGGTGTCGAGATCTCCTGGAGCGTTATGCTGCAATACCTTCCCGTTTCCCTGCTATACATCGGCTCCATGGCGCTGGGCTATATTGGTCTGCGCTACATTGAGCTTTCTATCTCCTCTCCCATCTGTAACGCATCCGGTGCTGTGGTCGCAGTGCTTAGCTTGATCATGGGCAATGCGGAAATGGATCATCCCCTGCAATATGTGGCTGTGGCGCTGGCTTGTTTGGGTGTCATTGGTCTCGGTATTGTAGAAGCCACCGAAGACAAGGATCTCCGTGCCGCACGTCAAGAGGCTTCCAACTACAAATACGCTAAGTCCTGGCTTGCCTTAGCACTGCCTATCGCTTATTGTATGCTGGATGCAGCCGGTACTTTTGCCGACGCCCTCGTACTGGAAAACCTCAACGAGGACTCTGCCAACGTCGCATATGAGTTGACCTTCTTTGCTGCCGGTGTGGTTTGCTTTATTTACACCGTACTGATCCGGAAGCAGCCTTTGGTCGCAAAGGTAGAACGCCCCAAGTATATCGGTGCTCTGTTTGAAACCGCAGGTCAATTCGCTTATATCTACGCATTGGCCGATTCCGAGCACGTAGCAATGTCCGCTCCCATCATATCTTCTTACTGCATTGCATCTGTCTTGTGGAGCCGTATTTTCTTGAAGGAAAAGCTCTCCTGGAAGCACTATGCTGCCATTGCCGTTACCATTTGCGGCATTGTCATAATGGGTGTATTTGATATGTAACAAAAAAATCGTGTCAGAAAATTTCTGACACGATTTTTATTTTGCGCGAATATCCAGATGATAGTCAACCACTCCGGCAGCTGTCTGTTCGATCTCAATATCATACACAAGATCAATCATTCCGCCGTTATCGTCCAGCTGTGCCAAAATTCGCTTGGCACAAACCGTGATCATCAGTGCGCCAAATTCCATATGATACAAGGAATCGTGACGCAAACCCTCGCTAAAGACCATTTGAGAATTCAGCTTTCCGGTGCGGGTCAGCGTTATCTTTTCCGGCTCAACACGGAATGTTGTGGTCACTCCCGCAAGTCCGGTAAGCGCTGTCTCCTCATAGCAGATATCCCAGCCGCCATCCCGGAAGGATAACTCTCCCTCCGTGACCAATTCTATAACCTCCGGCTCTTGATCTAAATACGCCTGCCGCCCACGAATCGACAGTATTACTTTCTTACCCATCTTATGCCTCCATAGCCAAAGAAAGCAACGTTTCGATTTGCTCTTTATAGGGGATACCACTGGCATTAAAAAGCTTGGGGTACATAGAAATAGAAGTAAATCCAGGCAACGTATTGATCTCATTAAACACAATACGCTGATCCTCATAAGTCACAAAGAAGTCTACACGGCTCAAGCCCTTACATCCCATTGCCACATATGCTTTCACCGCAAGTTCTCTTACCTGCTCCGCTGTTTCTTCAGAGATTCGAGCAGGAATGTAGGCTACAGAGGTATCTGTCACATATTTTGCATCATAGTCGTAGAACTCTGCTCCAGAGTCGATCTCACCGCAAATAGAAGCCGCAGGGCTGGCATTGCCCATCACTGCAACTTCGATCTCTCTGCCACAGATAAACGCTTCCACAAGGATCTTTTCATCGTATTTTCCTGCAAAGAACAACGCCTTTTCCAGTGCATCACGATCTGCCGCCTTAGACACACCTACAGAAGACCCTGTACCTGCCGGCTTTACAAATACGGGATAAGTGAATTTCTTTTCTATCGCAGAAATAACTGCATCCAGATCATTCAGTTCGCTTTTTTTAACCAGAAGCCATTCAGCCTGTGGAATACCTGTGTGATCCATCACAAGCTTTGTTAGTGTCTTATCCATCGCCACAGCAGAAGAAGCCACAGACGGACCTACAAAGGGAATTCCTGCCATTTGCAAAAGACCCTGCATAGCACCGTCCTCACCGTTTTCACCGTGCAGGACCGGAAATACCACGTCTATGCGTACAAGCTCCACTTCATCCTTACGGAAAACCATCAGTCCCTGACCGCGAACCGGAGAGATCGCAGCATCACAATTTTCCGGATGTTCCTGCCAGCTGCCGTCGGGAAGTGCAGAATACTCACCGCAAAACAGGATCCAGCGTCCGTCCTTTGTGATACCCACAGGATAAACATTATACTTATCAGAATCCATTTGATTCAGCACAAACTCTGCAGAACGAAGGGATACCTCATGTTCGGGACTAATGCCGCCAAACAGGACACATACATTGATCTTATTCAAGCAAAACGCCTCGCTTTCGGGAACATTACCCCAAAAAGGTTATTTATCCAACAACGCCTCTCCGGCCTTGTAGATGTCACCAGCACCTACCGTAAGGATCACATCTCCCTCACCGGCAATTGCCTTTAGATGTTCTGTGACCTGAGGAAGCGTCTCACAATAAACGCTCCCCGGAATGACCTTTACAAGATCCATTGAAGAAATGCCGGTTGTATTTCGCTCCCGGGCCGCATAGATCTCAGCCAAAATAAGATAGTCCACATTTTTCAGCTCACGAACAAATTCATCAAACAGTGCGGTAGTTCTGGAATAAGTATGGGGCTGGAACGCCACCACCACACGGCGGTAATTAAGCGTCCGTATAGCTGCAATGGTGGCTGCAAGCTCATCGGGATGGTGAGCGTAGTCATCATATACATCCGCACCGTTATACGTACCCTTAAACTGCATACGACGTTGAGCACCGCCAAAAGTTGCAAGACCGGCAGAAACCGCATCACCGGGAATCGAGAGCATCCACGCCGCACCGGCTGCCGCCAAAGCGTTGATTGCGTTGTGCCTGCCAATGACCTTCAAATCCAAGTGGCAATAGAAGCTTCCGTCACACACAACGTCAAAATGACGCCAATCCGCACTCATATTCACTGCGTGAACACGATTGTTCTCAGAAAGTCCAAAGGTAATATACTCCATTCCTTCCAGAGCAGTAACCACGTTGGGATCATCACCATTTGCAAAAACGCCATTGGTAGATAATTTTGCAAAGCTGCGGAAGGATTTCTGCACATCCGCAAGATCCTTAAAGTAATCCAGGTGGTCTGCATCCACATTGAGAATCACTGCCAGCGTAGGGAAGAAATTCAGGAATGAGTCACAATACTCACAGCTCTCCAAAACAATGGTATCCCCCTCACCTACTCTGTGGCCAGCACCCAAAAGCGGAAGATTGCCGCCAATCATTACCGTTGGATCCACGCCAGCCTCCATAAGAATATGGGTAACCATAGATGTGGTAGTTGTCTTTCCGTGTGTGCCGGAAATGCATACGGCATTTTTATATGCCTGCATAATAACACCCCATGCCTGCGCACGCTCAAAGGTAGGGATACCGGCAGAACGGGCTGCAGCGATCTCCGGGTTATCATTATGTGCAGCAGCAGTTCGGATCACACAATCCGCACCTTCGATGTTCTCTGCTGCGTGACCGATAAAAACACGGATACCCTTGGCAATCAACTCATCTGTGGAAACAGAGGCATTCATATCTGAACCGGTGACCATAACACCCATTCCCTGCAGCACAAGGCCCAAAGGACGCATCGACACGCCACCGATACCCACAAGATGAACATGTTTTCCGGCAACCAAATATTTTTTAAGCTCTTCACTTCGATTCATCATAGAAACTACTCCTCAAAGCACACGATTTCTTCATATCCTTGTCATTATATATTATTCCTTCTCTTATTACAACTAGTATTTTACCCAAAATTTCCATCCCTAACGAACAAAAAAGTCATTTCTTTTTAAATTGTCCGCAGGCAAAAGACACCTGTAACCAACAGGCAGAGCAACACAAAATCAAAATATTCATTTATGCACACAATTATGCATAATTTGTTCAGAATATGTATATAAAACCGGAAAAAATCATTGAAAGTTGTGGTATTTACTAGTTGACGATGAATAATATACGGTGTATAATACATTCGTAAATTAACCTTACCTTACAGTAAGGTCAAAAAGGAGTTATTACAATGAAAAAGTTTATTGCACTTATTCTCGCATTGGTTATGACCCTGGCTCTGTTTACCGCCTGCGGTGCCAAAAACGAAGCAACCCCCACCACCGAAGCAACTGAGGGTACAACCGCTGAGCCCGAGACCACCGAAGCTACTGAGGCTGCCGGTGTGTTCACAACCGTCGAAGAAGGCAAGCTGACTATGGCTACCAATGCCTACTTCCCTCCCTATGAGTACTACGAAGGCGATAAGATCATCGGCATCGACGCTGAGATTGCTGCTGCCATTGCTGAGAAGCTGGGTCTGGAGCTGGTAATCAGCGATATGCAGTTTGATTCCATCATCACCGCTGTCAAGGAAGGCAGCGCTGACTTTGGTCTGGCCGGTATGACTGTTACCGAAGAAAGACTGCAGGAGATCGACTTCTCCATCAGCTATGCTTCCGGTGTTCAGTCCATTATCGTCAAGGAAGGCTCCCCCATCACAACTGTTGACGATCTCTATGCAGATGGCGCTGCTTATAAGATCGGCGTTCAGCTTGGTACCACCGGCGACATCTATGCAACCGACGATTTCGGTGAAGATCTGGTAAGTCAGTACAGCAACGGCAACGAGGCTGTTGTTGCTCTGCTGGGCGGTGACATCGACTGTGTCATCATCGACAACGAGCCCGCAAAGGCATTCGTTGCTGCTAACGAGGGCCTGGTAATTCTTGAGACCTCCTACGCTGACGAGGACTACGCTGCATGTATCGCTCAGGAAAATGACGCTCTGCGTGAGGCCATTGACGCTGCTATTATGGAGCTGACCGAGGACGGCACCATCGACGACATCATCGCAAAGTACATCAAGTAATTGATTCACGAAACAAGATACGAAAAATAGGAATGCTTAGCCATTCCTATTTTTCTTGCTAATCCGCAAGGAGATAATGATATTGAAAAAAAACTTTAAAAATAAAAAGCTATGGATCTCGCTTGCTTTGGTTGTAATTTTGGTGTTCTCCCTTGCGATTTACTGCTCTGTAACCGCAAAGGACAACCAGGTATCCAACAGGCTGACAGTTGACCAATCCCAGGAAATCGTCGACAATGCGCTTGGTTCCATCGCCAAAAGCACTGCCCAAGGCGCAAAATATATTCTGGAAAACACAAACGTTACTGTCAACAGCGTGGAATACGGCTACGAAAAGGACATAATCCTTTCCTGCTCATATTCTGCACTGGACGTAGAGGGTGCTCTTTCTCAGAATATCAATGCGATCCTTCAACGGGTGTACTCGTTCTATAACGAAAATACTGAGGCCGGCAAAAAAACAAATGCCACAAAAATCAATCTGCTGGTAAAACAAGACATCGTCAGTTATCTTGAAACGGCACAAACGGTATCCGGAGAGATCACACTTTATATTTACGAAACCACCAGCGGTATGAAGCTTTATCTTCAGGACGAAGTGGTTGATACCTTAACCGGCGGTCTCATCACTGTCACCAAGGCTTTCCAAGACACAACAACCGTTGAGCATAACGATGAGATCATTGATATTTCCAGCAAGAACACATTGCGCACCGGTATCGTCGACTGTATTGCACTGGAAAACTATTCCACAACGAAACCGGTTACCGGCAACCCGCTGATGGTTATGTGGGAAGATTTTAAAGATGAGTTTTCCAGAAACTTTATCGTGGCAAACAGATGGCAATATTTGGTCAACGGTCTTGGCAAAACACTGTCCATCACCGCACTTGCTGCCTTGGTTGGTATCATTTTGGGATTTATTGTTGCAGTGATTCGTTGCACCAACCAAATGACCGGCAAGCTCTCTATTATTGATAAATTTTGCCGCATTTATCTGACCGTTACCCGTGGCACTCCCGTTATGGTGCAGCTGCTTATTCTCTTCTTTGTTTTCCTTCTGCCTTTAAAGGTAGATAAATTCGTTGCCGCTGTGATCTGCTTCGGACTGAACTCCGGTGCTTATGTTGCCGAGATCGTCCGTGGTGGCATTATGAGCGTTGATAAGGGACAGATTGAGGCTGGCCGCAGCCTTGGATTTAACTATGTGCAAACTATGGTGCACTTTGTCCTTCCCCAGGCTTTCAAAGCCATTCTCCCCTCTCTTGCCAACGAATTCATTACCCTTCTTAAGGAATCTTCCGTTGCTTTCTATATTGGCGTTGCTGACCTTACCCAAGGCGGACTGAAGATCCGTTCTATCACCTACAGTAATTTTATGCCTCTGATCGCAGTTGCTGTAATCTATCTGGTTCTTGTTATGATTATGACCAAGCTGGTCGAACTTCTGGAAAGGAGGCTGGCTAAGAGTGACCACTAATAACGAAGTGCTGATTCATGTAGATAATCTACAAAAATCCTTTGGCAACCTCCTGGTTTTGGATGGTATCGACATTGATATTCATCGTGGAGATGTGGTAGTTGTTGTTGGACCCTCCGGCTCCGGCAAATCAACCTTTCTGCGTTGTCTGAACCGTCTGGAAGAAAGCACCGGCGGCAGCATCTACTTTAACGGAGAAGACATTACCGCTGACGGCGTAAACATTAACAAGCATCGTCAAAAAATGGGTATGGTCTTCCAGCAGTTTAATCTGTTCCCTCACTTGACCATTATGCGCAATCTTACCATCGGCCCCATGAAGCTCCTTGGCAAAAGCAAGGCTGAAGCTGAGCAAAAAGCACAGGAGTTGTTAGACAGAGTCGGTCTTGGTGACCGCGCCTATTCCTATCCTAACCAGCTTTCCGGTGGTCAGAAGCAACGTGTAGCCATCGTGCGCGCTCTTTGTATGGAGCCTGAAGTAATGCTCTTTGATGAACCCACCTCCGCCTTGGATCCCGAGATGGTTGGCGAAGTTCTCGACGTTATGCAGGAGCTTGCCAGAGAGGGTATGACTATGGTATGCGTTACCCACGAAATGGGTTTTGCACGTGAGGTTGGCAGCCGGGTAATTTTCATTGACGGTGGTAAAATCGTAGAAGAAGGATCTCCCGACGAGATCTTCAATCACCCCAAAAACCCCAGACTGCAGGAATTCCTGTCTAAAGTTCTATAAAGGCAAACTGCCCCTCGTAAAGGGGCGCAGTTATCATTTAAACAAAAAAAGAAAGGCCTCTGTAAAACAACAGAGGCCTTTTGGAGCGGGTGACGAGGCTCGAACTCGCTACCTCCACCTTGGCAAGGTGGCGCTCTACCGGATGAGCTACACCCGCGGAACAAGAGGTATTATAACAGATTTCTATTAAAAGTCAATACCCTTTTCCAAAAATTTTTGTATTTATTCCGGGTAAGCAGAATAGTCCCAAACATACCCCACCAGATCCGTTGGATATGCAGGAGAAAAGTCGCCATTCTCTACAGAGCGTAGCAAATCAAGATGGTAATATCGACCATAGTAAAATATCAAATTCCAAGTCCACGGCTCGCCATCACGAGTTCCGGAAATCACAACGCATTCCAGACCTGCCCTTCTGCACATTGCAGCATAAACATTGGCAAACGCCTTGCAGTCCCCTACTCCGTGATTCAATAGCGAATAAGCGGGGGTAATGGACGTCTCGACCTTATACCGAGAACGCTCCATTAAAAACGCATACAACTGGGCATACTTTTCCTGTGCCTGGGTAGCATTTTTTACATAGAGTTCTGCTGCGGTAAACACAGGCTCTACCGTATTTTGCATATTTTGCAGAGATTCCCGGCTGGTTTGATATGTAAAAGCCATCTCAACTATACGATCATCACCCTGTTGCGGATACACTCCAGCCTCCACAACAGGCACTTCCATAACAATATCCGGATTTTGTGCCGCATAATCCCGCACCCATTGCACCAAATCCGTTTCCTCGTAGTTGGGTACACGAATTGCAACATAGGAATCACAACCGGAAAGCGCATCCCCAATCATTTGGAAGGCTCCCTCCATATTCTCTGCCTGTGCAATGCGCAGAATACGAGAACGATCAAATCGATAAGATATTTCCAAAGCTATGGCAGCTTCACCTGCGTTGGTGCCGATCTCATAGGTAATGTCATCCAAAGCATATGCACCAACAGGATTTGTACTCTTTACATAACGAATCGCAGTATCCACAAAAAAGTGAACAGATGGACTATTGAAATTTTCTACAGACAGAACACCGCCGCTGGCACCCTGTTCCACAAGTTCTGTCACAGCATTGCGAAGCTGCATATAGGTAGAAACCGGAACGATCTCTTTGGTTGCCGAATCACCAATCTGCTGATACGGCTCTATAGAAACACGTTCTCCGTCCATCCAAAAGCCACAGCCACTGAGAATGCAGCTCAAAACGCCCAAGAGGGCTGTAATTGCGATATATCGTTTCATACATCCTCCTAAAGCATTTCATTGCTGTAGCGCAAAAAGCCGTCTCCAAGGATCTGATGAGCCTCCTGCACAATGATAAATGCAGACGGGTCTGTCTCAGCCACCAAGCGTTTCAATTCAGCCAGTTGCTGTCTGCGAATGGCTGTCAGCACCACATTCAATTCCTGCCCCGAAAAACTGCCCTGTGCGTGCAGGAATGTCGCACCGCGTCCAAGCTCAGAACCGATGGCACGTGCAAGTTCCCTGTGATATTTTGTAATAACAAGGGCAACGCGGGAATAATCGAATCGGTAGACCACTGCGTCAATTACTCTTCCAGACAGAAAGATGGCAATGGCACTGTATAGCGTTCTGCCAATATCCTGAAACACAACACCTGTGATCACCGCCACCAGCAGATCAAAACCAATAACAATGGTCCCCAAAGGGACATTGCGATACCGTCGCTTAAGCAAACGAACAATAATATCCGAGCCACCGGTAGAACCGCCGGACGCAAACACCGTACCTAATCCAAGACCGCATAGGAGACCTCCATAAAGGCAACCTATAAGCGGCTCGGTATTTGGCGTTGGCAACAGCGTGAACAGATCAATCAACACAGAGCTGGCAGCTGTGCCCACAAGGGAGCTGTAAAAGAAGTGCTTACCAATCTTCACACCAGCCAACGCAAATAAAGGCAGATTTAAGATAACCGTATAGAGACCCACAGACCCAAATCCGGTTAAATGCACGAGCGCTACAGACAATCCGGACAAGCCACCGGCATTCAAGTCATTGGGTATCAAAAACAAATTGAGCCCAAGACCGAACATAGCCGATCCCATAATTATTTTAACAAAGGACCTTCTCATAATACCCTCCGTCTGTCCGGCAGGGTATCTCCCCTTAGGACTGGATATCTTCGAAGGTTATCTGCTTTTCAGAAGAGTCTTCCTCTTTCAAAAGCGCACCGGCCGCCGGAATTGCTCTGCAACGGTAGCGGCTTGCATTGACAATGCCGCTTCCCTCCAACAGTTCTACGCGGTCAACAACGGACTTTTTCTTAAGGCTCATAGCACTGACACCAATGGTGTTACGTGTGGTCTTAGGCAGCAGCAGTGCCGTAGAAAACACAAGCGCACGACCGTCAGTTGCATAGATGACCACCTGTTCATCCTTCTCAAGAGCAACAAGGCCCTTCAGCGGAGACTTTTCGGAATAAGCACCGGTGAGGCGACGACGGTTAGCCTTGGTTTCATAGGCACTCAACGGCACTTTCGCCACCTTGCCATTTTCAAAGAAGAACAAAACAAAACCCTTATAGTCACCGGGCAGCACAACGCATACCACATTTTCGCCCGAATCCATACCCAGCTTCTGAGGCAGATAATCTCCAAGCAGAGATGCCTTTGAGTCCTCAAAATCAGAAAGACGGGACTTGTAGCACTGGAACTGGTCCGTAAAAACAAGGATCTCTGCCTTGTTATTAGTTTCCCTCGAAAATGCCAGGCTATCCCCTTCTTTGAATTTTTGATCACCAGACATACGAAGACTCTGCTGGGTAATCTTCTTAATGTAACCCTGCTTGGACACAAAGAGAGTTACAGGATAATCCGGTGTATCGTCCTCTTCGTCCTCAGACTCTATCGAGGTAGTCTCATAAACGATCTCCGTTTTACGAGGCTGTCCGTATTTTTTCGACACTTCCTTCAGTTCTGTGATGATCACATTCTTCAGTCTGCGTCTGCTGTTAAGCGTATCCTTCAGATCTGCAATCTCTTCTTCCAGGCTATCCACAGCTTTGATCTGCTTCAGAATATATTCTTTATTGATATTGCGCAGCTTGATCTCCGCTACATAGTCTGCCTGGATCTCATCGATACCAAAACCGATCATCAAGTTAGGAATAACTTCGCTTTCCAACTCCGTCTCACGAATGATGCGAATAGCTTTATCAATATCCAGCAAGATCCGTTCCAGACCCTTCAACAGGTGCAGCCGCTCCTCTTTCTTGGTGATCTGGAAGTAAATCCTGCGGCGGACACACTCTGTACGCCACGCAGTCCACTCATCGAGAATCTCACGCACACCCATAACCCGGGGCATACCCGCAATAAGAATATTAAAATTACAGGGGAAGCTGTCCTGCAAAGGCGTCAATCTAAAGAGCTTTTGCATCAGCTTCTCCGGCTCAACACCACGCTTGATATCAATTGCCAGCTTCAGACCGTTGCGGTCCGATTCGTCACGCATATCATTGATCTCTTTGATCTTACCTGCCTTGATCAGCTCCGAGACCTTATCAATAATTACCTCACTGGTGGTGGAATAAGGAATCTCATAGATCTCAATAACATTTTCCTTCTTCTCATAACGCCATTTGGCACGAAGCTTAAAGCTGCCTCTTCCGGTATTATAGATCTCACGGGTGGTAGCTTCATCGAAAAGAAGCTCTGCACCGGTGGAAAAATCCGGTCCGGGCAGTGTTTCCAAAACGTCATGATCGGGATTTTCCATCAGCGCAATGGTCGTCTGACAGATCTCCTGAAGATTAAAGGAACAGATATTGCTTGCCATACCAACAGCAATGCCCTGATTGGCAGAAACCAACACATTAGGGAAAGTCGTAGGCAGCAGAGACGGCTCTTTTTTGGAACCATCATAATTGTCAACCATATCAACCGTGTCGCTGTCAATATCTCGGAATATCTCTTCACACAAGGGTTCCAGCTTTGCTTCCGTGTAACGGGAAGCTGCATAAGCCATATCCCGGGAATAGACCTTACCAAAGTTACCCTTGGAAGCCACAAATGGGTGCAGCAGCGTCTCGTTACTGCGAGCAAGACGCACCATCGTCTCATAAATGGCCGCATCACCATGGGGATTCAGCTGCATAGTCTGACCGACAATATTGGCAGACTTAGTCAGCTTTCCCTTCAGAAGTCCCATTTTGTACATGGTGTACAGCAATTTTCTGTGGGAAGGCTTGAAGCCGTCGATCTCCGGGATCGCACGGGAGACGATCACAGACATCGCATAGGGCATATAGTTGATCTCCAGCGTTTCGGAGATAGGCTGCTCTGTGGTAGAACCTACCAGGCCCACCACATTGCTGATATTAATGTCCGGCTTATCTGCACGGGCATCCTTTTTCTTCCTTGCCATAGTAAACCTCTCTTACGAAATGTCTGCCAGTTCCAAATACCTGGAACCGTTCTCTGTAATAAAATTCTTACGCTCTTCCAAGCTATCACCCAGCAGAACATCAAAATAACGAGCAGTACGCTCAGCATCCTCCGGCATAACCCTGATGAGCCTTCGGGTTTCGGGGCTCATTGTTGTCATCCACATCATCTCAGGGTCATTCTCACCAAGACCCTTGGAGCGCTGGATGTTGGACGGTTTATTGCCTTCCAGATCGTCACGAAGAATTCTCACCTTTTCTGCCTCGTTATAAGCAAACCAGGTCTTGTCTTTATATGTGATCTCAAACAAGGGAGACTCCGCAATATAGACATAACCCTCCCGAATCAGCGTGGGGCAGAGTCTATAAAGCATAGTCAAAATCAAGGTACGGATCTGGAATCCATCCACATCAGCATCCGTACAGATAATGACCTTACTCCAGCGGAGATTGGAGATATCAAAGGAGGACAACTCCTTGGTCTTCTTACCCTGCAGTTCCACACCGCAGCCCAGCACCTTCATAAGGTCAGTGATAATGGGGGACGCAAAAATCCGGGAATAATCCGCCTTCAAGCAGTTCAATATCTTTCCACGCACCGGCATAATGCCCTGGAATTCAGAATTTCTTGATTGCTTGACACTGCCCATTGCAGAATCACCCTCAACGATATAAAGCTCACGAATCGAGGGATCCTTACTGCGGCAATCCACAAACTTCTGCACACGGTTGGCAATATCCACCTTTGCCACAAGGTTTTTCTTAATATCCAGTTTTGTCTTTTCTGCACGTTCACGGGCACGCTTGTTGATAAGAATCTGTTCTATTGCCTTATCCGCTTCCTGCTTATGTTCCATAAACCAGATTTGCAGCTGATCCTTCAAAAACTGGGTCATGGCATCCTGGGTAAATTTGGAATTCACCGCTTTTTTGGTTTGGTTAGAGAAACAGCCAATGGTGGAGAAGCAGTTTGTCACCAGCACAAGAGAGTCCTGAATGTCCTGGAACGTCACCTTTGCTTCGTTTTTATTATATTTGTTGGTTTCCCTCAAGTACTTATCAAAACCCGCCACAAACGCAATACGAACAGCACGATCCGGACTACCACCCTCTGTTAACCAGGATGAATTATGATAATATTCCAGATGATTGACACGCTTACTGAAGCAGAAGCAGCTGGTGATCTTCAGCTTCATTTCTGCTCTGTTTTCTGCATCCTTACCGTGGCGCTCCGCCTCCCAGAAAGCAGGCATGGTAAAGGCGTCATCACCGGTAAGCTCTTCTATATACTGAACGATACCATTTTCGTAGCAATAGTCTTCCGTTTCAAACTTTCCGCCAACCTGATTGCGGAAGCGGATGGTAATACCCTTGTTGACCACCGCCTGGCGGCGCAGAACATCCCGATAGTACTCCACAGGAATATTAATATCCGTAAACACCTCAAGGTCCGGCTTCCAGCGGAAGCAAGAGCCGGTTTTCTTGCGGTCAGTGGGTTCTTTCTTTAAACCACCCTTATTCCTTCCTTTTTCAAAGTGGAGATCATAACGAAAACCGTCACGACGGATCACCGCATCAAAGTATTCCGAAGCATACTGAGTAGCACAAGCGCCCAGACCGTTCAATCCCAAAGAGAATTCGTAGCTGGAGCCGCCCTTCTTATACTTACCGCCTGCATACATCTCACAGAAAACAAGCTCCCAGTTATAACGCTTCTCCTTTTCGTTATAATCCACGGGACAACCACGGCCAAAGTCTTCTACCTCCACAGAGTTGTCCTCATAACGAGTCACAACGACCATATCACCATGGCCTTCTCTTGCTTCATCAAGAGCGTTGGAAAGGATTTCAAACACAGCGTGCTTACAACCCTCCAGATCATCAGATCCAAAGATAACACTGGGCAACGTTCTAACACGCTCTTCATCCTTCAGCATCGAAATACTGGAGTTATCATATTGTTGCTGTTTTGCTTTTGCCATAATATCAACCTGCCAATACTTATCCATAATATATCTACTGTATTATACCCATTTTGTGGAATAAAGTCAACACAAACCACAATATATTGTTCTTTATTAAAAAAACACCTTTCCGGAGATCAAACCGGAAAGGTGTAAATTTTATATTTTATCGCGAATCTGTTTCCACAGATTTTCAAAGTATTGAGCAAAGCCTTCATCATTTGGATGACAGCCGTAGTCGGCAAAATACGACACGTCGTGGGGCACAAGAGAAAAGCCTTCCACAAGCACCGTATCGGGTCGTGAGGACGCAGCCTTTCGAATTGCATTTGACACCTCTTCCATAGAAGAGAAGTCTGTTTCCGCATTGAGGTTGCTGCGCCAAATAGGCGTGATCACAATGGTTTTGACATCAGGATACGCTTCATTCAAAGCATCAAAGAAGCCTTTCACATCTGCAAAGAACGCTTCCCGTGGATGCTTGCGCCAGTCGTTGGTACCATAAGCAACCACAATATAGTCCGGAACAAAAGCATCCCGCAAGGATGGCAGTTCCGGCCAAAAGAATTCGCCACCAATGCCTTTGTTAAATTCCTCCGCACCCAAAGCATCAGAAAGACGAGCAATGTAGCGGGAAGATGGATGCATCGAAGCATTCCCGTATGTAATGGAATCTCCCAAAGCCAGAAGTTTCCGGTTCGGTTTTACCGGCACAAGCGTTGCACCGTCATCCAGTGTAATTTCCTGAAGGTAAGGAAACGCATTCCACGGCAGGTGCACTGTGACCTCTTTCTCCCCACGACCAAGATTGAAGCTGCCGGAAAACTCTCCAATAGGGAACTCCAATTTCATATATCGTCTGGGCAGTTCCAAGCCCTCAAAGTTGTTCAAAGAACCAATCATCTTTCCATCAACAAACACATCAAATGCCATAAAACTGGCACCGATGTGATCATTTACCAAAAAGCGAAGAAACAGATTGCCGCTGTCCGTTCGAAAACGAAGCTTCACACCGGAGGTAGTCTTGCTCTTTTTAAAGAACGTTTCAGACCGCTTCTCATAAGCAGCAAGCTGTTCCTGCGTAAAACGGTAAAACTGAACACCTTCTGCCTCCTGTACTACAGATACTGCACCTGTGGTAATCGACTTTATCTGTTGAAGATCCAATTTCATATATAAATCCCCTATTTCTAAGTGCATAAAATGGCGTTTCACGCAAACCTCTTGCAGTAATTATATCAACATCACGATACTAATTCAATATAAATATAACGCACATACATCAAAAGAAGCTGAATGTTTTGTGTATATCTGTAAATTAACTGTAAACATCATTTCTTTCAGCTTCCTTTAAGCTAGAAGTCATATTATAATAACCATCACTATGAATAACAAAGGAGAAGTTACCAATGTGCTAATTTCTTCCACATCCGGTTTTGGCGGAAGCCGCAGACCGACAATCAAAAACCAATAAGATTGAGAATTTACCAGAAGTCAATGTAAATTCACTTACGTATTTATACAGTTTCTATCGACTAACGAAAAATGCACCCAATCTAACTTAGATTGGGTGCGTTTTTCATATAGCTTTCTAAAAAGATATAAATGAAATTCAGAAAGTTTGGACATTAGCGGACGCACCTTAAAGACGTGCATATCTTCTTATGTCATTCAACCAAACCATATTTGACCTTGATTCGATCAAGTTTTTCCAGCATTGGTTCGGCGGCAACGAGGAGGAAGATCACTGTGGCGGCTGCGTGAACTAAGTCCATAGGCAAACCGGACACATAGTAGGCCATAATCACTTCCCAGTTAAGATTTTGGGAACTGTACATCAGCGCCGAGGCCGGATTCATAATGCCGCCGTAGATGATAACAGCCGCAAATGCGCCAAAGGTTGCAAGACTGCCACGGCTACGACAAAGCAGACCTTTACGGAACAGAATGCCAGACAAGAAACCGATAATGCCCATGCTGAACATCTGCCATGGTGTCCACGGACCTTGGGAAAACAGCACATTGGATGCAAGCATCGTAACAGCACCTACCAGGAAGCCGCTCTCTCCGCCAAAGGCCACACCGGCGATAATCACCAATGCCATCACCGGTTTGAACTGGGGCAGCATGAAGAACGCAGACCGTCCGGCTACACCGATGGCGCACAAAACCGCGATCACCACCAGTTCTCTTGCCTTGGGTTTTCGACTCTCGAACACCAAGAAGAAAGGTAGCATACATTCCGCCAACACCAAAAGGGCAGTAATGTTATAGTGCTGGTTTCCCAAGTACATTATTCCAGCAAATATCGTCACCGGAATACACAGCACGATCATCACAGCCGCCACCAGGGTGCGTTTACTCAACTTTCGCTGCTTGACCGGGGTTTGCAGCATAGCCGCCGGAGCGCTTCTTCGTCCAATGGATGCGATAAAGCCACCCAAAGCCACGATCAGCACCACATATAATTTCAGCTGATCCGCACCGGAAGCGGTCAGACCATCCTTTGTGATCACAGCGGACAGATCGGTCATACCGGCAGCACAGAAAAACACCCATAAAGCAATCAGCAGACACACGCCAGCCAGTAGCTTTCTCCACAATGGTAGCGGCTTTGGCTTGAAATTTGCAGCTGTTTTCTTCACTGCAGGCAAAGGTGCCGCTTCTGGAATTGACCGTTCTGTAGGTAGTTCTCCGCCACAGCAACCGATGATGTCAGCAACTGTCACAGCCTGATGAATCAAATGACGAGCCATACGGTTGGCAGGTGTGGTATAGAAGCTATTGCCGGAGAAAAACTCCCGGGGCGCATCCTCTGCCACAATGCCGCCATCAAAGAACAAGCCGCATTTATGAGCATACTCAGCGCAGAAAGGCACGTCGTGGCTTACCATCAAAATTGTGGTGCCTTGGGCAACCAATCTGCGAAGGATCAGGGCAAAGGTCACCTTAAACTCTGCGTCAAAACCCTTGGTAGGCTCGTCCAACAAAAGAATATCCGGTGCAGTTAGAAGCACCTTTGCCAAAGCGGTACGCTGTTGCTCACCACCGGAAATGTCATAGGGATGGCGGTCAAGAAATTCTCGCAGACCGCACAGTTCCACGATTCGGGCAACCTCTGCATCCTGCTGCTCCTTGGGAATCTTCTCACCACGGAACACCTCATACAGATCTTCACGGACAGTTCTTTTGATAAATAAGGTTTGGGGATTCTGCGGCAAGTGTCCCAGCTTACCTTGCAGTCGCACATCACCCCGATAGGCAAAGCACAAACCAGAGATTACTTTTAAAGTAGTGGACTTGCCGGCACCGTTGCCGCCCAGGATGGCATAGAACTCGCCCTTGCGAAGTTTCAAAGAAAAGCCTTTGACTACGTCCGGGGAGTCTTTCTCATAGCGGAACCACAGATTCTCACATTCCAAGGCTGTTTCTTCCGGATATGTCGGGGGATCTTTTTCTGTCAGAGGTAGCAATGCTTCCTCTTCTACTCGCTGAGAGAGAAAGCTACTACCATCACGGACGGTCATAGGACAATCCAGCTTCGTTTCCACCGCTGCCCAAACTCGCATAGCGGTGGGCATAGCAAGGAACATTCCACTGCCCTTATCCTTAAGTTGCAGACCTACATTCTCCGGCTTGTCATCGCAGACGATCGCACCTTCGTCCATCACAATGACGCGGGTAGCAAAAGGAAAAGCTTCCTCCAAACGATGCTCCGTCAGGATAATGGTTGTACCCAGTTCCCGGTTCATCTTGCCCAACAGCGCTAAAAAGTCAGCGGCGGCAATGGGGTCAAGCTGTGCGGTAGGCTCATCCAGCACAAGCACACCCGGTTGCATAGCCATCACGGAAGCAAGGCTCAAAAGCTGCTTCTGTCCACCGGACAGTTCAGTAATATCCTTATAAAACCAGTTCTCAATGCCAAAGAAGGCCGCAATTTCCGCCACACGGCGTCGAATGGTAGGTGTATCGTCCCCCAAGCTTTCCAAACCAAAGGCCAACTCGTGCCACACCTTGTCGGTGACCACTTGATTCTCCGGGGATTGCAGCACATAGCCGATTCTTTCTGCCTGCTCCCTTTGGGAGAGTTCGGACAAGAGTGTGCCTTGATAGCGGATCTCACCGGAGAATAAGCCGTGGGGTGTCAAGCAGGATTTCAAGTGTCGCAGAAGTGTAGATTTACCGCAGCCGGAAGGACCACAAAGAATCACAAACTCGCCTTGCCGAACCGTAAAGGATATATGGGAAAGGGCCTTCTTTTCGCCCTCCGGGTATGTAAAATCTACATTTTTGAATGAATAGCTTTCCATTTTCTCTCCTCTGCCCAGTTCAGCACTACGGGCATCAAACCAAGAATCAAATACACAAACTGAAAAGAAAGGGTCACGGCATTCAAACCGATATAGCGGATACTGGGAAAATACCGGAAGCCGAAGGCAGAAACCATGCTGCCTGTCAGCAGGTAAAAACCGCAGAAACCTAAATAGAGCAATGCCATTTTATCCCGATCATCAAAGCGGTAAATGGAGAAGACCGTGCGTCCCTTCAGACCATAGCCACGGCTTTTCATACTGTCGGCGGTCTCGATGGCATTTTCCAGCGCCCAAGTGACCATAATGGACAGTACCGTAATAGCAACCTTTGTGCGGTGCCAGGCAGACCCTTCCGAAATATCTCTGCCGATGCTTTTTTGTGCATCGGTAACCGCTTGCAGCTGCGTTCTGAATTTGGGAATAAAACGCAAGGTCATACTCAGCACCAGTGACATTGCGGGAATGATGCGGCCAAACAGATAAATAAACTTATCCGATGTGATCACCCTGTTGAAATTTTTGAACCACAGTAGCACGGTAGCCAGCATCGTACCTGCGGATAGTCCGTACAGGAGGCTCTCCAATGTCAGCGGATTACCGCTTGGAAAATACATCAGGATCGTCATACCCTCATGGCTGAATGCCGGGTTAATAAATGCCGTCAGCAAAAAAATCGGCAAACACCATTTTAAGCTAAAGAGCGCCGCCTTTGTTCCCTCCGTCTGCACCGCATAAGTAAGCGCACAAACAAAGGATATGCCCTGTGTCAAAGGGTGATTCAGCGCCATAGAAAAGCCGATCACCAAGGTAAAATATAGAAAGTTTACCAAGGGATGGTATTTAGCAAAACGATCTAGCATTTTAACCTCCGACGGCATAACTACCGCCTACATCATTACCCAAGTCGCAGGTGTAGCGCCACTCTACCACATCGCCATCTTTCATCTGATAACGGGAACTACCATAATTGGGATACCAGCCATTGACCTTGTACATCCAGCCGGACAGTGCGCCGCAATCAAACTCATAGAGATTATGGATGCCTTCCACATAAGCACTGTTGTAAATGGGTGTCCACTCCGCTTCCATATGGATACCCTTTTCCTTGCAGACCCGCTGCAGTACATCGAATACGGACTCACCCTCATAGAAGGTCACCGTAGTTTTTTTCAGAATCGCACCACCGGAGGGAACGCATTCCAGTTTTTCGGGATCCAGCATATCCAAATTGTTCAGAATGGTGGAACACTCGATGGAGAAAGTACAAGTATAGCTTTTTGCCTTGTTCACTTCTGCATCTTCCGGTTCCACCGGCTTTGGTTTGCCTTCCGGGACGGGATCGGTATTATACTTGTCTTTACCGTCATTTTGGCCCGGTTTAGAGAGATATTCATCCTGTCCACCCACGAGAGCAGTTGGTGTTTGATTGGATTGTGTTTCTTCTGTCCCGGTTATTTCTTCTTCATCCTCCAGATTTTTGTCCGGGCGAATCTCTAATCCATCCATAGAACCATCCAAAATAAGATTCAAAATGGTTGTTTTGCTGCCGGTAATAGAAACCGAAGCAAAAGCGTTCTTGCCTACATACGCAGTTGCACTCTGGGCGTTCCATTGCTCATCCAGATATATGGACAGCAACGCAGAAAAGCCAAAGGCTCTTACTTGCCGCAGATTCACTTGTATGCTGCCTTCGTCTGTCTTGCGCAAGGTTACATCCAGATTGATTTCCGTTGGATCAGTAATATCACTACCAAAAATCGTCCACTCATAGCGCAAACCATTGGATGCCCCGGTAAATACCCCAATAGTATTTTCGTTTTTAATTTGCTTGATAATGCTTTCTTTTATAATGCCATCTTCCGGGATCTCAATAGGATCATTCAGGTTTACACTGCCGAAGTTTCCTTGGCATGCGCATAAGGACATCATTATTGTAAAAGCCAGCAATATGCTCAGTATTTTCTTCATCATTATTCTCCAATCACCAGTCTGCCGTTTTTCACTTTCAGGTTAAGCGTGGTCATAGCAAGACTTTGGGTTTCATGGGATGCAGCAAACACGGCATCTTCAACAATCAAATCCAGCACATCGCCAGAACGAACACTACCACGAAGTCTGAATTTTAGCCGCAGTACCACATTATAGTCATCAGCCAAAAATTCTCTGGTAAATGCATTTTTCCCACCGGTCATATCCAAATACATAATGTTGATAAGCCCGGTATCGTTGCTGTTTTGTATATTGCAGCTCCAATCCGGCAACTGCTGACCGTTACTGTTTTCGTCACTCAAAATAAAGATGTTGCCTTCTTCTACTCCCAGAAATTCCAACCGGGAGGAGTCAAAGGCAATGCTCATACTCATAGCGGGATAACGAGCATCTCCTAAAGAAGAAATGGTAACATCCAAAGTAAATTCATCTGTTTGACTCGCAGAAAGTTTTTGAGGTGTTTCCACAATCAAGGTAGGCTCACTTACAGTAGACTCACCGCCACACTGCACCAAGAGCCAGACAATTGATGCAATCAAGACACAACCGCCTACAATCCATAGCCATCTATTTTTAAGAAACTTTTTCATAGAAACACTCCTCAAAGTGGGCGGGGATAAACCCCGCCCATATGTTTTTAGGGATTGGTCGTAATGGTTGCGGCCTTGGTCACAACACCAAAGTCACTACCATCTACAAACTTTTCTACGATGCCCAGTGCATCGAAGGTGTTAATACGGCTGTCACCGTTGACATTTATGGTGAGAATCTGATCATCGGTAGGTTCATCGCCCTTGCGAAGCCATGCATCCACAGCATTCAAGGCATCCTGCGCATTCACAACACCGTCACCGTTGGTATCGCCGAACATAATATTGGTTGCAGCATCCTCAGTAAAGGTGAAATTCAGTTTATTCACGAACTGCTCCATAGCGATAGATGTATCCACCAATGCCACATAGGTTGCAATGCCGGTCTTTGCAGAGATTTCGGCGCTGTACTTAAAGACATACTGATTGGTACCGTCGTTGTATGTCAGCTTGGTAGCATTTTCGATGCCTACTACAGACACAGCAACTGCTTTCTTCGTGGCGGGAATCAGGTCAATATCATCACCGGTGTACAGACAGATTGAACTGTAAGAAATACCCTTTACTACGTTGACAGTGTCTGCGGCAGTTGTAGTATCAACGACCACCATTGCATTTTCATCGCCAGGATTGGAAGTGCACTTCACGGACATACCGCCAATACTGATTACCTTCTGCTCACCTGCGTTTGCGGCATCCACCCGGAAAGTGACGGTGAAGAACTGCGCGGGGAATGCGTTGCCCTCTGCGTTGCCAACAACAGTAATGTCACTGTGCTCATTGGCATCGAAATATACCACTCGGAGCTTGCCATCTGCATCCAAATGATAGCTGACCTTGCCACCGTTTAACCGGCTGCCGGCGGTCACATCGGTAACACGCAAGCCTTCAGGAACATTCAGAATAAAGTCAATGAGCTTATAGCCTGCAGCGTTATCCCACTGATCCAGGGTGATCACAGCATTGAAAGTTTTGCCCACATCGTCGGTAATCTGGGTAGGCAGTCCCAACGTCGCGGTAGGCTTACCCTGAACAATCGTGTCCTCTTCGGCAGTCACATCGGAGTAGTCATACAGAGAAGGCTTACCCTTTACCAGACGGTCGTAGGCAACGAGACCATAAGTAGCCTGATCGGTAGCCATAGCATTGGCGCCAGCGCCTCTGCCGTGTTCAAACTTAGCCTCATCTTCCAGGTAATAGGTCAGCAGATTGTCGATGGCGGAATTGCCGTTTTTGATGAAACGGGGGTCGGTATCCGGATTGATGCCCCAAGTGGTAGCCGCAACGATGGCCCACACACAGCTTTCGGAGGTTTCGCCCCTGCCATAGGGGAAACCGCCGTTGTCCAGCTGGCTCTCAGACAGCCATGTAAAAGCTGCTTCGCAAGCCGCTGCAACCGCAGGCTGCTCCCGGTAGGGGTACAGTGCGGTCAAGGTCATACCGGTGATATCCACATTGGAAGGCTGGGCCTTGGCGGTGACCAGAGACCAGCCACCATCATTGTGCTGGGCAGCTACAATGGCATCCACGCACTGCTGCCGGATGGTGGGGTCGCTGGTCTCATAGCCGCCGCAATCCATGGCGATCAGTGTCCAGATCGTACCGTTCATCCCTTGTTTGCGGATCCAGTTGATGCCGTTGGCGCTGTAAGCTTCCACCAAGTCCCAGTTGCCAACAGAGGTAGCATCCTTGCCGATGGCAGCAAGCGCCATAACGAGGCGAGAGTTGTCGGTGGATTTGTTGCTGTCCAATGCGCCGCTCTTATTGACTTCAGCGGCGGTGGTGTTGACATACTCTACGATGCGCTCGTAGTAGTCAGCAAAATACTGGCTGTCGTTTGCATAGTAGCCACCACGGGCCAGACCGAACACGGTCCACTCACCGTAGTTGGTGCCGAAGGAAGGCTCAGCAACGGTAGTTGCCTGCATGGCCAGCGTTGCATTCAGAACAGCAGAAACATCCTGCGGCTGACGGGGCGTTTCGGGAGCGGCTGCTCCGGCAACGGTTACCTTTGCAAAAGCAGGAGAGGAAACGATGCAAGGCTCACCGGTTTCAAGGAAATGATCGCAGGTGGTATGGGTAAAACCGTCGTCAATACCCATGCCGCCGTCACACCAAATATAATAAGTACCGGCATTGGGAAAAGTAATCTGGGCATTGCCGCTTTCGTCGGTGGTCACAGAGCCTTCTGCAACACCAAAGCTACTGCCGTAATAGACCTCAAAATATTCTGCATCCTTGACCCAAGCTTCACCAAACATCAGATCGCAAAAGGAATGCTTCAGCTTAATGTCGAGAGCCTCACCTGCATTGGCGGCATAATCGTGGGTGTAGTTATCATTTGCATCAGCAAACAAATGGAAACCTCCTGCCTGATCCCACAGGAAGTTATAGCAGCTGAAACTTGCCACATCCAGGAAGTCACCGACTTCCAGCACGATTCTGTCGGAGGTAGCGCCAACGGTCATATAGTCGCTCTGCTGGCTCTCATCTACAGGAAAATCGCCGTTGTGGAAGTACACTAGATTTTCGGTAAAGCCAAAGATACCCCCCTTGAAATAGGAACTACCGGGCAGAGCATCAAAGTTGACCTCACCCCAATCGCCACCGTAGAGTTCTTCATGGGCATAAATCAGAAGCTGCAGTGCGGTGGTTTCATATTCGCCGTCGCCATCTGCGTCATAAAGCATATTGTCCAGACCATACTCGGTCAGGTCGATGCCTTCAATCTTGGACATTGGGACAGGAACATAGGCAATGGGATTGCCGTCTTTGTCGTCAATATAAGTGCTGTCAAAGCTGATGGACAGATAGATAACATCTTCCTGTGTACCTGTTGCAAAGGCAGTTACAGGCAACAGACCCAACACCATCACAACGGTGAGGATTATGCTCAAGATTTTCTTCGTAATTTTCATTCAAAATTCGTCCTTTCTGATTTGTTCGGGGCGTCGTGGGTGCCGCCCCCTGCAGTTTTTTCCTTGGGTTGTTTCAGTCCTGCGGACTCCAATGCGCGAGGCCAGGTTCCAAGATAAGCCTTAATTTGGGAGCAGGTTGCACTATCGAAGTCTTTCTTTGTAGGGAGTCTCCCCAGTTCCTGGCACTTGCATCGCAAAAGGTCCTCCGCCCAGGCCTTTTTCTCTTCGGGTGTCACTTGCATCCCTCCTTTGCTGGTTTGTAGCTTATCCGCAAACAAAAAATGCAACCTATTTATCCTCAAGTACGGATAAATTAGGCTGCACTCTCCTGTCAAAGCGTGATAAACCCAAACGATAGGTTAGGCTCTCTGACTTATGGCGATGCCAAATACAGCAATGGACGGTTGTTCCGGTTTCTCACCGGATCACCTAAACCTATCGTATCAGTAATATTCAGTTGGCATGCAGAAAAAGCAAAAAGCAGCAGCAACCCTATACTGGGCCGCTGCAGCCGGTTTTCCGCAACAAAAAATCACAGGCTCCGTACTTGCAGACCCTAGTGTTTTCCCTCATTTAAGCAGTTCTTCTGACTTACGCATCCTAAGCTCCACACAGCCTTCTCAGTTTTCCCCAATGACCGACTTTCGTCAAGTGTGTGCCTCCACGCATACAGCGGCGGTACCGTCCGGGAATCTCACCCGGTTTTCTATTCTCTTGCAGTGCTGTTACCACATCTGCAAGCACTTAAACGGAATATTTACTTTGAAAACCAGTATACACGATTGTCCAGCAAATGTCAATCGAAAATAGTATTTTTACCTCGCTTTTGCCTCATAGTAAAAAACAAAAATAGCGCAAAAATATTGTAAAAGAGTTATAACACCATTCAAACTTACATATAAGAAAAAGGAAATCCGGTCAGGATGAATTTCCTAACCGGATTTCACTGGCGGAGTGAGAGGGATTTGAACCCTCGCGCGCTGTTTAGACGCCTACTCCCTTAGCAGGGGAGCCCCTTCGGCCTCTTGGGTATCACTCCGAATCAAAAGAATTATTCTTTTGTATGCCAAAGTATTCTAGCACAGAGTACATCTTTTGTCAAGGGAAAATACACCTTTCTCTCAAAAAAGAGATTGCCGCCAAAGGCGGCAATCAAAATCATTAACTTGGAAAAATATTTGTGATCAAAATCAAAACAGGCAGCATCAAGGAAAACAGGCTAATCAACCACGGATAGATCACACGGCGGGAACAAAACATAAACAACAAGCAAAGAGCAGTCAGTGCCAACGGACCAAACACCGCCACTTCCCTTGCGATCATTTTCGCATACTCGCCGGTTGCCTGCAGATCGATGCCCACCATAGCCGGCAACGTCGCTTCATTGTAAACCGCCAGACACACGGCACCCACGGCTACAGGAATCGCAAGACCCACACTGCGAAGGCGGAACACCCAAGTCCAAAAAGATTTCCAACCGGCAACGAAGCGCTGCCAGCTATTTTTTGTGCCAACATTCTTTTTACCCATAAAGCCACCTCCGGCGAATTGTAATTTTTTTATTATAATAGCATACTTTCTTATAGGATGCAAGCTATTGGGGAAATCTTTAAAAACCTTCGTTTCTTATTGTCCGTTTTATTGTACTTTTCCTATTGTATCCTAATAGCAGATAAACCGCTAAGGAGGAATGGAATATGAAAATCGCTGCAGTAAAACAAAACGCTTTAAAGGCTAGACCGAACATTCCCTACCCCAACGCCGCCACCACAAAGGAACTTGTGCACAGGTTTCTTAACCTTGCCACCATGGCAGGTGTCGGTGCAGCTATGGCAGCCGCAGCACTGTTTCTGATGGCAATTCTTTAAAGGAGCTCCTCCTGCCCGATAATACGGCAGGAGGTCACTATTTGATCCTCCACTTCCACAATGCCGACACTACCGCTGTAACCACGGCAAGAGCCGGGATTCATCACCCACATACCATCGCAAGTTTGATAACAGCTTGCTACGTGGGTATGCCCGTAGAGTGCCACCTTTGCTTGCATTTGATTGGCAGCAGATGACAAAACACTGTCATCCCCCTTCACGCCGTGTTTATGTCCATGGGTCATAAAGAAACGAACACCACCAATATCATAACACAGCACCAGCGGCTCTCGTGCACCAACGCCAAAACAATCACCGTTTCCCGGCACTTGATGAATGCGGATATGGGGATACAATTCTGCGACCGCCTGCCCGTCCTCATAATAATCCCCCAGGTGAACTATGTGATCCGGCTTCAGTTTATCCACGCAACGCCGCATAAAACTAAGACTCGAATGGGAATCACTCATCACAAGAATTTTCAGCATACACGAATCCTCTGCCTTTTGCATATAGTAGTATCGAATACAATACGTTTAATTATTATAGCAGATTTTATGACAGGAGGCAATGCTATGCAGAAGAATCTGGGAGGATTTTCCGTAGAAGATGCAATTCGTCTTGCTACGACACCGGCTGGGCAGCAGCTGATTGAGCTGTTAAAACAATCAAACGCATCCGCACTGCAGGAAGCTGCAGCACAGGCTGCCGGAGGCGACATGGAACAGGCAAAAAAACTTCTTTGCCCACTGCTGGCATCTGATGAAGTAAAAAAGCTACTGCAGCAGTTGGGAGGATAAGTCGTGGACAACATACAAGAACAAATGAACACAGTACTGAACAATCCGGAAATGATGCAAAAAATAATGGGACTTGCGCAATCTCTAGGACAGACACAATCCGCACAAAACACATCTGTGCCTCACGAAAACGCAGACATTCCTTTCCCTGAGATCGATATTTCTATGCTGCAAAAGCTGTCAAAGCTTGCCGGCGGCAGCAAGATCGACAAAAATCAGCAGTCATTACTCAGTGCGCTTCGCCCTTACTTAAGCAACGACCGCATCAACAAGCTCGAGAAGGCTATGCGAGCTGCCAAGCTCGCCAATATAGCCTCCGGTCTTTTAGGAAGCTCCGGCTTTCAATTTAACGCAGGCAGGTGATGAGACTTGTATAACCGATATATTCCCCAACCGGACGGCACCTACCTAAGAAACCGTGTTCCGGATCCCATTCCAAAACCATCTCCGCCACCTGCTCCTACACCACCGCCACCCTGTCCAAATCCGGAAGTGCCCCCTTGTCCTCCGCCACGGAATAAGTACCGGCAGCCACATCCCCCAAAACAAGACAGCATTCCCGATTTCTTTAAGCATCTTCTTCCCAAAAATATGGACACCGGAGATCTGCTGATTATTCTTCTGCTGCTTTTAATGGCAGGTGACTGTGACGAAAACAAGAATACCGCCCTGCTGACTTTGGCGATTTACTTTTTTCTGTAAAATTCTTGCAAGACAGAGGTATCCGTTATATAATCACCTTGAGGTGAACAGCATGAAGAAATTACTTTGTTTTCTTTTGACACTTTTACTTTTTCTTACAGCTTGCAGTGCTCAAACGCCCACCGCCACAATAGAAAATACCATAAACACAGAGGATGTAACAACCACAGGTTATCTCCCCTTGGATTTACTGGGCATGACTCCTGCACAGCTTATAGAGCTATTTGGCCCAAATTATCGGGAAGTCGTTCCGGAGGGCGATCCGCCCTATTTCTGTTTTGACGAAAAATCCCCCTATCATTTCTGTGGCAGTATAGATGATCCGCAAATCACCTATATTCAAGCGAAGGAAGACGGCAGCGGTGTTTTCCCCGGGCTGTGTATCGGCGATAGCTTGGCAGCTCTGGAAAGCTGGGCAAGCGAAAACCAGGAACTTACCTACACGCCTGCGGATGCTTGGTATGAGGGTACCAACGGTGAATACGGTTGGGTATTTCTCATTGGCAACGGCTATCACTATAGTTTCTATATTGAAAACAATGTCATTCGTTCTTTTGAGTGCTGGTTAGAAATTTCATAACGACATAAAGTGCGTGCTGCATACATTGCAACACGCACTTTTTCGTTTTGCTGCTGTTTTGAAAATCTATCCTCTTATTTTTCGCCAATCGCCGTTGACTTATTCGGTCTTGTGACTTCACGGATACCCACCAAAATCAGTACTGCACCTAAAAACAAAGGCAGATTCATCGGCTCTCCCATAAACACAACACCTGCAACAGTGGAGCAAAGTGTGGAAAGAGATCCAAAGGACGCTAATTTAAACACGGACATTTTTCCGGCAGCATAATTCACCAAAAGATTGGCTGTAATGGAGCAAAACAATCCCAGTCCAAAAACAGAAAGTGAATAGTCCCAGTGAAGCAACGGTGCGGCATAGACAGACAAATCCCAACCTACACTCTTCAACCCAACGAAGGTAAAGAACGTGCCGGAACATGCCAGAATCATAAATGTGCGCTGAAAAGCGCTAAACTCCAAAGCAGCTTTCCTGTTTGCTGTTTTGTAAAAGGCAGAGATCAACATCGTTATCAACAGAAACAAGATGCCCAGCGGCTTAATGACACCCAGCTCCTGGCCGGATACGGTCATAATAATCACACCAGCTACCGGCATAATGCAAAACAGTGCTTGACGCCATGTGGGGTATTCCTTCAAGAACAGTGCGCCTGTGATAATGGTAGCCACCGGCACCACCGCCAACACAAGTCCGGCAATGACAGAGTTGGTGTAAAGAATGCCATAAGTCTCAAAGATATAGTAGCTGACCTGCATCACCATCAGTATCACAACAGGCCGCCAGTTTTTGCCTTTAAAGGACAACTTCTCCTTACCTGTAAGTAGAAATAGGGACATAAAAAGCGTCGCCAAAAGAAAGCGATGGGATAGCATTACATTAGGGTTAGGAGCATATGCAAGGCCAACCTTTATCAGCAAAAAGCTGAGACCCCAAAAAACATTACCCAAAGCAGCACAAAACGCAGCCGCAGAAAACTTAGCTTTTATACGAAACACCCCCGAAAGATTTTCCTTGCAACACTAGCAGACACCGAAAATGGTACTATGTATCGAGACAAAGGGACGGTTCTGCTGTCCCCCTATCACTTTGAGCGGAGCAGACTAGAGGACAGGAGAACCGTCCCCTGTCTTCTTCCTTACCCTTCTCCACATACTTTATCAGCCGATCTGCAAGATCGTAACAATATGTGGTTGTAATACCTGTGACAGAATCCTTTACCGTTGCCAAATTACCACTGTTATCGTAGGTATAGGAATAGGTATCTCCGTCTTCATAAGACTGGCCTGTCACACGTCCCTTATCATCGTAAGTATAGTGTACACTATCTCCATTGCCATAGTCAAGCGCGGAAAGATAATTATTTCGATCATTTGTGTAGTTATAGGTTGCCAAGGTACGGCTGCCGATGCTGACTCCGGTACGAAGACCAAATTTACCATAGTCAAAGCTGTAGGTAGTGGTAGGCGTAGCAATGGCAGTCAGCCGGTCATCTGCATAGGTATAGGTTGCGCTGAGCCCCAGTCCTGTATCTGTTTCACAGGCGGCAGTTGCCATACGGTACATGCTGTCATAGGTATACTCCGTACGGGTGGCTTCTGTATCCTCCGGGTACTGCACCCAATCCAGCACATTGGTTTGGGCATTGTAGCCGTAGGTGGTAGTCTTTCCCAAGGCATCGGTAGTGGATACCAGCCGGTTACCGTCAGAGGAATAGCACAAAGGGGGCGGAAAACCGCCCCCTTTTGCCCTTTGTTGGATAGCACACAGAACCGTCCCCTGTGCTAGAACTTTGTTGGATAGCACACAGAACCGTCCCCTGTGCTAGAACCGTCCCCTGTGCTAACAGAACCGTCCCCTGTGCTAAGCACATAGAACCGTCCCCTGTGCTAAGCATCGTACTCTATAGCATTGACATCATAATTTTAGTGCTTTTGCAGTAACATTTTTGCTGAAAAACAGATTGTCGAATCATCCGAAACATCAATTATTTTTTTCAATGCAAGAATGGCTTGGTCAACTAGAATTTCCGCCTGCAAACAGAAAGAAGCTGCGTTAACTTTTACTCTATCATCTTCGTGATTAAGTAGCAGATACAATACATCATCATTCACATTCTGCTTCATTTCATCTTGCAACTTTTTCAGCTTTTTAAAAGCTTCATTGTGTTTTTTAACTTTCAGTTTATTCGCATAGTCATTTTTAGTACACTGCTGTAATGATAACTCTATAAATAAATTATAATAATCTTTCATATACACACCTCACATAAACATTTTAATAACGTTAATACCAAATTCATACTGTGCATTAAAACTTTGTCCAGCGAGCCAATTTCGTACAATCATTCCATTCGTAAAAGGCTGTACACTAGAATAGTAGCCACTTATTGCTCGGTGTGTCGTTTTGCTAATAGACATAATATTATTGGTGTTTTGAATCATCTGTGGGCTAAAACCTGACTTTGCAATTTGGCTTTGCTCTACAATATGATGCCATTCATTTCCTGCTCCTGGCGAGCCTATTTCATTTTTTAATTGTCTGTAGGTATCAAAGCCTTTTCCTGCTGAAGTTGCTCCAGAATTATAGCTTAATCCGCCTGTTATTCCGCCTGTTATGGCACCACTAATTGCTCCAGATAATGCACCATTAGCCATACCGTTTAAAGCAGCTTCGCCAGCCCCGCTCCAACTACCAGTTGATATTCGATGGCTAATTGCACCACCTGCCGCACCGGTGGCGGCACCAACAGCAAATCCTATTGCGGCGCCTTTTGCAGCTCCTACAGCAACGGCAGCTATTGCTGTTCCTGCACCTGCAGTTGCTACCGTCACTACAGCCGCAACCGCAACAACTGCGACAACAGCTACAGCAACAACAAGTTTAGTTGCCCATTTTGGCCAATTTCCAGTAGGATCATCCATATTGACAGGATTATTCATACAATACGCGAACATATTGTATCCCAATATTTCGCCACCAACACCAGAAACCTGATTATCCGCATTTATAAATCTACCAATTTCCGGATCGTAGTATCTTGTACCTGTTAGATAGAATCCCGTCTCGGTATCGTAGACATATCCCCGGTAGGTCAGGGGGTTCAGCTGTCCCAGGGTGTCAGCCATAGAGCCGGTGGTGGACAGCTCATTGCCCCAGGCATCGTAGGTGTAGTTTACGACCTGCGCGCGGCTGGTGTTTATGATGGTTACCACATCACCCTGAATATTGGTGATGTAATAATACAGTTCGCCGTTATAATTTACCGTTAAGGGTGTGCCGCTGGCATCATAGGTAAACTTGAGCGTATCGTTGCCAACCGTCATTAGGCTAAGCTGACTGCCGTTGTAGATGTAGCTGTAGGTGGTTGTTCCGTCGGTACGGCTTGTGCGCATACCGTCAGCGTTATAGGTATAACTCCAGGTGGTGTCACCATCGGTCATACTTGCCAGCTGCCGTCCGTGCTGCCAATCGTATATCCAAGTGCCATCGGTCAAGGGGTTGCCAATTTCGTCATATTCAATTGTGTTGCCGTCGTAGGCGGTCAGCAAATCTCCCCAGTCGCTGTCACCGTAGCTGTAGGTTATGGTATCTGTGGATGTGCCCAATTCGCCTGTGGTATAGCTGTATTCCTTACGGTTTTGGATGTTACCGGCGTTGTCGTATTCCCAAGTGTGGGTATAGCCGCCTGCCTGGTTGTTCTCCCGGATCAGCTGATTGGCACTGTCATAGACATAGCTTGTGGTATTCGTGCCATTGGAAACACTTGTGATGTTGCCGTTATCATCGTAGGTGTAAGTGTAAGTAAAATTGTAGCCGCCATAGACCGTATTTACGGTATGGATCTGACCGGACAACTTATTGCTCTCCGGGCTGGTAAAGGTGTACTTATCATACTGGATTGCCGCACCGTTATGCCATAATGCCTGCTGGCTCAGCCGCCCGTAGTTATCATAGGTATAGTACCGGGTGGTGACGCCGGTGCTTTCATTGGTTAGCCGGTTGTCATCATCGTAGGTGTAAGCAGTGGCATACTCTACACTATTGACAGTCTCTACCTGTTTGGTCAGGTTGTTGATGTCGTCGTATTCGTAACCGACACTGTGAGAATAATCTGTTCCGCTTTCTACATACTTCATCAACCGATCTGCAAGATCGTAATAATATGTGGTTGTAATACCTGTGACAGAATCCTTTACCGTTGCCAAATTACCACTGTTATCGTAGGTATAGGAATAGGTATCTCCGTCTTCATAGGTCTGCCCCGTTACACGCCCCTTGCTGTCATATTCATATTGTACACTATTTCCGTTGCCATAGTCAAGAGCGGAAAGATAGTTATTTCGATCATTTGTGTAGTTATAGGTTGCTAAGCTACAGTTTCCGATACGGACACCGGTACGCAGACCAAATTTACCATAGTCAAAGCTGTAGGTAGTGGTAGGCGTAGCAATGGCAGTCAACAGGTCATCTGTATAGGTATAGGCTGCGCTGAGCTCCAACCCTGTATCTGTTTCACAGGCAGCGGTTGCCATACGGTACATATTGTCATAGGTATACTCCGTGCGGGTGTCTTCTGTATCCTCCGGGTACTGCACCCAATCCAGCACATTGGTTTGGGCATTGTAGCCGTAGGTGGTCACCTTGCCCATTGCGTTGGTGGTGGAGACAAGCCGGTTACCGTCAGAGGAATAGCACAAAGGGGGCGGAAAACCGCCCCCTTTTGCCCTTTGTTAGCTAGCACACAGAACCGTCCCCTGTGCTATGGTTTTTTCAAGACGGTTACCGTCAGAGGAATAGAACAAAGGGGACGGAAAACCGCCCCCTTGCCCTTTGTTGGTTAGCACACAGAACCGTCCCCTGTGCTACCCTGTCTTGTGTGCTATGTTATACTCAAGCGTAAATACGAATTCTTCGAAACTATCATTGACAGGATTTTTACACCGGTAACGAATTTTATTATTTGCTAAGGACTCACTAAGCATTGCATAGCCGGGATCTCCAACACAGGAATTTTTGCGAATTATTAATTTCTGCCTTTCATCAAAATAATCACATTCATAGCTTATCCCGATTAGCCCAAGATTTGATTGATATGCAAATTCCACTTCATTATGTTTTGCATCAACCAGCACACCTAACATTTTAACCATTTTTTTTGACACCGCATTACCATTATAGTCGGCTAGATATCCATTTGTAACAATTGTACCCTTTCCTCCAGGCACAGTAATAACTGGAATAATTCTATCTGAATAAGTTAGTTTTTCTACTTTAACGCAAACGACATAATTCACATTCGGTTGTAGCTGAACTATGTCTGTGTTGATGTATGGATAGCCTAACATCCGATTAATGATGCGATGTGTTGCAAGCCACAAACGTTCCTCAGGAAGAAGTTTACCTCCGTTGCGTACAATCGATAGCAGTTCTCTCCTATATTCTATTTCCTCTTCATAATTCATATATCAGTCTCCATAATGAATAAACCTGTGTTGTGATTGTGTCAATGGTTCAAAGACAAAGAAATTTTTCCCATTTCTTCCAAGAGGATGGTGAAGTTCCATCGAAAAACCATCTTCTCCAATTGGTGCAAGTCCCTTTTTTAAGCGATCCAAATCATCGAGATAACGATCAGGATTAAAATAGGCCTCATTCTTCCAGTAGCGTTGACGTACCGTTGTCCAGCTTGGTATATTTCCTGCTTTAGTAAGGTTAGTTATGTCATCGCCTACGTGCCATCCAACCTTTACAGTATCTACGGTATCATCAAAATTACCAATCACTTTAGCCGTGTCGTGGATGTTGTCAATTGCTTTAGCTGCATCAACAACATCATCGGCTTTTGTTAAAAACTTAACTATAACGCCGCCAGCGGCTATACAAGGGAGAATCAGCGATGCTACATCCGCAACAACCCCTAGCCAAGCCATTGGATCGTCAGGATTTCCAACAACGTCACCTATGCTGACGCAAAGCGATATGACATCCAATACCGTTTCCCAGTAGTACCCGCCAATATCAGCACGAGAAGCAGGGCTGTTGCCGCAATAAGCAAACATATTATTGCCAACAAATCCCTGACCGGTAGATGTAACGCTATCCGCATTAATGAACCTACCCATCTCCGGGTTATAGTATCTGCTTTGGAGATAGTAGAGCCCTGTCTCGGTGTCGTAGACATACCCTCTATAACGCAGAGGATTCGCCTTGCCCAGCTTGTCTGCCATTCGGCCGGCGGTGGAAATGATATTGCCCCAGGCATCGTAGGTATATTCCACTACGGTATTGCCAAGGCTGGTGACCAGTGCTACCACATCGCCCTGCAGGTTGGTTACATAGAAGTAGATGCTGTCCTTGTAGATGACGCTCATAGGCGTACCGTCTGCAGCGTAGCTAAACCGCATAGGGTCACCGTCTATGGACATATACACCAAACTGCTGCCGTCATAAACGTATTCATAGTCGGTTTCACCGTCGGTACGCTTTGTACGCAGTCCGTCAGCATTGTAGGTATGTGTCCACGTTGTACCGTCCTTGGACATAGATGCAAGCTGTCTGCCGTGCTTCCATGTAAAGCTCCAGCCGTCTATGCATTCCGGGTTACCGATTTCGTCATAGGTAATTGTCTCGCCGTCATAGGATGTCAGCAGATCGCCCCATGCACCGTCTTCGTCATATCCGTAAGTAACGGTATCCGTGGGGATCACGTCATCATCAATATTTTCGGTGGTATAGGCGTATACCTTTTTGCTTAGGATGTTACCGGCGTTGTCATATTGCCAAGTGTAGGTGAAGTTACCGGCTTCATTATTCTCCCGGATCAGCTGGTTGGCGCTGTCGTAGACATAGCTTGTTGTCTTTGTGCCGTCCGAGATCGTCAGAATATTGCCATTGTCATCATAGGTATAGCTATAGGTTTTGCCATAGGGCGTATCCGCGCCTGTAGTGACATTTTGAATAGCGGTTACCTGTGCCCCAGCGGTGGTTTCCGTATCCGCAAAGGTATAGCTGGTGGTCAGAACCGGCTCGTCCTTATGGCTGGTTACAGCAGAGGTGACTCTGTTCAGTCCGTCGTAGGTGTAGTCACGCTGGGTGTATGCCTTTCTGACGGATTCCAGTCTATCGTTAGCATCGTAGGTATACCGGGTGCCACGGTCATAGCCATCGATCAGCTCCAGCACATAGGTCAGTTTGTTGTCTGTATAGGAATATTTCAGACTGTAATCGTGATCTACACCTTTTTCCTCGTACAGGCGCAGTCTGCCCTCTAAGTCATAGGTATAGGTAGTGGTAATGCCGGTGGCAGAATCAGTCATTTCCGTCCAGAAGCCGCTTTCGTCATACTTCCAGCTGACAGATTCTCCATCCTCGTAGGTCTGACTTACGATCCTGCCCTTATCATCATAAGTATAGTCTACACTATCTCCATTGCCGTAGTCAAGGGAGGAAAGGTAATTATTTCGGTCGTTTGTGTAGCTATAGGAAGCCAGAGTTTGGTCACCAATGCTTACCTCGGTGCGCAGACCGAATTTGCCGTAAGTCATACTGTAGGTGGTAGTTGGCGTGGTAATGGCTGTCAGCCGGTCATCTTCGTATGTATAAGCGGCAGACAAGGCAAGGTTTGTGTCCGTTTCGCAGGCGGCAGTTGCCATACGGTACATACTGTCATAGGTGTACTCCGTGCGGGTGTCTTCTGTATCCTCCGGGTACTGCACCCAATCCAGCACATTGGTTTGAGCATTGTAGCCGTAGGTGGTCACCTTGCCCATTGCGTTGGTGGTGGAGACAAGCCGGTTACCGTCAGAGGAATAGACAGCCGTACTGGTTGTGGTCTTTCCACCGCTGGTTACAGATACCGCGGTGTTATTACCATAGGTATCGTAAGTGAAATTATAAGTAATATTCGCCTTGTCGGTGGCTGTTATGACATTATGGTAATTGTCATAGGTATAGGTCATCTCCGTTGTGCCGTCGATGATCTCCTTGGTCAGATTGTTGGCAGTATATTCATACTCATACTTTTTACTGTCCTGATCCACGACGCTGACCACTTTGCCATCATTATCGTAGGTATAGCAGTCACCGAATTCATCCCGGAACATCTGGATTCCGTCAAAGTAGGCTGTATTTACATTATAGCTATAATCCAATGTGACGGTGATGGAGGAGAAATCCTTTTTGGCAACTACCGCAGTTGCGGTATACTGCCAAAGATCACAATCGGAATTGAGTTTTGCCACAAAGGGATCCGAGGTCGTACCATCGGAATAGTTGAACACCGCATTAATGGAGAATTCCCGTTTCGGTGCGGTTTCACTATGGATGCCTTCTGCCTGTGTGTTGGCCACTGCGTTGCCCTTCGCCCAACCGGAAAGGATATAGGTATAGCCTTCTTTGCCCTTGGCATAGACGGTTTGGGTATAGGTTTTGGCTGCAGTTGCTTCACCGCTTACCTTGATAACGGTTTTATCCAACTGGGGGGCAGCAGATGTGGAGAGGGTGGCAATGCCATCTGCGGAGGTGCAGTGATTGGCTGTCCAGCCGGTGAGACTGCCGCAGTTAAAATCGCCGTTATTGATCATATTATAGCGGGTAGCAGTACGACCTTCCTCCAACTGGACGCAGTCAACATAAAATGAGCCCCAAGTATCTGACAATATGCTATATTTAATGTTCTTCTCCTGTGCGGATGTATTGGTATAGGTCAGCTCCATTCTCTGCCAGGAGGTGCTGCTTGGCTGTATTTCGCTTTTCACCACATCCGACCCACATTCTGCCTGAAGCCAAACAGGAAGGTCTGTAGGCTTGACATAGCAGGAGAATGTATAGGTAGCACCGGCAGGAATGGAAGCCCAAGTAAAAACGCCAACCTCTTCTTCATATATGTATTCACCATCTTCAGAGACATCAAGAATTTCGATATCCGTTTCCACAAGCAAAGAACGGGTATCCGTTTTGCTGCTTGCTGTGGTTATGGACATTTTGGTCAAAAGGCCAACAGTATACCAATCTGCCTTGGAACGCATTGCGCCGCCGGTAATCAGACTTGCGGTGGTATGTTGCAGATCCGAAGACACTCTCAGCTGGTTGCCCTTGGCGGTGGGGTCGGTGTTGCTGTTCTTTTGGTCATCGGTATGGAAGGCATACTCGGCAAACTGGGCTTTTCCCTCGTCATCCTGAATACAGGTCAGGTTACCGAAGTCATTGAATTGCAGGATACTTTGGTTGCCGTTATGGTCGGTGATCGTGGTCTGGTTGTGACCGTAAGCAAAGGTAAGCTTACCGCCTTGCGTTGTGCCGTCTGCTTCCTCCACAGTCAGGACACGGTAAGGCTGCCACGTTTCGCTGACGGTATTATAGGTATAAGTCAGCTTATAGCCGTCGATGTCACTGGCTGTGCGCATAAGGCTGTTGCCATCATAAGTATAGGTGACGCTTTTTCCGTCTGCATCGGTGACGGTGGTAAGTCGGTTATTGCTGTAACCAAAAGACACATAGGTGAGCTCTCTACTGCCGGTGCCACGGTAGCTGATTCGAGAGAGCAGACCATTGGCATAGGTAAAGGCGTACACGCGGCCAGCGCCATCGGTAACAGCAGAAAGTCTTCCGTCTGCGTTGTAGGCTACGGAAATGGTGCTCTTGGTCGCCTGATTGTTTTCAATCACCGAAAGGCGGCCCTGGGTATCAAAGTAGGTATGATTTCCGTCTTTGTCTGCAATGCAGTATTTCCTTGTGCCGCTGCCGGTATCGGTCAGCGTCAGCTCCAGTCCGTCTTCATCCTTGTATACGCTGTTTTCCTGTTTGAAATAGTGGTCTGTTCCGTCGGAATCCTCCCAAATATAATAACTGCTGTCCAGATTCCACCGGTAGATCAGCTGGTTAAAATTGGTACGCCAGCCGATGCCCATACCAAACCCGTTGCCACCGGAATTGTTGGAATTGTTGCCGCTTCCGTCGGGATCAGAAACGTCATTCAGGTTATACACGTGGCTGATGGTGACCGGTGCACGGTTGCCGCCAAAACCCATATCCGTCCGTGTCCAGGTCATATTGCCGGTGAAGTGATTCACATAGCCAGTACCGGCACGGCCTGCAGAGGACGCGGTATAATCCCAATAGCCTTCCAGACCGTTGTTGTTACGGAACACGATTTGAAGGGTAGGCTTAACAGGCAAATAATCTGTATAGTCCGACGAGATAAACTGCTTGTACTTGGTTACCGCGGCGGCTTCTACACTGTCAGGCGCTTTAAACAGCATTCCCGTATTGCCTGTGGCATACCAGTCACGGACAATGTCGGTAATTGTCCAACCGTAAAAGCCTTCTGCTTCCACAAGGGCATAGTCTTCGATGTTGCTGTCATAACCGGGCTTGTTTGCCCAGGTGATGCTCTCCGATGTCCAGGTGCCGTTCACTTTATGCACATTGGTTTGCAGCTGACCGGTGTTTTCTACATCCGCGTTATACATATGTACGCTGGCGTAAACCACCACGTCAGAAGAAGTCAGCTCCGGCAGATTGTTATATTTCAGATAGGTACGGGTCTTACCCTCGGTGCTGTAATAGCCCACCTGCAGCATACCCCAGCTGTTTGTGAGTTTATCTGTACTGGGGCTCCAGTAGCTTTCGTTCTCAAAGACGGTAATATCCCGGATGTTGGTGGTAGTCAGCTCCGGTGTCACCACAGGATCCAGCACCACAGGCCAGGCACGGGTTTCCTCTGCCAACCACCGGGTGGGCAGAAGGTAGGTCATTGTATACTCGCTGCCGCTTCCTTCAAGCTGTACCTGAATATCGCAGTTATATTCTCCGGCAGCATCCTGCAGGAAGGGTGCAGGCATCACCATAACGATGTTCTCTTTTGCTTTGTCATAGAGGGTGATCTGTCCGTCAGAGCCTAAGACGGGAATCATTTCACCCACATCCAAATTATAGCGGTAGCCCTGTAAGGTATCCTTATAAGCTTCCAGAATAACGGATTCCTTGACCTTGTTGGAATCCAGATCGTAGGTAATATGGGTATCCTCATACACCTCGTTGTAAGTAACACCGGACTGCAGCTTTTCCGGTACGGTTTCCGGGTACTCTGCTGCTTCCTTCAGGGAAGAAACATCCGCTTCCTTTTGCTGAACTGCGGATGGGTTGGCTTCCTCCAAAGTCAAGGGCTGTACAGTGTCATCCATAGTGGCAGTCAGGCGCATTGCGCCGGTGCTGCTGAGCTCTCCCGCCATAGAAAAAGACAGGGTATAGCCGTCCTTATCAATGGTGACGCTTTCATTTTTGTCCAAGGTCTGAGGAAAGCTGACGTCCCACACACCAGCGGTGTTGGTCAGTGTGCCGTCGTCTTTGGCGATCAGGGTGTTGTCAATGTCCTCCCAGCCGTTTTCTGTCTCAAAATGGACGGCTTCCGGATAGACCACCGCCATATGCAGTCCCGAACTAAGCAGGAACTCCTTGGAGAACTCCGTTCTCCTCTCCACGATCTCGTCTACCACCTGCACTGACTGAGGTGTGAGCGTTTTCAAAGCTTCCGCATCCGCTACCGCTTCCCGGAACGCCTCTGCAAACACCCCCATTGGCAGCATATTGATCAACAAAACGATGATCAATATCATACTGCACACTCTCAAAAATCGCTTTTTCATTTGATGTCCTCCTTATTTTCAATATATTCGATTATTCCGTAGAATCCTACAAAACAATCTTTTTATCTACTATAACAGGAGGAAATCAAATAAATTGTCGATTTTAGAAAAATAGAAAAAGGGGACGAAAAAAATCCCCTTTGTCCCTGCCCTAAAAAAAGAGGTGCTGCAAAAAATTGCAGCACCTTACGGTAAATATAGAATTATCTCTGCAGGAAGCCGATTTTCTTATAGACTTTACGAAGGGTCTTTTCTGCAACATAGGATGCCTTTTCTGCACCGTTGCGATATACACTTTCCAGATACGCCTTGTCCTTCAGCAGGCGGCCTGCCTCCTCACGGATGGGGCGCAATGTTTCCACAACAGCCTCACCAACCACAGGTTTAAACTTGCCATAACCCTGGCCGGCAAACTCATCCTCAATCTCCTGGAAGCTTCTACCGGTAACGGCAGAGTAAATAGACATCAGATTTGCCACACCGGGCTTATTCTCCGGATCAAAGCGGACACAATTTTCCGTATCACTATCGGTAATGGCACGCTTAAACTTTCTCTGAATATCCTCAGGGCTTTCCATCAGGAACACACAGCCCTCGGGCATAGACTTACTCATTTTGCTGTCGGGAGCATTCAAGCTCATAACACGAGCACCCGTCTCAGGGATATAGGGATCCGGAATCTTAAACACATCGCCATAAATGCTGTTGAAGCGCTGTGCCACATCACGGGTCAGCTCACAATGCTGCTTCTGATCATGTCCAACAGGCACCAGATCCGGCTGATACAAAAGAATATCCGCAGCCATCAACGCAGGATATGTAAACAGACCACCGTTGATATTCTCCGCATTCTTTGCAGACTTATCCTTGAACTGTGTCATACGGCTAAGCTCACCAAACATAGTATAGCAGTTAAGCACCCAACCAAGCTCTGCGTGCTGGTGCACATGGCTCTGAACAAACAAGGTATTCTTCTCCGGATCCAGTCCGCAGGCAATGTACTGAGCAAGCTGCTCCAAAGTACGACGACGGAGATCCGCAGGCGTCTGACGCACAGTAATGGTGTGCATATCTGCCATAAAATAGAAGCACTCGTAAAGTTCAGAACGAGAACTCCAATTCTTAATTGCGCCAAGATAATTTCCCAGATGCAGGTCACCGCTGGGTTGAATGCCGGAGAGCATTCTCTTTTTCGGTTGCATTACTTCTTCCATTGAAATTCGCCTCATTTCCATAATTTCCTGTATTTTATCACAAGAGCCAAAAAAACGCAACGAGAAATTGACTTTCTGTCTTCCTGCGTGGTATAATATTTTCGTTCTGCAAAGGTGTCTTTTAATATGACCGTAGTCAGCAATGTTGTGCAACTGCGCAACAGCAAACAAACAGTCAGCAGAGATGTCCTTGATGTTACATAAACTATATTTATTCAGATTATTCTGGATCAAATGGAAAAGTAAGAGGTAGAAATTATGGATCATATGAAATTAGCTGAGCTTTTATTCCCCAACGTTACAGACACCCCGGAAATGCTTGAGGAGCGTTTCCCTCTCCGTCAGCTGCCGGAGGGCGCTGTTGTCACCCGTATGGCCCCCTCCCCCACAGGTTTTGTCCATTTGGGCAATTTGGTGCAAGGTCTGACCGCTGAAAGAATGGCGCATCAGAGCGGTGGTGTTCTTTTCCTTCGTGTCGAAGACACTGACGCAAAGCGTGAAGTACCCGGTGCAGTAGAGGTGCTTATTAACACCTTGAAGCATTATGGCATTTCCTTTGATGAGGGTGCAACCATAGACGGTGACAGCGGTGCATACGGTCCTTACCGTCAGCGTCAGAGAGCTGCTCTGTACCATGTTTACGCAAAGAAACTGGTATCCGAAGGTATGGCCTATCCTTGCTTCTGCACCGAAGAAGAGCTGTCTGCAATGCGTGAGCAACAGGAGTCCAACAAAGAAAACACCGGCTACTATGGCAAGTATGCTATGTGGCGTGACCGGTCTATGGAAGATATACAGCAACAGCTGAATGCCGGCAATCCCTGGGTGTTGCGTTCCCGCCCCACCGGTTCTATCGAAAACCAATATAAATTTGACGATCTGGTAAAAGGCAAACTGACCATCACCGAAAACGATGTGGATCACGTCCTTCTTAAGTCCGACGGCATTCCCACCTATCACTTTGCACACGCCGTAGACGATCACTTGATGCGTACGACCCACGTTGTCCGTGGTGACGAGTGGCTGCCCACCCTGCCCTTCCATATTCAACTCTTCAAGTCTCTGGGCTTTAAGCTTCCCAAGTATGTCCACATTGGACCTCTGATGAAGATGGACGGCACTTCCAAGCGTAAGCTCTCCAAGCGCAAAGACCCCGAACTGGCACTTACCTTTTACAAGGCAGAAGGCTTCCCTGTCGAGGCTGTGTATGAATATATTATGACCATCCTCAACTCCAACTTTGAGGACTGGCGCAGAGCCAATCCCACCGCGTCTGCTGATGAATTCAAGTTCAGCCCCAAGAAGCTGAATCCTGCCGGCAGCCTCTTTGACTACGCAAAGCTCACTGACGTTTCTAAAAATGAGATCGCAAAAATGGACGCTGAAAAAGTCTATGGACTACTGACCGAGTGGGCACAGGAATTCGATGCTGATTTTGCACAGAAGCTTACTGCTGCTCCCGATTTTGCCAAGGCAATTCTCGCCATTGGTCGAGGTGGCAAGAAGCCTCGCAAAGACATTGCCACCTGGAAAGAAGCCAAGCCTTATATGGGCTTCTTCTACGACGAATATCTGGAAGCACCTGTGTTTGACGAAAAGTTCACTTCTGACACCGTAAAGACTGCTTTGCAGAAGTTCCTTGACTGCTTCGATATTGCTGACGATTCCGGCGTTTGGTTTGACAAAGTCAAAAGCATCACAGAAGAAATGGGCTTTACTACGGATATGAAAGCCTACAAGGCTGACCCCGACGCTTTCCCCGGCACCGTGGCAGATGTATCCACCTTTATCCGTCAAGCCGTTACCGGCAAGACAAACTCCCCCGATCTTTACACCGTAATGCAGATCCTTGGCTACGACAGAACTGTTGCCAGAATCAAGGCAGTTATGGATAATTTGAAATAAGAACGCCACCGGTTGCAAAATCACCTTGATTTGCACCCGCTTTTCAGGACATCTTCTGTGGTGTTATGCCAAAAATAGGAAGTGGTATTTATCAAAGTTCTAATCGGGCATTTTAGTCATGAAGCCAATACCTTTGCCGAAGAAATGGTCAGCTTTGAGCAGTACACCGCAAAGGGAGCACTTTTTGGAGAAGAGTCCATCCAAAAAAGTGAAGGCACATCTCTATATCTGGGCGGAATTATCAAAGCCTGCCGGGAAGAAAGCATTCAGATGATCCCTACCTGCGCCTACAGTTCTGCCGCACCTGTGCTAACAAAAGACTGTGTGGACAAAATGATGGAGACCATCCTCCCTGTTTGCCGTGCCCACAAGAATGAATTGGACGGTATCTGTTTCGCTCTTCACGGAGCAGGTGTTGCCGAGGGTATTGACGATCTTGAGGTTTATGTGCTTACAGAACTGCGAAAGATCGTAGGCCCCGACCTTCCTATTGTCGTCCCTATGGATCTCCACGGCAATGTTTCTGAAGAAACTGCACTTCTTGCAAACGGTATCTTTGGCATCCGCAAATATCCGCATACCGACAAAGCAGATATTTCTTATATTGCTATGAAAACACTGGCAAAACTTATGCGCAAGGAGATAGCGATTGAAACAAAAATTGTCCATCTTCCCCTTTTGATCCCCATTGCCTCCGGTATGACAGCAAACGAACCCTTTCCGGAGATCAATGAATATATGGACAAACAGATCCGTGAGCGGGGTCTCATTTATGCTTCCCTGTTCCAAGGCTTCCCCTATGCCGATGTTGCCTGCTCCACCGCCTCCGTGTGTGTAGTTGCTGAAAACGGAGCACAGGAGGCAGCCGAAGACATCGCCCGTTTCATTTGGGATAGACGGGAGCAGCTTCGAGCTAATTCCATTTCCCCTTCACAAGCCTTTGACCTTGCTGAAAAAGTAACCGAAGAAGGTTACATCATCATTAACGATATGTCTGACAACCCCGGTGGCGGCTGCCCCGGAGACGGCACACACCTTTTACGGGAAATGCTAAAAAGGGACCTCCCCGGAAGCATATTCGGTTTTATGTGCGACAGCATTGCTGCTGAGGAGATTTGGAATCACCGCCCCGGTGATAGAATTAAATTAACCTTGGGTGGCAGACACGAAAAAATCTTCGGTGCGCCGTTGGAGTTAGATGATGCGGAGGTAATTTCCCTCAGCGACGGGAATTTCTTCCACAATTCTCCCAATGTTTTAGGGCTTCCTGCCAAGTTGGGCAAAACTGCCCGGATCCGTTGTGGCAATGTGGACATCATCATCGCCTCCGTTCGCGCACAGACTTTCGACGATCAACCTTTCGTCATTACAGGTGCCAATCTTGCGGACTATCGCTATGTGGGTTTGAAATCCACCCAGCATTTCCGTGGCTATTTTGCTGACAAAGCCGCTACCATTATCCCCTGTGACCCTCCGGGTCTCAACACCAGCGATCTGACAGCGTTTGATTTCAAAAAAATACCCCGTCCTGTATATCCCTTGGACGAGGATGTTGCATTTTAATACACAGAAACGAGAGAGGAAGCATTCCTCTCTCGTTTATTTTCTGCTTCTTTTTGCATATTCAGAAGGACTTTCCCCTGTATACAGTCGAAACATTTTTGAAAAATGGTAAACACTGCTGTAGCCGGTGCTTTCTGCCACCTGACTGATGGAATCATAATCACCGGTCAAAATTGCTTTTGCCTTCTGCATCCGCAGTCTGTGGAGATAACGGATCGGCGGACTGCTGTAAACTTCTTCAAAGGTCTTTCGGAAGTACACTGTACTCATACCACACAGTGCAGCAAGATCATCATTTTGGATGGTAGAATTGGCATAGTTCTCCATCATATAGTTGATCGCCGGCGACAGGAGGTGACGCTTGTCCCTTGGAATATACTTTCGATGTTCTGTCTTGGAGAGAAACGCCAAAAGGCCATAAATCAGCTGCATACGCTCCAATGCACTGACCGTATCTTCTGCATCTGAAAGATGCTCCATTTTGGTGAATACTTCCCAAAACGGAGTGTTGTCCATAACTTCAACACAGCGAATTTTCTCGTCTTCCTCCACGGCATCGAAATCAATTACAATGCACTCTCCCGGTTCTGTGCAGGTCCATTCATACATAGCTCCTTTAGGAAGCAAGACAATGTGGTTTTTATCAGACAAAATCTTGACACCATTTTGATTGTAATAGGTCGTTCCACCTGCTTTTAAAACCAAGCCCCAACATACACGGTGCTTTTGTCGCGTCACCACACCCACAGGTGACGACAGCAACCGATAAGAAGAAATCACACTGGTTGGCGTTAAATTCGAACCAAAATCGACAAACATTTTTCTCACCTCTTTTAAGTAATTTACCACATCTATATATAATCTGCAAGCATTAAGTATCACATTTGACAAAATTATCACAATCTCCATTTACATTGTTGATCAGGACTTTATAATAGAACTATAATGTGAATGTTATACGAATATAAAGATTATGTTTTTGGAAAGCACTTCTTTCAATACTTTCGAATACGACCGCATATTCCAAACACCTCGACTATGCTCACAGGAGGAGAATATGGTACCCATACTGATAAAAAACGGCCGTATCTGGGATGGTAACTGTTTCATTTACGGAGACATTCTTGTAGGCAACGGGATCATAGAAAAGATCGGCAACAGTGTAAGCAATTCCAAAGCCTTTGTATTTGATGCCGCAGGAATGACGGTACTACCGGGCCTTGTAGATACCCACGTACATTTTTGCGGACCGGAGCCGGATCTATATGGCATCAACGCTGAAATGGCTTGTCTTCCCTTTGGTGTCACAGCGGCAGCAGATGCCGGTGGTGCCCACGCTGACCGCAAACTTGTGGATAACTACGGTGTAAAAAATGTAACATTTGTAACTGTTCCCATAAAAGATGATACGCCGGATTTTTGTTTTGCCGAAAAAAGATTGGAACTTTACGGTGAAAACGCCATCGGTCTGAAAGTTTATTTTGACACAAACAAGCCAGATGTGCGCAGCAATCGCCCTCTGGCAACCATCTGTGAATATGCCAAAACCCACAACTTGAAGGTTATGGTCCATTGCTCCAATTCCCCCACTGCTATGGCGGAATACTTGCCGCTATTATCCCCGGGTGATATATTGACCCACGCATTTCACGGAGCACCCCACGATGCACAAGAGGATGATTTTGCCTCCTTGAAGGAAGCGCAAACACGAGGCGTTATTATTGATAGCGGTTTTGCCGGACATATCCACACAGGACTGGACGTATTTAAAAACGCCATTTCCAACGGCATTCTTCCGGATACCATCAGTACCGATATCACCAGAGCCAGTGCCTACAAGCGCGGAGGCCGGTACGGTCTTACTATGTGTATGAGTATGGCACGCACTGCCGGTATGGATGAAGAGTACATTTTTCGTGCAGTTACCTCTACACCTGCCAAAGCATTAGGCAAGGAAGGCGTATGGGGTGTGTTAAAGGAAGGACACTGTGCAGACATCGCTGTGCTGGAATACACAAAAGAAGGTTTTGCTCTGAAAGATCGCTTTGGCGGAAGTCTTAAAAGTGATCACGGATACCGCTGCAAGTTAACCCTTGCAGACGGTGTTGTTGTATGGAGAGACTAATCCTTCGCATTCTTGCAAAACAGAACGATATTACAAAAAGAAAGGATAACACATTATGAAAGCAATGCTAATTGGTGAAAACCGAAATCTTGTATGGAGCGACGTAGCTGATCCCGTAATTAAAGAGGACGAGGTCTTGGTTAAGATCTATGCCGCTGCACTGAACAGAGCTGATCTTCTGCAAAGAGAGGGCAAGTATCCCTCCCCTCCCGGTTGCCCGGAATGGATGGGTCTGGAAATCGCCGGTAAGATTGTAAAAGTCGGCAAGGATGTGACCAGCTGGAAGGTAGGCGACCGTGTCTGTGCTCTGCTGGGCGGCGGCGGTTATGCTGAGTATGCTGCTGTAAAGTACGATATGCTGATGCCCATTCCCAAAGGACTCACTATGGAGGAGGCATCTGCACTGCCCGAAGCTTACGCAACCTCTTACTTAAATCTTTTTATTGAGGGTCATCTGCAAGCCGGTCAGACCGCCTTTGTTCCTGCCGGCGCCAGTGGTCTGGCCTCTGTTGCCATCCCCATGGCAAAGGCCTTCGGTGCCCGTGTCATCACCTCTGTACTTTCTGACGAGATCGCAGAGAAGATCCAGAATCTGGGTGCAGATGTGATCATCAACTCCTCTACCACAGATGTGGCTTCTGTTCTGGCACAGGAAGAACAAAACGGCACTCCGGTTTCTGTCTCTATGGACTGCCTGTCCGGTGAGACTCTGGGTAAGAGTCTGCCTTATATGGCACGGGACGGCTACTGGGTGGTAATCTCCACGCTGGCAGGCATCGAGACCACTGTGCAATTGCGTCCCCTGCTGACAAAGGGTCTGCATCTTGTGGGTAGCATGCTTCGCAACAGAACACCGGAATTCAAGGCATTCCTGCTCAACGAGCTTGTCACTAAGGTTTGGCCCAAAATTGAAAGTGGCGTGATCCGTCCTTCTGTCTACAAGGTTCTGCCTATGGCCGAAGCGGAAGCCGCACACGACATTCTATACCGCTCTGAAAACATAGGAAAGGTTGTTTTGCGTGTTGAAGAAGAATAAAGGTCTTTGGGTCAGTCTGCTGGTTATGGTGCTATGGGGACTTCTGTTCCCCACAGTCAAGTTGGGTTACCGGGTATTCGGTATTGAATCCATTGGAGACATTCTTTGTTTTGCCGGTGTTCGATTTTTGGTGTGTGGCACGATCATTACCGCCTTTGCAGCAATTCGGGAGCCCGGTTCTTTCAAAGGCTTAAAAACAGCCTGGTGGCAGGTGCTGCTGGCAGGTGTGTTTGCCATTATTTTGCACTACGCCTGTACTTATGTGGGTCTGCGCAGCACCGATGGATCTAAAACCGCAATTTTAAAGCAGCTGGGTGCCGTGTTCTACATCTGTTTTGCTGCCCTGTTCTTCCCGGAAGATAAGCTGACTCTTCCCAAGATCGGTGGTCTCGTTCTGGGCATTCTCGGCATTTTTGCCATTAACGCCAACATATCCGGTTTCCACTTTCAGGTCGGTGACCTACTGATTCTCGGTGCTTCCTTCTGCACGGTCTTTTCCAATGTAATCAGCAAAAAGGCATTTAAGAAAGTCACGCCCATCGTCCTTACCGGTGTCTCCCAAATTTTTGGGGGCATTGTGCTTTTGGGAATCGGTGCTGCTGTAGGAGGTGCTCCCCTTTCCCTGCTTCCCAGAACGCTTCCGCAAATCGGTGTTTTTTCTCTTATTGTCGCAGCATCTGTTATGAGCTACTGCCTGTGGTTTATTACTGTGCAGAAAGAGAATCTTTCCAAGCTGTTTATTATTAAATTCTCTGAGCCGTTGTTTGCATCCGTATTCAGTTGGATCCTTTTGGGTGAAAATATATTCCGTATAGAATATCTTATCGCATTTCTTCTGATCTCCGGCGGCATTTTGGTGGCAAACGTCAAAAGCAAAAAACAGTAAAATTCGAGGGTGTTGCAAAGACTGCAACACCCTCGAATGGTTTATTTATGGAATTTCAGGATCACATAGGCGCACTTATCAGGAAGTTGCACCGTATATGCACCGTTATTCTGTGTTAACTCGACTTCTGCCTTGCAGAATGGTGTATACACTTCAGGTGCTGCGGCAGATGCCACCTGAACAAAGCCTTCAATGTTCAAAGGCTCTACCCTATTGATAAAGTTCACACGACTGCGGTGAAAACGCATTTCATCCAGTCTGTGATCAATGTCGGTATCGTAATCCTCCGCAAGAAAATGCACCGTAAGTGTATCCTCTGTCTCAAACATAGAACAGAGGTAGCCTTTGGCACGCAAAACCTTCACCGGCAGATCCGCCGCAAAACGCTGACATAGCTGCACAACATCTTTTGGAATTCTGTGCGGATGATACCACACACCCTCACGAGGCTGCTGCCATGCATCGGGATCAGCGCTGTCAGGAAGCGGTATGTCACCGATCCACGCAGGTCTTACGGGCTTGATGCCGTCAGGACAAGTGGTAAAGAAATCCTTTGCCTGCACATTCGCCCGATTTGGTAGCACCCAACTGTTTTCGCAACCGAAAATGGGAGTGGGACCGGTAACGATCACCTTGCCCCCGGATGCCACATAGCGATCCATAGCATTCATTTCGTTCTCAGTCATTTTTGCAACAGAAGGGACAAGAATAACGGGATACACATTGCTGTTTTCCGGAAAGTTAAAAACTGTATGCGGGCAGATACCTGCACGGAACAACGCACTGATCGCTATACTAAAATCGTGGGTGTAGCCATGGCTGAGACAGCCGAACAGCGTATGATCCCGTGTTTCCTCCGAAAAATACACACCCATCTGACCTACAAAATTGCCGCTGAATAACTCAGGGTGCGCCTTTTCAAAGCCGAAGGCATCACCTACGATATCCTCTTCATCCGGCAACGTAGCCAAAATATCACGGGGCAAGCCAAGACGAGGCTTTAATGCCATGATCCAAGCATCGGCGCCCAGTATTTTTGATACTGCCCATGCGATATTCGCTGTTTCCGGCACATGGGCAAAGCCGGTATTGAAGGCACGGACACCCTTTTCCCTTGCCGCCGCCTGATGATGGGATGCGGTAGTGAGCCGATATGGGATAGATCTGTTCACTGTCATGGGGTCATGCTTATAGGGCGGTGTATTGCCGTTCATCTCCAGATTCACATAGTTACAGCCACGCAGAAACTGCCTTGCATCTGTGCCGTTAAGCACGGCAATCACCGCCGCAGAATCGCTACCGCAGCCGGTGAGCATAAAATCACGAGGCAAATTCTCTGCGATCTTACTGTAAAATTCGCCCGTTGCCTCCTGACGAAGATCGATCCAATGATGCCATGCCGGATTATCCCAATTACCCCAAAAGCTTAGATCCTCCACGAGCGGCAGATCAACACCGCTGCGCCGCTTCAGCTCTGCACGGCAGTACTCACAGCCGCAGGTATTCATAGCGCCATAGTACATGGCATCGTCTGCGCTGAGTCCGTCAATACCGGTATCAGCGATCAGAAGCTTCAGGTATTCTGTATAGGCTTCAATAAATTCCGGATTTCTGTGGCAAAATCCTTCTCCGGTGTACTGGGGGAAATAATAAGGCTTCCCCGACTTTACATCCACCATGCGCCAGTCATTCAAGCGTTTTCCCTTAAACTCCCATGTGGCTGCTGCCTCCCATGTAGGGCAAAAAGGCAAGTGAGGACCGCTGTCAAGCATCACTCTGCGCATTTCGTCACGGGTACGGTAACGATGCACAAGATTTACGGAATGGTGGTCGAAAAGCTTAATGTCGTATTTATGCAGTTCCTCCGCCACCGTGGCAATATAATCATGAAGCAGCGGAAACATAGGAAGGAAATCCCAACGAAAATGGGCACCGAATATAACAGCGGCAGAAACATTGGCTTTGGCAAAGGCTTCTGCCCTGACCCTAATCTTATCCACATTATGCGGAGCAGGCCAGTTCAGGTCCTCCCAATGAATCCACCATGTGGTCATACGATGGATTTTGTTCATTTCTCTTCCCCCCTAAATTTACGCTTCTTTAGGAATATTACGCATTGTCAGGCTGATACGCTTACGCTTCTCGTCCACATCCAGAACGGCAACCTTTACCACATCGCCCACCTGCACGATCTCAGAGGGATGACGCACCTTCCGGTTGCAAACTTGAGAAATATGCACCAAACCGTCCTGATGGACACCGATGTCCACGAAGACACCGAAATCAATGACATTGCGCACAGTACCGGAAAGCACCATACCCGGCTTGAGATCCTTCATTTCCAGCACATCGGTGCGCAGGATCGGTGCAGGCAGGTCGTCACGGGGGTCACGACCGGGTTTCAGCAGTTCCTTGATCACATCTTCCAGTGTGGGAAGTCCTGCACCGCAAGCTTCTACCGCCTGCTCAGCACCCAGGGCCTCAAAACGAGCTGACAGTTCCTCCAGCTTACCTGCAGCAACATCCTCCTTACTATAGCCGCAAAGCGCCAAAAGCTTCGCCGCAGCTTCATAGGATTCCGGATGAACGCCGGTATTATCCAGGATTTCCTTGCTCTCAGGAACCCGGAGGAAACCTGCGCACTGCTGGTATGCCTTAGGTCCCAGCTTGGGAACTTTCTTCAGCTGACTTCTGGAAGTAAATGCGCCATTTTCCTCGCGGAATGCAACCACATTTTTTGCAGTTGTACCGTTCAGACCGGATACCTGCTGCAAAAGACTTGCAGAAGCAGTGTTCAAATCCACGCCTACCGCATTCACGCAATCCTCCACAACGCCGCCCAGAGCCTCATCCAACCGTTTCTGAGGCATATCATGCTGGTACTGTCCAACGCCAATGGCCTTGGGATCGATCTTCACAAGCTCTGCAAGGGGGTCCTGCATACGACGGGCGATGGACACAGCGGAACGGAGGTTCACATCAAAGTCCGGGAATTCTTCAGCCGCCAGTTTGGAGGCTGAATATACAGATGCACCGGCTTCGTTGACGATCATATAAGAAACCCCTGCAAGGTTCTTAAGCATTTCAACAGTCATCGCCTCTGTCTCACGGGAAGCTGTACCGTTGCCGATAGCAATATGCTTCACGCCCCACTTCCGGATCATACGAGACAAGATCTCGATGGCTTCTGCCTTTTTGCGGTCATTGAATGTGGGATATACCACGGAGGTATCCAGCACTCTGCCGGTACCATCCACCACAGCAACCTTGCAACCGTTGCGGTATCCGGGGTCAAGACCCATAGTCACAAACCCCTTAACGGGACGCTGCATCAAAAGAGGCTTCAAGTTCAAAGCAAAGTTGGCAATGGCCGCTTCCGCCGCCCGGTCAGTGAGCACATTTCTCAACTCACGCTCTGCGCTGGGAGCGATCAGACGGTTATACGCATCCTCCGCAGCAGCACGGACAAACAGAGAAATGTTGGCGGTAGGCTTTAAGGCACAACGGCATACCAGTGCCTGTCCTTCCGTGCCGGGCAAAGTCACAGAAACCTTTAAAAAGCCTTCCTTTTCGCCACGGTTGATGGCAAGGATCTGATGATTCAGCAATCTGGAAACAGGACTTTGAAAGCTGTAATAGAGCTGATATACACTCTCCTTCTCCTCGTCCTCTGCCTGGACCGTGATGATAGCACTACGCTCCATTTTCAATCGCAGTGCTTTACGAATATCTGCATCGTCAGAGATCATTTCCGCAATGATGTCCGATGCACCGGAAAGTGCATCCTCCAAGGTCTCAACACCCTTTTCGGGGTCAATGTAATCCTGGGCAAGTTCCGCAGGATCTTCTCCGGTCTGGGCAAAAATAGCCAGTGCCAAAGGCTCCAGTCCCTTCTCCTTTGCCACAGTGGCACGAGTACGACGCTTTTGCTTATAGGGACGGTAAAGGTCCTCCACCTCTGCCAAGGTAGATGCCTCGTCAATGGCTTTTGCCAATTCCTCCGTCATCTTTCCCTGGTTCTCGATAGAATTGTAAACCTCCGCTTTCCTCTCTTCCAAATTGCGTAGGTAATTCAGTCTTGTTTCAAGTGCACGAAGCGCCGTGTCGTCCATAGTACCGTGCATTTCCTTACGGTAACGGGCGATAAAGGGGATGGTGTTTCCCTCGTCCAGCAGAGCAATAACATTTTCAATATGCTCTTGCTTTCTTCCCAGCTCTTCTGCCAGAATTTCAGCAATGGGTCTCATAGCATTCTCCTTGTTGTGTGATAGAAGAAGTATACCACATTTCCCCTGCAATGGCAACGGATTATCGCTATTGTGCCACAATGTTTTTAGTCTATGTCACTATTGACAAGAGTGCTATCTTTTAATATAATATATTTGAACAAATTACCCAAAGGAGGTTCTACAAATGGAAAAGAAAATCATCACCATCAGCCGCGAATTTGGCAGCGGCGGACGCACCATCGGACATCTTGTAGCAGAAAAGTTAGGCATCCCCTTTTATGACAAGGAGCTTGTAGAACATATCGCTTTGGAATCCGGTTTTGCACCCAACTATATCGAAGAGCACGGTGAACACTCTCCCGGTGCAAGCATCTTCTCCTACGCCTTTGCCCATCAGAGTGTTCCCGGTGTTATGAATGGTCTTTCCACCGCAGATTTCCTATGGAATGTGCAGTGCAGCGTGATTTTGCAGTTGGCAGAAAAAGGCCCCTGTGTCATCGTAGGCAGAAATGCTGACTACATTTTGAAGGACCGTGAGGATACGCTTCACGCTTTCATCCACGCCAGCAAGGAATTCCGTGCTGATCGTATCGTCCGTCTCTATGGCGAATCCGAGAAGAGTCCTGAAGCTCGCCTCAACGAAAAGGATAAGCGTCGCAAGGTGAACTACCACCACTACACCGGCCGCACCTGGGGTATGTCTCAGAACTATGACATTTCCCTGAACAGCAGTGTTTTGGGCGTTGAAAAATGCGCTGACATTCTCGTCTCTCTGATGAAAGAAGAAAAGTAAACAAGACAAAAATGGTCTGTTGCCTTAACCGGCAACAGACCATTTTTATTGCTTATTCTTCTGTTTTCTGCTCATCAATATGGATGTTGACACCGTTGACTTCCACATTTTCATCCGCACAGATCAAGATGTATTTCACACCACCGATGATGCGCGTCTCGATCAAATCTGCTCGCTCCGGATTCACCTTTATGGAAACATCCGGTGTTTTGATCTCAAAACGGTTTTTGTCAATAATGTTCTTTGGATGCAACTCCGCTTCAAACCCAAATGCTTCATCATATTCCACGGAGAATTTAGAGACATGGTCATCAGACACGCCGCAGGTCTTCAGCGCAGTCTTCACCTGCTCCTTGGAGATCAACAAAGGATCTGCCACCTTGCTCTCTTTATGCATTTCAATGCACTGACGCAGTTGGTCGTGGACCGTCTGCACCACTTCAAGGCTGCACTCATCATCCAGCGCTGTGGTCAGAAGTGCTTCAAAGGACTTCTTCTGCTCTGCCGCAGGCTTGGGTGCTTGCACATTAAAGAGCACATCGATTACATTCTGATAGCTTTGCTTGCTGTCACGTGCATAGAACAGCGCATTATAAATATTGGTAGCACGGTTATCAAAAGCCGGAAACAGAAATCCCAACTCCGGTGCAGAGACCACTTGTGCAATGCCACCGTCGTGGAACTCCTTATCCTCTGCGATATAACGAAGTGTAGCCTTTGTCTGTTTTACAGGGCATACGGCGCACAAAAGATAGGTATATACCTCCTCGGAGGCATCCTGCTGGGTGTCTCCGTCGTTGCTTTTAAAGGGAACATCGTAGCTGTCGCAGCCGACCAGAATCACATAGTTTTCGTTGAAGGACACATTTTCCATGATCTTCTTATAAAATTCCATACGAAGATCATCGTCCTGCAATCTTGTTTCACGCAGCTTCATCAAAAACTTATGTTCCGGACTGTCTGCTACCTGTGCGGTGCGGAAAGTGAGGTCGATCAAATTTTTGCCAACTGTTCCCGACAGCGTGCGTTTCATCACACCAAAATACTTTTCCGCTTCATTTTCCGGCATCATACCGGTGCTCATTTTAAAAGACGAGATGATCTCTTTCTGCGCATTGACATAGCAACCGTAAATAGCGGTCATATTGCTGCGGTCTCTGCGCACACGTCGGCGGATCTCACCGATTTCTTTTTCGTTCATAACAACCCCTTACTTATCCCAAAGGCAATTCCAGTTCTGAATAAAATACTCCACACCGGAATATACGGTGGTAAACACAATGATACCTACGATGAGCCAATCCAACCACGCAATTGCACCAATACCCATCATAGCGGATACACCCATCATCACGCACAGACCCACCATTGTGCTGGCAGTCTTAAACTTACCGCTCTGTCCGGCAGCAATAACAGTACCCTTACCCACAGCCACAAGACGCAGACCCGTAACAGCAAACTCACGGGTGAGCACGATCATCAATGCCCAAGCAGGGAAAATGCCCCACTCGCAGAACATCACCATTGCAGCAATGGTCAGCAGCTTATCTGCCAAAGGATCCAGGAACTTACCAAAATCGCTGACCTGGTTATATTTTCTTGCAATGTAGCCGTCAATATAGTCTGTCAAGCTGGCGACCATAAACAGTGCCAAAGAAAGCCACATCATAAGACCTGCCTGTCCCTTGCTAAGGTACATCAGAATCATATAAACAGGGATAAATGCCACGCGTACCAGCGTGATCTTACTTGCAGTTGTCATTTCTTATTCCTCCACCAGATAGCCTGACAGATCACCGTCTACAAGGCCGTCAATACATATTTTCACAAACTCACCTTCCGAGAGTGCTTCCTCAGAGGCGATCCAGACCCGTCCGTCGATCTCCGGAGAGTCTGCGTAGGTTCTGCCGTAATATTGACAGAAATCTTCGTCATAACCATCCACAAGGATGGGAAGGGTTTTGCCGATCATAGCAGCGTTATAGTCATCCATAATACGAGACTGAATGGTCTCCACCATCTGCGCACGCTGTTGGGCAATTTCCGCATCCGGGTATTCCATATCCGCAGCAGGTGTTCCTTCCTCAGGCGAGAACGGGAACGCACCTACACGCTCCAAACGCATTTCCTTCAAAAATTCACAAAGCTCCGCAAATTCCTCTTCTCCCTCACCGGGAAGACCTGTGATCACGCTGGTGCGCAGCACAAGTTCCGGAATCCGGCTACGCAGCTTGGCAAACAGCTCACGCAAATATGCACCATCACCACGGCGATTCATCAGTTTCAGAATCTTATCGTTACAGTGTTGGATAGGAATATCCAAATACTTAACGATCTTAGGCTCTGCTGCAATCACCTCGATCAACTCGTCATCGATCTCATCGGGATATACATAGTGAATGCGGATCCACCGGAAGCCTTCAATTTCGCAAAGCCTACGAAGCAGCTCCGGAAGCAGACGCTTATGCTCTCCCAGATCTGTGCCGTAGCGGCTGGTATCCTGCGCAACCACAATCAGCTCTTTTACGCCGCCTGCTGCCAAAAGTCTCGCTTCATAGAGTACATCATCCATACTACGGCTGCGGAATTTACCACGCAAATAAGGAATAATACAGTAGCTGCATCGATTATCACAGCCCTCTGCGATCTTTATGTAGGCATAATGCTCCGGTGTGGTAAGAATCCGACCTGTCTCCTCCTCCGGTGCATCGATAGAACCGTAGTCCTCCACCTGCTGACCATCCAAAAGACGCTCGATCGCTGCGACCACCTGCGTATAGCTTCCGGTGCCCAAAACACCGTCCACTTCCGGCAATTCTTCCAGAATCTGAGATTGATAACGCTGAGACAAGCATCCGGTGACCAGTATTTTCCCGATCATCCCCTCCGCCTTCAGCTGTGCCATCTGCAAAATGTGGTCAATGGCCTCTGACTTTGCCGAGTCAATAAAGCCACAGGTATTAATCACCACCACATCCGCACCTACAACATCTGACTGCACATCGTAGCCTGCCTCCGCAATGCGGTACATCATACGCTCGCAGTCCACTTGATTCTTTGCGCATCCTAAGGATATAAAACCGATACTTGCCATATTAGCCCTCCGGGATTTCATCCGTATCTACGGACAATTGTGTCAGTCCCTTTCGGATCTGACTGTAACTGTGACCACGGCGCAAAAGTGCATCAATGGCCTTTTTTAATGTTTTGTCATCCCAATCGTTGCCCAAACGGGAACGCAGGAACTCTACAATGGTATCTGTCTGCTCCGGATAATCCTCCAAAGCCGCATCCCAATATTGCTTAGGGATTCTTTTTTCATACAATGCTTGCTTGGCGCGAGCAATGCCATAGCCTTTTCTGATACAACTATGTACCACTTGCTCTGCTGTTTTTGCATCATCCACAAGCTCCAGATCAGACATCCATTTCACCGCAGCTTTTGCCTGCTCCGGGTCTTCCCCTTTGCGAATCAGCCGCTGCTCCAGATCCTTTTTGGATACGGAGGATGCCGCTACGATCCGAACCGCTCGCATTTTCGCCGACATCTCACCAGCCGCCTTTGAAAGTGCCTCCATTTCTTCCTCTGTTAGCTCTTTCTCTGGGTACAAACCAAAATCCTGCACCGTCTGTCTATAAAGGCGCATGATCGTACCATCGGCAAAACGCACTGTGTGCCTCCCTGTCCTGTCGGGCCTGGAGGCAACAGAATCAATCTTCATCATCAAAGTCATCGGCGCTTACAGCAACAGGGCGCTCAGCCACTCTGGCAGGCTCACGACACACAGCGTTCTGCATCAGATTCGCACGCACCTGCTCTTCCACCTGTTGGGCAATATCCGGATTGGACTGCAGGAATAATTTCACGCTATCCTTACCTTGACCGATGCGCTCATCGCCCATACTAAACCAGCTGCCGCTCTTCTGGACAATATCCATCTGCACAGCCATATCCACAAGCTCGCCCCACTTGCTGATGCCCTGACCGTACATAATATCAAAGATCGCCTCACGGAAAGGCGGTGCAACCTTGTTCTTGACCACCTTAACACGGGTCTTATTACCAATCACGCTGCCCCCTTCTTTGATGGCCTCTACACGGCGCACATCCAGACGGACAGAAGAATAGAACTTCAATGCGTTACCGCCGGTGGTGGTTTCGGGATTTCCGTACATCACACCGATCTTCATACGCAACTGGTTAATAAAGATGACCACACAATTGGTCTTGGAAATGCTGCCTGCCAACTTACGCAAAGCCTGAGACATCAGACGTGCCTGCACTCCCACAAAGGTGTCGCCCATCTCGCCCTCAATCTCCTGCTTGGGCACAAGGGCAGCAACAGAGTCCACAACCACTGCATCCACAGCACCGGAGCGCACCAGCGCATCCGTGATCTGCAATGCCTGCTCACCGGTATGCGGCTGAGAGACCAGCATATTATCTGTATCCACACCCAGTGCAGCTGCGTACACAGGATCCAATGCGTGCTCAGCATCCACAAAGGCTACCTCGCCGCCCATCTTCTGCGCCTCTGCCAAAATATGCAAAGCCAGCGTTGTCTTACCGGAGGATTCCGGTCCATAGATCTCAATAATTCGACCCTTGGGCACGCCACCGATGCCCAATGCGGCATCCAGTGCAAGAGAACCGGTGGGAATGGCATCCACAGCCATTTCGGGTCTGTCACCCAAACGCATCACTGTGCCCTTTCCGAAGTTCTTTTCGATCTGTGCCAGTGCGGTTTCCAGCGCCTTTTTCTTATCGTTTGCGGGTGTGGGAGCATCATAAACAGTTTTCTTTGTAGCCATGGTTAATCTTCCTTCCTGCCGTATTGGGCAAGCACTGCCCGTTCTCTTTCATTATAATCTTTTGTCCGTTCCAGGATCGTAAATCCGTTTTCTTCCAAAATCCGGCACACATCGTCACCCTGTCCCATTCCAAACTCAAAACAAAGGTAACCTCCCGGTTTCAGTGCCTGCCTGTATTTATCCGCAATGCTGCGATAGAATACAAGACCGTCATCACCACCGTGAAGTGCCAAATGCGGCTCATAATCCTTGACGCTGGGCATCAACTCTTCCATTTCCCCGGTTGTTATATAGGGAGGATTGGATACGATCAAATCAAACTTTCCCAAAAAGGAAGAGGGTGTCTGCAACGCATCTGCAACCACGCAGGACACACGCCCTGTCAATTTCTGAATGGCAATGTTCTTTTTAGCCACAGACAAAGCATCTTTGGAAATATCCGCCAAAGTAACCCGGGCATCCTTTACCCGGTTTGCAATGGCTAGCCCGATACAACCTGATCCGGTGCACAAGTCAAGTATACGGGGTGATGTGTCCAAAAAAAGGGACTTTTTTATTGCCAGTTCTGTAACCGCCACCGTATCATCCCGGGGGATCAACACGTTTCTATCCACCTGAAGCGTCATACCGTAGAAATCCCACTCTCCAAGGACATAAGCAAGCGGTTCTCCGGCTGCAAGTCGTTCCACCGCCTCGCAAGTTTTCCCGATGGTATCATCCGATACATATAGGTCCGGTGCTGCCAACAGCTTTTCACGAGGAATTCCGGCTGCACGACTGACAATATCACCGGCGTGACGACTTGCAGATTGCGGATCATAGTGGCGAAGCAGCTCTTTACGGGCTTCCGAGTAGAGCTGATATATCTTCATTACCACAGGTCTTCCCCCTCATTTTCAGGGATGACTGCCTGCAGCGCTGCAATGCCTACCTCAATCATAGAATCATCCGGCTCGAAGGTTGTAAAGTTCTGAAACCACATACCCGGTGCCGTCATAAAACGAGTGAATGCGTTGTCGTGCTTTCCTACCAGGCGATTGATCTCATAGCTGATTGAAACCACCACCGGAAGCAGCAAAAGCTTATAGGCAATCATCGCCATCCGGAACCATATAGGACCGAGAGCCGCTTCCATTCCCGGCACAATGCTCAAAAGCAAAGATGAAGCAACGGAGAACAGAAGGATTGAAAGGATCATAACCACAAGCAGAAAGCTTGTTCCGCAACGGGGGTGCAATCTTGTCTGCGCTCTTACATTTTCTACTGTAAGGGGCAAGCCTGCTTCGTAGCAGCGAATTGTCTTATGTTCTGCGCCGTGGTATGCAAATACCCGCTTCATCTCATTCATACGGCTTACAAGGAACATATAGCCCACAAAGATCAGAATTCTCACAAGACCTTCCAGCAGATTTTGGATTAGCAGGTTATCCACCCAAACAGAGAACAAGCTGCCGGCCAGCATAGGAAGCAGAAAGAACAGCAGGATGGACATTCCCAATCCCAAAAAGACCGCAAAGCCTACCACAAGACTTTGAAATTTTTTATCTCCCAGCTTCTTTTCCAGCCACAGATCTAATTTAGAGGGTTCTTCCTGTGTTTCCTCCGGTGACAGATCCGCAGAACGCATCAGTGCCTTGACACCCATTACCTGGGAATCAAAGAAATTTACCACACCGCGAATAAGCGGCCAAGTGAGCACAGATCCTTTAGGACGGATTTTTCGTGGCGTGGTTTCCACATTCAATCCTTCTGCACCACGGGTAACAATGGCGTCCACTTTGGGACCGCGCATCATAATACCCTCAATCAGCGCCTGTCCACCAATCATCGTTTTAAATTTTTCCTGGGTTTCCTTTGGCATAGTATAACATCCTTTATTGTGAAGCAGGAAGCACCACCGTAACCAGTGTACCGCCACCCTCGGCATTTTCCAACGTCAGTGTGCCGCCATGCATCAGCACGATCTCATCACACACTGCAAGTCCGATACCTGAGCCTCTTGCTTTGGAGCTTCCTTTATAGAATTTCTTTTTTACCAACGGCAGCTCATCCTCCGGGATGCCAGGACCGAAGTCCCGGATCCGGATCACTACCGTGTCGTTTTCACAGCCAATGGCAGCCTCAATACGTTGCCCCTCAGAGCCGTGCTTGGCCGCATTGTCCAAAATATTCAAAAACACCTGGCGCAGACGCTTGGGATCACAGGATATTTCCGGAATATCCTCATCAGAATCCTGGTAATCCAGCAGTATTCCATCCTGTCGTGACCGACTGCCGTACATATACACAACATCCTCAAATTCCGCGCGAATGTCTGTCAGTTCCATATTCAGAGTCATTCTGCCATCCTGGATACGGGTAAAGTCCAGCAGTTCCAGCACCATTTCTGTCAATCTTCCGGCTTCCTTATGGATGATCTTCATACCTCTGCGAGTCTGGTCATCCAAACCGTCAGTGCTCAGCAGAGTCTCACTCCAGCCGGTGATCGCCGTCAGCGGTGTCCGCAGCTCGTGTGACAAAGATGAAATGAACTCTGTCTGCATTTTTTCGTTCTGATTGATCTTGATGGACATCTCATTAATGGTGTCCGCAAGCTCTCCGATCTCATCATCATATGCCGTTTCGATCTGAATGCCGTAGCTACCATTGGTGATTTTCTGAGCCTTCTCTATAATGGCACGAAGCGGCACCAAAATAGAATGCATATAGTAATTGCTGCTCAGCAGCACCACTAACAGCACCACTGCCAGTGCCAGCAAAGAAAGCAGCGCAATATAGAATATCTGCATATCCATCACAGCCGTAGAAGTAACATAGCGCAACACGCCAATCACTTCGCCATTGCTGTAGATCATAGGACTGGATACCGCCATAATGCGCTCCCCTGTATAGGGATCTGCTCCACGATAAGGCTTGATCATCCGTTTGCTGATCGCATCACCGATATCCGATGTGGAGGGAGACGGTCCTGCCCAGTTTCCGGAAGAGGATGCCACGATTTTACCCTGGGCGTTGATGAATTGCAGTTCAATATTGTTTTTGTCCTCAAAAGTCTGAGCATAGGTAATGCAGGACTGGTAATATTCGTTATAGCTCTGATTCAGATACTCCGCAAAGAACTCCGTTGTGGTTCTGGCACGATAGCGCATATCTGATTCCATAGTGGAATAATAGTAGGCGGCAAACATAGCCGTCACCAACAACACACAAACCAGACCCAAAGCGCACAGAACACCCACCGTATTAAACAGCCATCTTCTGCGAAGACCTTTGATCTTCAGCACAGGTCTACCCTGCTTATTATTTAAGCGCCCCATTTATATCCAAAACCCCACACGGTGGTGATATAGGTAGGATTCGCTGTATCATCCTCAATTTTGATACGCAGACGGCGGATATTCACATCTACGATCTTCAGTTCGCCCTCGTACTCTCTTCCCCACACAGAGGACAAGATATCCTCACGGGAAAGCGGTCTGCCTTGACTTTGCATAAACAGCTTCAGAATGGAATACTCCACCTGTGTCAAACGAACACGCTTACCTGCCTTTTCCAGCGTGTGGTTACGGGTGTTCATCACAAACGGGCCCTGCGACAAGATCTCGCTGTCAGCTACTGCATCTGCACCCAAGCGACGGTACAGTGCATCTATGCGAGCTGTCAGTTCCGCAGGAGAGAACGGCTTTGTGACATAGTCATCCGCACCGGTCATAAGACCGGTGATCTTATCCATTTCCTGTGTCCGGGCTGTCAGCATAATAATGCCGATCTGCTTATTGTTGGCACGAATTCTGCGGCATACCTCAAAGCCATCAATACCCGGTAGCATAATATCCAAAATTGCCACACCGATATCCGGATTTTCACGAAGGCGTTCCAGAGCCTCCTCACCGGTACCGGCTTCAATGGTATCATAGCCGGCACGCTTCAGGTTGATCACCACAAAGCTTCTGATATTGACCTCATCCTCTAAAATCAAAACTTTTCTCATAGTTCTTTCCCTCTCATCCGGTCTCACCGGTCTTCCAATCCTTTTGGATCATACGAAAACCGTAGGCTGCGCTCTCCTGCGTCAGTCCATACTCTGAAGCGCTTTCCTCCAGCCGTGCTGCATAGACGGTGGATTCCGTCTTATGCAAAACAAATCTGTCTTCCACGCTTCCCTGTTCGTCTCTGTTTTGTGCTGTTAATACATAGATCGTCAGAATCCGCTGTGCAACTTTATAGCCTTCATCCCAAAGGAAGAAAGTATACTGATTGCCTGTGTTCTGTACTGCGATACGGGGTGCCCAGCTGCTGTTCAGCTGCATATACCAGCCACCCACAAAATTATGGTAGGTGTACATCTTGTCCACCTCTGCCCCATCCGGTGTCATAGCGTACCAACGGATCAACTGATGCGTATCGGTAGAGACCATTTCATCCATAGGCTTCATCGTGATCAAACTGGGAAGCTCCACAATGCCGTCATTGTCAATATCATCGGCATATACATAGAAGTTGCGCAGTGTCTGCACCGCAGTACCGGATTCGTTGGAAAAAGCAATGTTTTTCAGCATTCCGTCCTTGACGGCAAATACATCTGTTATCAACGCAGTCTCTCCCGCAGCACATGCGGTATACACACCGGAGCTGCCATCGTCCAGCTTGCCAATGATCACACGCTTAAGCTTATCTGCGGGCTGAGACATACTCACTTCGTTATAGCGTTCCATAACTCCGCTTTTCATCGCATAAAGCTCCGCAACACCGTTATCGGTATCCGTCTGTCCCGGACGCAGCATAAACAGCTCTGACTGATTGTTATTATCCAGATCAGTAGTAAGAAATTTCGTATAGTTGGCAGACAGAAGTTGCACCAGCTCATCGTCAGCAAAGGTGTAAACCGACACAGAACGTATCACTTGATCGCTTAGCTGGCGACCCACTACCAGTTCCACGCCACCCTTGCCATCCATATCCACATATTCCACCTGGTCAAAGGAAGAACCATTGCTCTCCACCGTGTCTGTGTTGACAAAGTTGCCGTTTATGTTTCTGAAAAGTAGTATCCGCAACGGCTTCTCCTGGGTGCTTTTAGCAAAGAGTATGTACTCCTGCACACCGTCGCCGTCCAGATCTGCCATCTGCACCGTCTGTTGATTTTCACCAGTCAGTGGTGCGCAGTAGGAAAGTCCCGACATAGCGCCGTCTATTACAGACTGCAGATCATTATATGCCTCCGGCCGTTTTGGCAGCCGATACATCTCGTCCACTGTCCGCATACAGCCGGTCAGTGCCAGCAAGAATACCAGCAAAATCACAAGTCCAATAAACTTCTTCACTGCGACACCTCCTTCCGGTTATTATAACACAATTGTGTGAAAAAGGAAAGTTATTTTACCACAACATTCTCCGTTCCCAGAACATTTTTAAGTTCTTCCAGCATACGGCTGTCCAGTGTGCATCGACTGCCTCTGCGGACGCCTGTATCAGCAAAATACACCACAACGGGGCTCTCACCCGGGAACATATTCAAAATTGCACGGATCTTAGGAAACACCGTTCCCTCCTCAGAGGGAAGCTTCAGGTAAAGTGTACCGTTAAGAACAGTTCCTTGCTGCGGTACGGGCTCCTGTTCACCGGCAGCGAAATCAGAAATATGACGGGCTCGGTTGATGACGATCTGGGGTTCTTTATCATCCCGCAAAGACAATCGTCCTGTAACCACCACCGGCTGATTTTCCTTCAAATAGCCGCCATATTGATTCAGTGTGTTGGAAAACGCCAACATCTCCACTGCCGCAGTATCATCCTCAAGGGTAATATAAGACATCACCGAGTTATTACGGGTGGTCTTCATTTTTACGGATTGCACCACGCCTGCCACACTGACGATCTGATCATCCTGCAGCACCGCATCCTCCGCCATCAGTGACCCAATGGGAACAACATGAGTACCCCGGAGCAAATGACGATAATCATCCATAGGATGACCGGATATATAGATACCGGTGGTCTCCTTTTCCAACAGCATCAGATCTGCTTTTTTCATCTCCGGGAGCTTAGGAATGGGGATCGCTACGCCTCCCTCATCCTCCTCCACCATTGAGAACAGTCCAAGCTGTCCGGTAAGATTCTTTTTTCTGGTGTCGGCAATGCTGTCCATCATACTGTCATACACAGCCAGCAATTCGCTGCGATGATAGCCAAAGCAATCCATTGCACCGCATTTGATGAAGTTTTCCACTGCGCGCTTGTTGATTTCCTCGCCCATACGCTGAATAAAATTCTCCAGCGATGTAAACGGACCATCTGCCTGGCGCTTGACAGTCATACTGCGAATCAGACCTCTTCCCACATTTTTCACTGCGCCGAGACCGAAGCGGATACCATTTCCCTCCACAGCAAAATGGTCATAGGAATGGTTGATATCCGGAGGCAATACCGGAATTCCCAGTTCCTTACATTCTGCAATATAACCGGAGATCTTCACAGCAGAATCCAAAACAGAGGTCATCAGTGCCGCCATATATTCCTTGGGGTAATGGCACTTCAAGTATGCAGTCTGATAAGAAACCACCGCATAGCAAACCGCGTGTGCCTTATTAAAGGCATAGTTGGCAAAGGCAACGATCTCATCATAGATAGACTGCGCCACGTTTTCGGGCACGCCATTGGCGATACAGCCGGGAATTCCCTGCTCCTTGTCGCCGTAGACAAAGACCTTTCGCTCCGACTCAATCACTTTTTGCTTTTTCTTGGAGATCGCCCGGCGGATATTATCCGCCTGCCCCATTGTATAGCCGCCCAACTGACGGAAGATCTCAATGACCTGCTCCTGATAAACGATGCATCCATAGGTAACCTTCAAAATAGGCTCCAGCAAAGGCGTCTTATAAGTTACCTTTCCACGGTTGAGCTTGTTATCGATAAACGTGGGAATGGAATCCATAGGACCGGGACGGTAAAGGGCAACGATAGCCGTAATATCCTCAATACTGCCGGCTTTCATACCTACACAAACACCGGTCATACCCGCAGATTCCAGTTGAAAGACACCTTGCGTCTTACCTTCTGTCAGCATTTTAAAGGTTTCCGGGTCATCATCGGGAATTTTATCCACAGAGAAGCTTGGGTCATATTCCCGTATTTGCCGTTCAGCATCCCGGATAACCGTCAAGTTGCGAAGTCCCAAAAAGTCCATTTTCAGAAGTCCCAGTTCTTCAATGGTAGTCATAGGATACTGGGTCACAATAGTCTCATCATTACGGGAAAGCGGCACATAATTACGCACCGGCTCCGCAGTGATCACCACACCGGCAGCGTGGGTGGAGGTATTTCTGGGCATCCCCTCCAATCCCATTGCGGTATCGATCAGCGTGCGAACACGCTCGTCCGCATCGTACATTTCCTTCAATTTGGGGGAGATTTTCAGTGCTTCCTTCAGTGTGATATGCAGCGGCATTGTAGGCACAAGCTTCGCCACCACATCCGTCTCCGCATAGGAGAAGTTCAAGGCTCTTCCCACATCACGAATGGCACCTCGAGCAGCCATTGTACCAAAGGTAACGATCTGAGCAACGTGGTCTGCGCCGTATTTCTCGGTGACATACGCAATGACCTCACCCCGTCGCTCCTGACAGAAGTCCGTATCAAAATCCGGCATACTTACGCGCTCAGGATTGAGGAAACGCTCAAAAATCAGCGCATATTTCATCGGATCCACTTCTGTGATATGCATACAATAGGCAACGATGGATGCTGCACCGGAGCCACGTCCCGGTCCTACAGGGATTCCCGTCTCCTTGGCATAGCGAATAAAATCCCAAACAATCAGGTAGTAATTCACATAGCCCATACGGCTGATAACACCGATCTCGTATTCCAGTCGTTCCCTGTAGCTTTCCGGCGGGTTTTCGTACCGTTCCCGGAATCCGTCCATACAGAGTTTACGGAAATATTCCTCGTTGGTATAACCTTCCGGAACGGGAAAAGACGGCAGATGGTACTGATTGAACACAAATTCAACATTGCAACGCTGTGCGATCCTTGCCGTATTTTCAAAGGCTTCCTCACAGCCGGGAAACAGCTGACTCAGCTCCTCCTCGCTTTTGAGATAAAACTCTTCCGTTTCAAATTTCAGCTTACGGTTTGGATTGTCCACTGTGTCCACAGACTGGACACACAGCAAAACATCCTGCATTTGGGCATCTTCCTTACGCAGGTAATGCGCATCGTTGGTAACCACCAACGGCAGACCCGTTTCCCGGGCAAGACGCTGCAGCCCTTGATTTACAGGCCGCTGTTCCGAAATGCCGTGATCTTGCAGTTCAAGGAAGAAATTACCCTCACCGAAAATATCACGCATTTTTAGCGCATAATCCTTAGCTGCATCATAATCTTCCTGCAGAAGATACTGGGGAATCGCACCGCCCAAGCAAGCGGACAGCGCAATCAGACCCTGGTGATGCTTCTGCAAAAGCGCAAGATCAACACGGGGTTTTCCATAGAAACCACGACTGAAGGCTTCCGAAACCATAAGGCAGAGATTTTTATAGCCTGTCATATTTTCGCAAAGCAGCACAAGGTGATAGCCACTATCGTCCACACCGTGAACACGATCTTCCATACCACGCCGTGCGACATACACCTCGCAACCGATGATGGGCTTAATATCTGCAGCCTTGGCAGCTTTATAAAAATCGATACAGCCGTACATAACACCGTGGTCGGTAAGCGCAATGGCAGTCTGCCCCAGTTCCTTCACACGATCCATCATACCACTGATGCGGCAAGCACCGTCCAACAGACTGTACTCTGAGTGGACGTGAAGATGTACAAAGCTCATATTTCTCTACTCCTTCGACATTTCCACAAGCTTTTTAAGTCTGTGGTTCATAGCCGGTTTTGTAATGGGTGGCTCCATCAGTGCCGCCAATTCTGTCAGCGACAATTCCGGATTCTCTTCCCGGGCAACGGCCGCCTGCAAAAGCTTTGGATTCAGTGATTCCAGTTTCCCCGTTTCCCGCAGCACACGGATAGCTGCCAGCTGCTCCTGTGCTGCCTCCACAACCTTGGAGGTATTGGCTTCATCACAATTGCAGCGGCGATTGACTTTATTATTCAGATCTTTTTCAAGGCGAGTCTCCATAATAGACATTGCCGCTACACAGGCACCCAAAAACGTCAAAAGATCCGATATTTGTTCACTGTTTTTTAAGTAAAGCACCTGACAACCGCCGCGGGCGGCACTTTTGGGATAAAAGCCCAAAACCTCTTGAATCAGCGCAAACCCTTCTCTGGCCACGCTCTGGTGAGTAGTCGCCAACTCCAGATGGTAGCCCTTCACAGGATCCGTCACCGAACCGCCTGTCAAAAACGCACCCCGAAGAAACGCTGTTTTACAGCAATCCTCTTCCACAGCTGCAAGGTTAATATGTAGTGATAGGGTATCCGCAGGACTAAAGCCAAAACCTGTCATAATGGTGGAAATTTTATCACGGTCTGTGATCTGAAAAGTCAACTTTCCTTTCGCGTCCTGCGGAGGTATGGAATCAAATGTCAGAGAGAACGCCTTTTTAAAAAGCTTAGGAAGAAGCTGTGCGAATTCCCGACTCTCTGTAATAATACGAATGCCGTCAGAAGAAAAACTATTGCAAAAAAGCAAGATGCCAAAGCACTCTGCAAGCGCACAGCAACGTTTTTGTGGGAAGCTGCGGCAAATTTCCGCCTTTGCACTTCCGGAGAACGAGATCGCCACAGCTGTCACATCCTTTTACCAAATTCTAACTTCCGGCTCCAACCGGATACCGGATAAATCAAATACTTTATCAGACACCTGCTGCAGAAGGGACAACACATCTTCAGACGTTGCACCGCCCAAATTGACCACAAAGCCTGCATGCTTTTCAGACACAGCGGCACCGCCTAGCCGAAAACCTTTCAAACCCGCCTGGTCAATAAGCGCAGCTGCAAATCCGCCAACAGGACGTTTAAATGCAGAACCAGCTGAAGGCAGCTCCAACGGCTGCGATGCTTTACGTTTATCCATAAGCTCCCGCATTTTCGCACGGATCTCCTCCTCGGGTTTGGGAGAAAGCTCAAAAACAGCACTTACCACGATTCCTTTTTCTTCTTCCAAACGACTGTGACGATAAGAAAAATCCATTTCATCACAGGTATAGGTGACAATATCACCCTCGGGCAGCATAACATCCACACTTTCACAGATATTTACGATCTCGCCGCCGTAAGCACCTGCGTTCATATAGACACCACCGCCTACCGTGCCGGGGATGCCGTGGGCAAACTCCATCCCGCCAAGACCAAGACCTGCCGCAAAAACCGCAGCTCTGGACATGGTAACACCGGCACAGATACGAATCCGGTTTCCATCCAATTTTTCCATTCCATCCAAGCAATCCTTCAAGCAGATCACCACACCGGGTATTCCTGCATCCGGAGCAAGTATGTTTGTGCCTGCGCCTAGAATGGCACATTTACAATCCAATCGCTCAGCAAACTTCAAAACATCTGCCAATTGGTTGGTGCTTTTGGGAAACGCCATTACTTCTGCGCCACCGCCGATTCGAAAGGATGTGTGGGCAGACATAGGCTCCCAGAAACGCAGTTCTACCTCAGGCAAAGCTGCTGTAATTTTTTGTTGTAATTCAGTAATTTTCATCATAAACGCCTCCGGGTGTATGATATAATACAGTATAGCATATCCGTAACAGATATGCAATTATTACAAGCAGTAAATTTTTGTTACAGAAAACTTTTTTCTGCATTTACTCCATAAAAAAACGGTGTTGACAAAGATCAACACCGTTTTTTGATCAATTTTCTTCTTTCATCGCTTCTGCGATAAGCGCCTTGTTCGCTTCAAACTGAGATTCGCTGAGCGCAATCACTTCGGCGCCTCCCTTGTTGGCAAAGGAGAACTCACCGTTTGCGGGAATACGCTGGGATACGATCTCCAAATCAGGAAGCAGAGGGATCAGCTCCATAGCAAGTCCCAGAATCTCTGCATTGCTCATATCCGTCGTGATCATAGGAATCACGCCTTTTACCAGCTCATAAAGCTGCGTTGCATTCAAATCCTTTGCCTTTTCGATCAACGTTGTCAACACCGTTCTCTGACGGTTGGTACGCTCAAAGTCATCTCCGATATCACGGATCCGGGAATAAGCCAATGCCTGAGATCCGGTGAGCTTATTGACGCCTTCAACCAGCTGCCAGGTGGTATCGTCATCCACTTCCCAGTTTCCACGACGATTCAGATACCTGGCTTCCGCACCAGTCAATTCGATCTCTACGCCACCCACCAAATCAATGGCAGACATAAAGCCAAAGAAATCGATCTCCACATTATAATCACCGGAAACACCAAAATTATAGTCCAACGTTTCATTCAGAAGATCAAATCCGCCAACCATATAGGGCACATTGATACGCTCATTATAGTGATCGGGGATATACACCCACATATCACGCATAAAGGACGTCATAGTCACCTTCTTAGTGGTTTTATTAATGGTCACAAGAATCATCGAATCCGAGTGCATTCTGCCTTCTCCATAACGACGATCCTGTCCGACCAACAAAACATTGATCACATTTTTACCGGAAACGATGGTCTGCGCCTGGTCAATTACAGGGACAGTGTCTGTAGGATCAGCAACATCAACAGTGGGCTGTGTATAATTCCCGGACTGCTCGTCAAAACGGTTGATACCTGACAGCAGGTTGTCTGCCAAAACATATAGGCCAACCAGCAGCAGCAGGATCACGAAAAGAACGGCGCACAGCGTTATAAGCACTTTTCTTTTCCAGGATGTTTTATTCTTTTTACGATAACCGGACATAGGAAACCTCCATAATTGTTACAACCAATCACAGACAGCAAGACAGGGCAATCAAAAGTGACCGCCCTGCCGCCAAAACACTTACTTTTCAACGATCTCCAAGATTTCCATAGGACAAGCTTTAACGCAAATACCGCAAGCAATACACTTTGTGGTAGTTCCCTCAGCAGGTGCAACCATAACCTTCATAGGACAGATCTCAGCACACTTGCCGCAGGATGTACAAAGCTTCTTGTTGATCATATACACACCGGTCTTGGGATTCTGCGTAATAGCACCGGCTTCACAAACCTTCATACACTTGCCACACTGAATGCAAGTCATAGGCTTTGCACCGCTGCCCTTAGCAACAATTCGGATGCAAGACAGGTCCTCATTGAACTCCTTATAAAAAGCATTGGAGCAAGCACGGACACACTCCAGGCAAGCCATACACTCAGTATTCTTCTTAACAGAAAGTCTTTTCATAGTGACAATCTCCCTTATATTTTATTCTGATCTATTATAGCTGATTCAAATCAAAATATCAATGGTATTTTCAAAATTTTGTCTTTTTTTCAGCAAAAAAGTAAAATCCCATATTATTTGGCTGGGTAAAAAGCTTTTGGTCGGAAATACTAGCTCTGAATCCAATGTTTCAGGAGGCAAATTATGAAAAAGATCAGTATTATCGCACTTTCTCTTCTTCTGTGTACCTCTCTCGCAGCCTGCGGTAAACGAAGCAAAACACCTTCCACTACTGCGGCCACTGAGACAACCACCGAAACCTCTATGATACCCGGTCTCGATCCCACCATTATGGACCCTACCATTCACACAAATATCCCAGACCCCGAAGTAGACACCAGTATGCCCGATATCATTGACCCTACTCTCCCCGGCCACACCAACGATAATGATTCCACAGCAACAGCAGGAGAAATCCGTCGCTAAGGAGGAATATTATGACTGTTAAAGGATGGGCTCTGACAATGGGAATCGGTGCAGCAGTGGGTGCTGTGGGAATTTTGATGATGTCAAAATCGAATCCCACTCGTCAACTGGCAGCACAAACTGCCGAAAAAGTCGAAGACGCTGCGTGGATTGTATCTGATAAGCTGACAAAAAAATTCGATTTATGACAAAACGGTGCTGACCCGGACATCCGGATCAGCACCGTTGCGTTAATTCGCAGAAACCTTAATTTCCTCATTCTCCAACTGTACGGAGATTGTGGAGATAGGGTTCTCAAAAGAATCAATGATCAACTCAGAAATAGGATCTTCCAGCTCTTTTTGTATGGTGCGACGGAGATTTCTGGCACCGTAGGTAACAGAGAATGCCTTTTCTACAAGCAGTTCCCGGACACCATTTCCCAACACGAAAGACAATCCACGTGAAGACAAGCTTTCTGCCAGTTCCTTCAGCATAATATCCGCAATACCCAGGAAATCCGCTTCTGTCAAGTGGTTAAAGGTAATGATCTCATCCACACGGTTAATAAACTCAGGACGCAGGAACTCCCGCAACGCCTTCATTGTCTTATCCTTCACCATATCCTGCTGACTGCGACCAAATCCCAGTCCGCTGACACCGGCCTCAGAGCCGGCGTTGGAGGTCATAACAATGATCGTGTTTTCAAAATTAACCAATCTGCCCTGTGCATCAGTAATACGGCCGTCATCCAGCACCTGCAAAAGCACATTCAGTACATCCGGATGTGCCTTTTCAATCTCATCAAACAGCACCACGCTATAGGGTCTGCGGCGAATTTTTTCTGTCAGCTGACCGGCTTCATCATAGCCTACATAACCGGGAGGAGAGCCAATGAGTTTGGATACGGTGTGCTTTTCCATATACTCAGACATATCCAGCCGGATCAAGGCGTCCACACTATCAAACAGGTCATTGGCAAGCTGTTTCACCAGTTCTGTCTTACCTACACCGGTAGGGCCTACGAAGATAAAGGAAACAGGACGCTTTTTGGGTGAGATACCCACACGATTTCTACGGATGGCTTTGGACACAGCATCCACCGCCTGATCCTGACCTACAACGTGAGACTTCAACCTATCCCCAAGTCCCTTGATCTGCATATATTCCTGCGCCTTAATCTTGCTGGCAGGAATCTTTGTCCAAAGTTCAATAATTCGAGCCAGATTCTCTATGGTAACAGCCGGTGCAGGAATCGCATCCAGCTTTTCGATCTCCGCTGCAATCTGACAGAGTTTGCTGCGAATCTCTGCAAGGCGCTCATAATGCTCATTTTCCGTATCGTCTGTGAGCATTCTCAGTTCCAGCTCATAATCGTCTCTTTCCTTTTTCAATTCCGCCAGACGGGAGATCTCTTTACTCTGTAAATTCACATCAGAGCAGGCCTCATCCAAAAGGTCAATGGCCTTATCGGGCAGGAATCGGTCAGTAATGTATCGCTCAGATAACACAACGCACTGACGGGCAATTTCCGGAGAAATGGTAACGCCGTGGAATTCAGCATAGGCCTTAGAAATACCCTGCATAATCTGGCAAGCCTCTTCGATGGTAGGCTCCGCCACGGAAACAGGCTGAAACCGACGCTCCAAAGCAGCATCCTTTTCAATATGCTTGCGATATTCATTAAAGGTCGTAGCGCCGATCACCTGGATCTCGCCACGGGACAGGGCAGGCTTCAGAATATTTGCAGCATTCATAGAGCCTTCCGCATCACCGGCACCCACAAGGTTGTGGACCTCGTCGATAACGAGAATAATATTTCCGCACTCCTTGATCTCACCAATCAAGCTCTTCATGCGGCTTTCAAACTGACCGCGGAACTGCGTGCCGGCAACAAGGGCAGTCAGATCCAGCAAAAACACTTCTTTATCCCGCAGTTTATAGGGAACATCCCCTGCTGCGATCCGCTGTGCAAGACCCTCTGCAATGGCAGTTTTACCCACGCCAGGCTCACCGATCAAGCAAGGATTGTTCTTTTGGCGACGGTTTAGAATCTGAATCACACGTTCTGTCTCCGTGTCTCTGCCGATAACCTTATCCAGCTTTCCCTCACGGGCACGGCCGGTAAGATTCATACAGTAGCTATGCAGAAACTTATGCTTCTTGCCTTTTTTCTTTTTAGGCTCTTTCTCGCCCCTATCCTGCTCCGGCTCTTCCTTATTTGCCGGCAGGTTTGTTCCGCCGAACATCTGATTCAGCAGCGGAAAAGTAGCGGTACGGCTGTCTATTTCCTCATCGTCGCCGTCTTCTTTTTCGCTTTGGGCAAACATACTGCTCATTTCATCCGACAGGCTGTCCAAATCATCCTCCGAAAAGCCCATTTGCTTCACAGCATCCTCGATCTGAGGAATACCCAAACCTCTTGCACAGCGCAAGCAATAGCCCTCATTCATCGTAACGCCGTTCTCGATCTTGGTAATAAAAACGACCGCAATATTCTTTTTACATTTTACACACATTTTAGGTGGCATACTTGTTCACTCCATTTCTGCCACAGACTATATCACAAATTATCGCAAATTTTAAAAATAATTTGTGAATATTATGGACATTCAAATTTTTCCACACCATCGTCATACCACAGGTGTGTCATATACAAGCCGCCCGGTGGGACGGTAGGACCGGCCGCTGTACGATTTCCGCTATCAAGAATCGCTTCAATTTCATCCGGTGCGATCTTACCTTCTGCGGCATAAACCACCGTACCCGCCATCGCCCGTGCCATATTATACAAGAAGCCGTTTGCGCAGACCTTCAGCAAAATAATATTTCCTTGCCGCTCTACATTATAATAATATACCGTTCTGACCGTAGACTTGACATCTGTTCCCACAGAACGCACCGCCGCAAAATCGTGGGTGCCCACAAAACGGCTTGCTGCTTCCTGCATGATCTTCTCATCAAGATGTTTGGGATAAAACCACGCTCTGTTTACATAGAAGGGATCCCGCACACGGGAATTGTAGATCATATAGGTATACTCTTTCCGAGCACAGGAACCGATGGCATTGAAACCATCGTGAACATCAAATGCTTTGGTCACCACAACATCCGCAGGCAAATGCGTATTCAGCGCATAGGGCAATCGATCCACAGGAATAGTCGAATCCGTGCGGAAATTCGCCACATAGCACTTTGCGTGGACACCGGCATCTGTTCTGCCGCAGCCTGTTACGTGGACACTATGCCCAACAACCTTACCAATCGCCTTTTCCAACGTTTGCTGTACAGTTGCCAGATTTTTCTGCATCTGCCAGCCGTGGTAGGCAGTGCCTTCATAGGTTAAAAACAGAGCTATATTGCGCATAAGAACCTCACAAACCCAGTACTCGAAGGGTAATTACCGCACCCAAAAGCAGCAATCCCATACCGTACGCCTTAAAATCTCCCAATTTGTAGCGCAGCAATTTCATCTTCGTACGGCCTTCGCCACCCTGATAGCAACGACATTCCATAGCCGTCGCCAACTCGTCGGCTCGGCGGAACGCACTGATGAACAAAGGAACAAGAATAGGAACAAGCGCCTTTACTCTGTCCAGAAGCTTTCCACTCTCAAAATCCGCACCTCTTGCCTTTTGTGCCGACATAATTTTATCTGTTTCCTCAATCAACGTAGGAATGAAGCGCAGAGCAATACACATCATCATAGAAAGCTCATGGACCGGTACACGAATTCTCTTAAGCGGTCCAAGAAGAGATTCCAAGCCATCCGTTAAGGCAATGGGAGATGTGGTATAGGTCAGCAAAAATGTGCCCGTAATCAGCATCAGAATGCGCAGCATCATAAACAGTGCTTTGAGAATGCCTTCCCAATAGATGGAGATGACCCAAAATTTCACCAGCAGTTTTTCACCGGTGGTAAAGAAGACGTTCAGAACACCGGTAAAGATCAAAATCATTACCAGCGGCTTCATACCATGGAGAATGGACTTCAGCGGAATGGTGGAAATCGCCACAGTAAATGTCAAAAACACAAACACTACACCGTAGGATACCCAGTCCGATGCCGTAAACAACGCCACGATATACACAATCAGAAGCACAAGCTTCGTTCTGGGGTCTAAACGATGCACAGGAGAATTGCCCGGGAAATACTGACCCAATGTAATATCTTTAAGCATTGGCATTTCCCCCCTTCAGTTGGGAAAGCACTGCTACAGCTTGTCCAATGGTGTACACCATTGGCACATCTAAACCCTTTTCCCGTAGTTTTAGGAACACCGCCGTAACATCCGGAATATCCAATCCCATAGAAATCAGTTCATCCGCACGGGAGAATACCTCTTCCGGTGTACCGTCCATTGCCAGCTTTGATCCATTCATCACCAGCAATCTCTCTGTCAACCGTGCCACATCAGACATAGAATGGCTCACCATCATAATGGTGGCATTCCTTGTCTTACGGTATGCATCAATGTTCTTGAGAATTTCTTCCCTACCCTCCGGATCAAGACCTGCCGTAGGTTCGTCCAGAATCAAAACTTCCGGCTCCATCGCGATAACACCGGCAATGGCAACACGACGCTTCTGTCCGCCGGACAGATCAAAAGGAGATAACTGCAGTTGTTCCTCCGTAAGACCCACAAGCGCAGCAGCCTCCCGTACACGACGGTCGATCTCATCGGGCTTCAATTTCATATTCTTCGGTCCGAAAGCAATATCCTTATAGACCGTTTCTTCAAACAGCTGATACTCCGGATACTGGAACACAAGTCCCACACGGAAGCGACTCTGACGGGTAAACGCTTTATCCGACCAGATATCCTTTCCATCCAGAAGCACACTGCCACCTGTGGGTTTTAAAAGTCCATTCAAGTGCTGCATCAGGGTAGACTTGCCAGAGCCGGTGTGCCCGATAATGCCGATAAACTCCCCTCGTTCCACACAGAACGACACATCGTTCAATGCGATATGCTCAAAGGGTGTCCCCGCACTATAGGTATGCTGCAGGTTTTTTACCTCTAAAATAGGTGCCACTTTTCTATCCTCCGTCAAGGCTTTATATGCTGAACACTTTCATATAATGCCTGTGCACAATCTTCTGCGCTGATCTTATCCAATGGCAGCGCAAAACCGTTTTTATTCAGTTCCCAGCAGAGCTCCACCGTTTCCGGTGCCGCAAGGCGAATGCTGTGCAGTAGTTCTACTCGAGAAAACACTTCCTCCGGTGTACCGTCGGCTGCCACCTGCCCATTACTCATTACCACCACACGCTGTGCCATAGCCGCCTCGTCCATATGGTGAGTAATAAGCAGCACGGTGATTCCCTTTTCACGGTTCAACGCCGTTACTGTCTCCATAACTTCCCGTCTGCCTCTGGGATCCAACATCGCTGTAGGCTCGTCCAAAACAATACATTTGGGCTGCATTGCGATAATGCCTGCAATTGCAATGCGCTGTTTCTGCCCGCCGGACAGAAGATGGGGAGCGTGTTCACGGTATTCATACATTCCAACCTGTTTCAGTGCGTTGTCCACCCGCTGGCGAATCACAGGACTTGCCACGCCCAGATTTTCGGGACCAAAAGCAACATCCTCCTCCACCACATTAGCAACAATCTGATTATCCGGGTTTTGAAATACCATTCCCACATTGCGGCGAACCGCCATCAATTTCTCCTCGTCAGCGGTGTCCATACCGCAGACATACACCTTGCCTCCGCAGGGCAGCAATATGGAATTACAATGCTTCGCAAGCGTGGATTTTCCGCAGCCGTTGCTGCCGAGAACAGCTACGAAGCTACCCTCCTCAACCGTAAGATTCAGGTCTTCAAATACGGCAACACCGGGTGTGTTGTCCACACCCGGATAGCTGTATGCCAAATGTTCAACAGAAATCGCAGTTCCCACTATGATTCCTCCAATCAGGGAGTCCATCTGCCAGCTGCGCCACAAGGCAGCATTTGCCCGGTGGTTGTCACCGGAAGTCCCAACTCACCTACTGCCGTACTGCCGCCATGTATGCTGCCGAAAACGACATCGGAAGCATACCCAACCGCTGAAGGAGCAAGACCGGTGGTATAGGAATTGATGATAACAAACAACGGATTATCCGTCAGAAGCTTTGCTGTCTCCAGCAGAAAGGGATAAAAACTGGTTTCCATCTTCCAAATCTCACCGGAAGGTCCTCTTCCATAGCTGGGCGGATCCATAATAATGCCATCATAGCGTCTGCCTCTGCGGATCTCACGCTGGATAAATTTACCGCAGTCGTCCACGATCCAGTGGATGGGTTTATCCGCCAAGCCCGAAGACTTAGCATTTTCTTTTGCCCAGGCAACCATACCCTTGGAGGCATCCACATGGTACACCTCCGCACCGCCTGCCGCTGCCGCAAGGGTAGCACCACCGGAATAAGCAAATAGATTCAGCACACGCACAGGCCGACCTGCAGATGCTACCTTGTCACGGATGAAATCCCAGTTGGCAGCCTGGTCCGGAAATACACCGGTGTGCTTAAAATTCATAGGTTTTACATTAAAAGTGAGGTAGTCCTTATAGCGGATCTGCCAGCGTTCCGGCAGATTATGGTCTGTCCAGTGCCCACCGCCACTATTGGAGCGCACATACCGGGCATCATACTTCTTCCAGCCCGGATGGGAATGGGGTGTTGCCCAAATCACCTGTGGGTCGGGACGCACCAGAATATGCTTACCCCAACGCTCAAGGCGCTCACCGTCAGAGGTATCCAATACCTCATAATCCTTCCATTCATTGGAAATCCAAATCATATTTTTCCCTCTTTAAAATCTTATGCGCCCTCCGGTGCAGTAGTTTCCGGCACGGACGGCTGCTGATGCTGTGCCTGATACTCATCCCAAGCCGCCTTGGTGTGTTGCTTGCAGACCTTATAGGGGGCGGTGGTATCGGCATTGATCTTTCCGCTAAAGCCCTTGTAATCGCCATCCTTACCATCACTACCAACCAGGTACACGTAATTCTCAAGGGTATAATCCTTCACAAGACCGTAATTTTTTGCATTAAGAATTTCCTGCATTTCGTTCTTGGTCAGCTTTAGAAGACCCTTCTTCTCCACCTTCACCTTAGAATCAACCTTAGCAAACTCCTTACAATAGTCAGTAGCAACACCTTCTCCAACAACACAGTAGTCCACCAGAACGTGCTTGTTGCAGCGACCGGAGGGAGAATCCTCAGGATATACACGGACAGACTCCGTGCGTCCGCCTCGGACATCTGCGTTACAAGCATCTGTAGCGTGCTTGCCACTATCCAGACACACGGACACAGATGTCATCTTGCTGGAATCGTAAAGGCGAATATTGTCCAAACCGTCATGGATCGGCTCCATTACCTTTTTCCACAAGCGAGCAGCAGGGTTGTAGCTGCCGCCGGTGGTATTAATGGGTTCGGGCGTATCATAGCCGCACCAAACAGCCGCAGTATAGTAACCGGTAAAGCCACAGAACCAACGGTCACGGAAGCTGGAGGTAGAACCGGTCTTGCCTGCCACATCCACATCATAGAAGTCCGCACCGCTTCCGGTACCTCCGGAAACTGCGTTTACCAGACAATAGTTCATATAGTTAACAGTCTTCTCGCTAAGGATCTCACGGCTTTCCTGGGTGTTATCCAGCACCAACTCGCCCTTGCTGTTATAGACTTTGCTATAGGTTCTGGCTTCACGATACACACCGTTATTGGCAAAGGTCGCAAATGCAGCACTCATATCCCGCACCCGAACACCGGAATACTGTGCACCCAGTGCCAAAGAGGAGAACTGCATATCTTCATCCACCAGGGTGGAAATGCCAAACTTATCACGAGCAAACTCAAAACCATACTCAGAACCGATCTTCTGCAGAGTGTTTGCCGCCACTGCATTGACCGATCTGACAACGCCACGGAAAATCGTTCTTGTATAATTGTACTCACGATTATCATTTCTTGGCCATGCGCCGTCGGTGTAATCCATAGGCATATCCTTGATCACTGTTGCCGGAGAAATCGTTCCCTGTTCAAAACCGGGAGCATACACCGTCAGAGGCTTAATGGAAGAACCGGACTGCAGGTCGGACTGCGTTGCACGGTTCAGGCCAAAGTGCACCTTGTCATCACCCACACCACCTGCCATACCGACAACGTCACCGGTTGCGTTATCAATAACAATGATAGCTGACTGAAGCTGCTGAGCACTTCTTGTTTTGGGAATTTCGTCCAGATCCTTATATATCTTGTCCACCTGTGCCTGCACAGTGGGATTCATGGTAAGGTAGATGTGATAACCGCCACGGTTGATCTTGTCCAGATAATCCTCCCAAATAGACTGGTTCCACTCAGTGATACCATCCCGCTTTGCCATATCACGGGCTACATCCTTCAAAGCTGCATCCACGAAATAGGAGTAAACCTCCTGGGAGTTATCCTCATCGATCTTGGGTGCTGTTCCACAGACAGGACATTTCAGTTCACTCTCGCCATAGGTGTTGCGCACACCCTCGTAATCGCAAGCTTCATTGGCACAAACCGTCCACAGGTCTTGCTCTTCAATGCCGGACTTCAGTACCAGTTCTTGCGCTACCGCCTCATCATACTCTTCCTGGGTAATATAACCTTGGGAGAGCATTTCTCCCAGCACCAGCATCTGACGATGGCGATTTCTCTCCTTGCCGTTTCTTTCCTGTCCCTCATAGGTGAACACATCGCCACTGTAAGGATCAAACAAGGAGGGGTTGTTAGTGATACTGATGAGACTTGCGCACTCAGCAAGCGTCAGCATCTGAAGCTCCTTGCCAAAGTAAGCTGCTGCTGCACTCTTGACACCGCGGCAGCCCTGTCCCATATAGATGGAATTCAAGTATTCCTCAATAATGACCGTCTTATCATTGTGCTTTTCCACCAGCGTGGCACTGAAAAACTCCTGCACCTTACGCTGCACCGTCACACTGTCGTTGCCGGTCTTATTCTTAATCAGCTGCTGAGTAATACTGGAGCCGCCTACCGTTTCACTGCCAAAGAACATATTTGCAAAAGCTTTGATTGTAGTGACCCAGTCTACACCTTGATGCTCATAGAATCGCTTGTCCTCAATCGCAACGGCTGCGTGGATCAGATCTTCGGGAATCTCTTTGTAGGTCGCCTTTTTCCAGTCGGTACTCGCGTATAGCTCCTGCTCCAGCTTGATCTGTCCATTGTGGACACTGTAGACATAAGAAGGCGCATCCATCTCGTAGTCATCCAGTACCACAGATGCATTGGGAAGAATATCCGCTTCCAGATAATCACCCAAAATGCCGGCAAACACAAAGCCGCATACGATCACAATCAGAAGAACTGTAGACACAGCGCCCACTGTGATCTTGATCGCAGTAAACAAGGGCATCCATATACCACGAAGCGTCTTTCCAACAGGATGCTCCGCAAACTTCCTTAGAAATTCCGGTTTTTGAAACAGCGCTTTCCAAAAAGAAATCTTCTTTCCTTTATTTTTCTTGGTCATTATCATTACCTCCATTTGGCAGCACAGGGCCGAAACAGATTATATTTTCATTTTGCGCATAAATGCATAGTATCGTTCGTATTATTATAGCATACCCTGTTAAAAAACGAAAGTACTATTTTAATAATAATTCTTAAAAATTTACAGAAAATTTTTATATAGAACATCCGACTACAAAACAAATATATCATATCAATTGATTTCCTCTTGATTTTGCGCATCTTTTCCCTTAAAATACAGGTAAGAAAAAAACAGGAGGCACTATATCATGTCTAATGAATACGGACGCGATTTTATGACCATCATAGACGAGGATGGTACCGAATTTGAGTTGGAGATCCTCTCCACTCTGGAATACAATGCGCAGACCTATCTTGCCGTTGTCCCTGCAGGTATGGAAGAGGATGCCGAGCTGGAAGTCAGCATCCTCAAATCTGTGGAAGAAGACGGTGAGCCCATCCTCTGCGCCATCGAAGATGAGACCGAACTGGAGACTGTTTACACTCTGATTATGGAGCAGCTTTACGAGGAAGACAGCGAAGACGACGAATAAATCCTGCCTGCTTGGTGCGTAATGTGCCTATTTGGACCCACATTTTATTATAGGGATGTTAGATTTCCCGGCCGGATTGCAGACCTCCCGCCTACGCTTTGACGATAGGCGGACGTTGGGAGCAGCTAAGGCCCGGAGCGGCAACCCACCTGCCATTTCGTGCAGGTCACTATTAGGTGCATACGGCCAAAGCGGGTATTGCGCAGGGACGATTCCCTGCGCAATTTTTATAATTTTGTAAATTTTTTCTTTTTTCGCCTCTTTGCAAAATATTTATACTTGAAACCGGGATAAAAATCGGTTATAATGACTTGGTCTATACGTAGGACTCTATGTAATACGTGATGTTTAATGAGAGGAATGTTTAACAATGAGCGCATCTGATAAGAAAAAACTCCGCAAGGAGCAAGTGGCAGCTATGCTCACAGAAAAACAGCTTAAAGAGCAGGCTGAAGCAAAGAAACTCAAGGTATACACCATTTCCTTCGTGGCAGCTATGCTGGCGATCGTATGTATCGTGGTAGGCGTTCTTGCTGTCCGTGGTATCCGTAACGGTGGTTTTGCAGAAAAAAGCACCATTGCTGCTGTTGTGGGCGACAGAGAGCTGAATACCGTTGAGTTCAATTACTACTACAACGACGCAATCAGCGAATTCTACAACCAGTGGTATGATGAGTCCACCGGCAGTTCCGACAACTATCTGCAAATGCTGGGTTTGGATACCTCCAAGCCTCTGAATGAACAGGTGCAGGACGAAGAGACCGGCGCAACCTGGGCTGACTACTTCGTAGATCTGGCTCTGACTAACGCAAAGCACGACTTCGCTCTGACCGATCTCGCCAAGGCCGAGAACTTCACCCTCCCCGAAGAGGATCAGACCACATTAGAGAATGTGGTGAACAATATGTCCTCCTATGCTACCATCTATGGTTACAGCAATGCTGATCAGTACCTGCGTGCTACTTACGGCTATGGCTCCACTGCCAAGAGCTACAAGACATATTACGAGCGCACTCTGCTGGCTGACGCATACTACGCAGCACACGAAGAAGGTCTTACTTACGATGATGCAGCTCTGCGTGAGTACGAGAAAGAAAAGTTCAACAACTACTCTTCTTTCACCTATGACAGCGTCTATCTGAGCTACACCAACTTCCAGGCCGGCGGCACCGAGGACGAAAACGGCACCATTACCTACTCTGAGGAAGAAAATGATGCTGCTCGTGAAGCTATGAAGGCTGCTGCTGAGCTGTTGGCTACCGCTACCTCTACCGAAGAACTGACCGCCAAGCTGGCTGATGTCAAGGTCAAAGAGGGCGTCACACTGAACGTCTCCGAGAACAAGTCTGTTCTGTACACCCAGATCAATGGTGATTTGGCTAAGTGGCTGGGCGAAGAGGGCCGTCAGGACGGCGAAATTCACGCCATCCCCAGTATGTCTACAGAGGCTGAGCCTAAGCTGAACGGTTACTATGTGGCTATCTTCCATTCTCGTGACGACAATACCAAGGCTATGAGCAACGTCCGTCATCTGCTGGTTTCCTTCGAGGGTGGCGAAGAGAATGAAGAGACCGGCGAGACTGTCTACACCGACGAAGAGAAGGCAGCAGCAAAGGAGCAGGCTGAGGCACATCTGAAGACCTGGGAAGAGGGCGAAAAGACCGAAGCTTCCTTCATCGAGCTGCTCAAGGAGCACAGCGACGACACCGGTGTTACTGAGAACGAAGGTCTGTACGAAGACATCAACCCCAGTTCCAACTATGTAGAGAACTTCCTTGCATGGTCTATTGACCCCGATCGTAAGGCTGGCGGTACCGGCATCGTGGTAACCGAGTATGGCTACCATGTTATGTACTATGTTGGTGACTCCGAAATGTCCTACCGCGATCATATGATCACTGAGGAAATGCGGACCACTGACCAGGAGACTTGGTACAACGGCATCCTGGAGCCTGTTGCCACAGAGGCAAAGGACACCTCCAAGATGAATCTGGATCTGGTTCTGAGCCCCGCTTAATAATCAAATCTGTATAAAAACACCTCCTGCGGAGAAAATCTCCACAGGAGGTGTTCTTATTTTGAGTTACAAAAAACATTTTGGAATTCTGATCTCCGGTGCCGTCGCCGGTGCTGTCAACGGACTATTCGGAGCCGGCGGCGGAATGGTACTGGTACCCTTGCTCACCGGACTTACTAACCTGCCGGACAACGAGATATTCCCCACCTCTGTTTCTGTGATCCTGCCTATCTGTCTTGTCTCTCTCAGCCTCACATTAAAGCCGGAGCAAATCCCCTGGGAAACAGCGCTCCCCTATCTGGCAGGCAGTGCACTTGGAGGCATCATCGCCGGTTTGGTCGCCCGAAAGCTATCCACTCTCTGGCTTCACAGATTTTTAGGCATTCTTATTCTTTGGGGAGGTATCCGCTACCTATGCTGAACAGTCTTCCATTTATGATTCTTGCAGGCGGTGTCCTGGGTTTTCTTTCCGGTGTGGGTGTCGGTGGGGGAAGTCTTTTAATGCTTTGGCTGACTCTCGTACTGGATATGCCTCACCACACCGCCAGAGGAATCAACCTTCTCTTTTTTATTCCTTCCGCCTTGATCGCATCCATATTTCGATGGAAACAGGGCCATCTGAACCTCAAAAAGATACAGCCGGCTATCATTGCCGGCTGTATCGCTGCTGCTTTTTTCTCTCTGTTAAGCAAAAGAATAGATGTATCACTTCTGAAAAAGCTGTTTGGGATCCTCCTGTTATTCACAGGAATACGGGAGCTTCTGTATAAACCAAAAGAAAGCAAGTGATCATCGCTTCCGGAATGCAAGATACCCTTCCAAAATCAGTGCGGCAGCTACCGCATCTACTGTGTTCTTCCGCTTCTTTCCGTGGTAATTATGTTCAGACAAGATATTGTGTGCTTCCACTGTGGTACGTCGTTCATCCCACATTGCCACAGGCAGTCCGGTAACCATTTCCACACGCTTTGCAAATTCCCGACAAAGCTCTGCACGAACACCTTCGGTGCCATCCATATTTTTCGGCAAACCCATAACGATCTCTGTTACCCCTTGCTCAGCCACAAGGTTTTTGATGGCTTCTGCCGTCTTTTCCGAATTTCTGCTATGAATCACCGTAGTCGTTCCTACAATACTGCAAAGCAGATCGGACACAGCGATTCCCGTCCGTGCGTCACCATAGTCGATACCCATAATCCTCATATAGTTCAACCCCTTTCTCTTTGCCACCATTATAATGCAGAAAAGCAAAAAAATAAAGAAAAAAATTGTTGACGAATCTACTTTCCTGTGGTAGAATGGTTTTTACCTGTGAAACGGGTTATTTTTCACGCCCATTTCAGCTCCGGAGCGGTAATTGTAGTTGACCGCTTACTAAATTTTTTATAGCCGGGGTGATACAGGGAGGCAAATTTAAGGAGGTGCCGTTTATGCGCGTTAAAGTCACTTTGAGATGCTCCGAGTGCAAGCAGAGAAACTACAACACCATGAAGAACAAGAAGAACGATCCCGACCGTCTCGAAATGAAGAAGTACTGCAGATTCTGCAGAAAGCACACCGTTCACAACGAGACCAAGTAAGGAGGCTGCAAAATGGCTGAAGCTAAGAAGAAGAATTGGTTCGTTAGAGCCTTTGGTGCCATTGGCAGATACTTCCGCGAACTTCGCAGTGAGCTGAAGAAGGTCGTTTGGCCCACCCCGCAGCAGGTGCTGAAGAACACCCTGATTGTTATCGCTTGCGTTCTCGTCGTAGGCGTATTCATTTGGCTGTTCGACTTCGTGTCCCGTATCGGTATTGATGCCCTCATCAACGCCGTAAACAAGTAAGAAGGTCACGAATATGGCAGAGGCTGCAAAATGGTACGTCGTTCAGACGTATTCCGGTTATGAGAACACTGTAAAGGCCGCCATCGAAAAGACGGTACAGAGCCGTGGTCTGCAGGAGCACATCCATACCGTTGCCATTCCTATGGAAACGGTAACTGAGATCACCGAGTCCGGCGTAAGCAAGACCTATGATCGCAAGTTATTCCCCAGCTATGTCTTTGTCAAGATGGTTTACAGTGACAACACCTGGCATGCTATCAAGAGCGTCCGCGGAGTTGCCGGCTTTGTCGGTTCCTCTGTAGAAGATCCCATCCCCCTAACTGATGATGAGGTCTATGAGATGGGTGTAGAGAAGCGCGAAATCGTCGTAAACTACAGTGTCGGCGATACTGTCCGTATTCTCGACGGTCCCTTCAGCTCCTTCACCGGTGTGGTGGAAGAGATCGACGTGGACGCCAATTCTGTCAGCGTGGTGGTTACCATGTTTGGCCGTGAGACTTCCGTCGAGTTCGAACTCGATCAGGTAGAAGTCACAACCCCATAAACGCATCGTACCGGTATGCCCGGTCGAAACGGTGGGAGGGGCTAAAACCCCGAAAGAAATGCGCATAGCGCATATTACCACATTTTATTCAGGAGGTGCTTATTATGGCACAGAAAGTCACTGGTATTATCAAACTTCAGATCAACGCCGCTAAGGCTACCGCATCCCCCCCTGTCGGCCCCGCTCTGGGTCAGCACGGTGTTAACATCGCTGCCTTTATCAAGGAGTTTAACGCCCGCACTCAGAACATGGAAGGCTACAAGATCCCCGTTGTTATCACTGTCTACGCTGACCGCAGCTTCACCTTTATCACCAAGACCCCTCCGACCCCCCTGCTGATCATGAAGGCAATCGGTCTGGCTAAGGGTTCCGGCGTTCCCAACAAGAACAAGGTTGGCCAGATCACCCGCGCTCAGATCTCCGAGATCGCTAAGACCAAGATGCAGGATCTGAAGGGCGCTACTCTGGAGGCTGTCGAAAGCCAGGTTGCCGGCACTTGCCGCTCCATGGGCGTTGTCGTCGTCGACTAATTATTATTCGCTAATTGCTTTATCCGGGAAATGCCCGGAAATGTGGGAGGATTTTTCCGCATCACCACTTTAAGGAGGATATAACAAGTGTTTAGAGGCAAAAAGTATCAGGAGAGCGCCAAGCTGATTGACCGCTCTGTTCAATATGATCCCAATGAAGCT
>JAZRRS010000007.1:0-7407 GCA_045651005.1 Faecousia sp.
TTCAGCTCTGCATCAACCTTAACGATCTCCAGGTTCTCGATGGTGACCTGCTCATTGCCCATCTGACCGGCGCCGATCTTGCCGGGGAAGATACGGGACTGGTGAGAGGAAGCGCCCATAGAACCTGCGTGACGGTGGACAGGGCCGCCGCCGTGGGTCATGTCAGTGCGGTGTGCGCCGTGGCGCTTGATAACACCCTGATAACCATGGCCCTTGGAAATACCGGTGACATCGATCCAGTCGCCGGCTGCGAAGGTATCAGCCTTGATCACGTCGCCGACATTCAATTCAGCAGCGTTCTCCAGCTGGAATTCCTTCAGATGCTTCTTAGCCTCAACGCCAGCCTTCTTCAGATGGCCAGCCTCAGGCTTGGTCAGCTTGGACTCCTTGACATCCTCAAAGCCCAGCTGGACGGCAGTGTAGCCGTCGGTCTCTTCGGTCTTCTTCTGAGTAACGACGCAGGGACCTGCTTCCACAACGGTAACAGGGATTACCTTGCCGCTCTCATCGAAGATCTGGGTCATACCCACTTTCTTGCCGATGATTGCTTTTTTCATTGGTGGTTTTCTCCTTTTTTAGGTTATTGGTTGACTCACGCATTGGGACGCTTGCCAACATGACCCGTCGCCCGATGCTATAACAGTGCGGGCAGCGGTGAATCCTTATATTATAATGTATAAGGATTACAGCTTTATCTCTATCTCAACACCAGCGGGAAGGTCCAGGCTCATCAGAGCTTCAACAGTCTTCTGGTTGGGGTTGAGGATATCGATCAGTCTCTTGTGGGTTCTGCGTTCGAACTGCTCACGGCTATCCTTATACTTGTGGACAGCACGAAGGATCGTAACAACTTCCTTCTTGGTGGGCAGCGGGATGGGGCCGGACACTGCAGCGCCGTTACGCTTTGCAGTCTCGACGATCTTTGCCGCGCTGGAGTCGATCAGCTGATGATCATAAGCCTTCAGCCGGATGCGGATCATTTCTTGGTTTGCCATTTTGTGTTTCCTCCTTGAATTTCGTACTCAGTTTCGTGGTACCTGGGTACGGTGAAATGTCTTATCCACGCCATCGTGCGTATCATTCTGTGCCAAGAAAAATGGCCGACGCAAGGCCGACCCTTTCCTGCCGCAGCGATATACGCAGCGCAAACAGGACAGTTCAGCCGCCCGATGACCGGACATACTCCGCAGAAGTTACCGTTTTTCAACGCAATCTCCTGCATCATCGCAGTGCGCAGCGCAGACTTCGCCTACACGCGCTCGATTATGATACCACTTATAGGAGGTTTTGTCAACAATTATTTTTAAAATTTTTTGGATATTTTCACAAATTTTCATACTGTTTTTTGTTGATAACGGAGAATTAGAAAAAGGGAGAGCATTGCTCTCCCCTATCCTCGTTTGTTCTGTTGGATCCTTAGTCCCATACAGGCGCACAGACCTATTTATATCCTGCTTTATAGCAGCGGAATGCGTTTTTCTTCCATAGCGGCACGCATAGCACCAATCACCTTATTATGCACCTTAGGCAGCTCGGGATCGTAATTATATTTTTCCTGAATCGCCATATCATCCAGATTAGGAAATTCTAAAATCAACTTCTGCATATTCCGCAGAGGCGTGATACAATCATCCAGATTCTTAAGGACCGCCGCTTCCCCCTCTGCTCTATAGCCGTGGGGATCATAATCATGGGCGGAAACAATTCTTTGAATATCCAGCTTCCGCACCTTTTCTATTGCTTCCATATATTCGGCAGGATAAATAATATGCGCCGCCCAAGCGCCGGAGCCGCGGAGACCATAGGCCTGCAGGCTGTCACCACTGACCAGCGTCTTGCTGCGGGTATCCAAAAGAGCTGCGCAGTCCCTGGTATGCCCCTCAATCGTCACTACCTGATAAACATCCAAGATCCGTTGACCGTCTTCTATGCGTTCTGTCCTGTATTCTGCATATCTCTCCTGTAATTTATAAGAGCGGGTCAGCACAGTTACCTCGGGGTACAACTCCAGCAATCCCTTCAGTCCACCGGTGTGATCCGAATGATTATGAGAGATAAAAACATATTTCAGTTCCTTTGGACCGATCTCCAGTTCCTGTAAAAACGGTTTTATACGAAGAACAACATCCTCATTACAACTGCCGGTATCAAACAGAATCGCACCATCTGAAGTCTTCAACGCATAGATCGTTGTATAGACATCCTTAAAAGGCAATGTGGTGCGATAAATATTTTCAGTAATGGCATCGATTTTCAGCATAACGGTTTCTCCTGTTTTACAAGCTGCTTGTAATTACAACACAATTCTATCACAACCACTCCTTTTTTACAACCGGATAAACGCAGCAAGGATTTCTATCACCGGATACATGCTCAGACGATTTCGTTTTTGATTTATATCTTTCTATTGAACAATACACAAAACCTGTTGAAATATGTGGAATTTCCTTGACAACACATTCCACCGTCTCTATAATATAGCTATCCCAAATATTCTAGGAGGTAAACTACTATGGATAACAAAATTCTTTTTGGCATCATGACAATTATCTTCAACAGCTACGGCGTTCCCTGCTTTATGCAAGGCAAGGTCAAGACCGGCATTATGCGCATTGTGCTGGGTGTCGTTACCTGCGGCGTTATTGCGATCATCAACGCCATCAAGGGCATCATTCTGGGCATCCAGATTCTGAAGATGTCTGACGAAGAGTACGCTGAGAAGAAGTACACTCTCAGCTCCGGCATTCCCTCCGGCGAATAATCTGCATACATAAGCACGGTCTGCCGCACATCCCCTGCGGCAGACCGTATTTTTGTGAGGTCTGTGTTTTGAAGATTAAAAACCTAAAAGACAAATTATTTACCCTGTTTCTTTTGGTGGTTGTAGTGGCAGCCTACCTTCTGCTGAAGCTCCCTTGTCCTATGCAGCATTTTCTGCATTTCCCCTGCCCCGGCTGCGGAATGACACGGGCATGGCTTTCTCTGCTTCGGGGTGATCTTGCAGAAGCTTTTCGTTTTCACACGATGTTCTGGTCTGTTCCCCTTCTAATCTTATATTACTTATACGATGGCAAGCTCTTCCGGAACAAGCGGGCCGACGGCAGCGTGCTCATACTGATTGCCCTTGGCTTTGCCCTTAACTGGATCCTACAACTGTTTTAAGGCGTGTTGCATTTCGATTGCAACACGCCTTTATTTTATAATGTATACTTTGCGACGTTCTCTTTCAAAAGTGTGAGAAAACGCTCGATCTCCGGTGTCAAAGGCTGCAAAGAATCATAGAACACATAAAAATTATATTCCAACCCCGGAATCGGTACATAGCGCAGCTTTGATGCCACTCTTTCCTCTGCGGAATGCATATATGTCAAAGTATAACCAAGTCCTCGCAAGAGCAGTTCTTTCCGAACATCCGCATGGGTAGTGCCGATGGATTTTGTTTCGTCCAACGGCAATATGGTTTTCAGGCTCTCTTTTCGGGTAACAGGTCTGCTGGGCAATTCAACAAAACGATCATTTTTCAGTTCCTCCAAGGAAAACTCCGGCACTTCATACAATCTGTGTCCCGGACCAATACAAACCGCCGCCGGCAAGGTTATCAGCTTTTCATAATAAAAACCCTTTTTACGAAAGTTTTCTTCATTCTTCGCCACAGACGGTGTGGTGTACATAGCAACTGCAACATCCATACGACAAGCCAGCAATTCCTCAACGAAATTTTTGTTGCGGGCATCATGGTAGACAAACTGAATATTCGGGTTATTTCTATTTTCTTCCACAAGCTGCAAAAAAGCGGACCGAGCGGGCACAAACCCAGGACTGCCGATGCGCAGCATAGGATCACGTTTTTTCTCTCCGGTGGTAATGTATTTATGGCTTTCACAAATCCGCTTGGCATGTGCAATCACAGTTTCGCCCAATGCCGTCAGCGACAAGGCTTTCTTTCCCCGGATAAAAATGGGTCCTCCTACCTCTTTCTCTAAACCTGACACTGCGTTGCTAATGGTAGATTGAGTCACATACAAATTTTTTGCTGCCAAAGAAAAAGACCCTGTCTTTTCTACTTCCAAGAGATAATAAAGCTGCTGAAAGGTCATAGGTATCCCTCCTATGTATTTACGAATCAAAATGTTCTATTCAAAAAATTGAATAACATTCAGATTGCAAAATATGTTATAGTCATAGTATAAGGAAAATATTTCTTTGTCAAGGAGGAACTATTGTGAAAAAAAGAATCTTCGCTATGATCATCTGTCTGGCATTGCTGCTGACATTGCTTCCTGCTAATACGTTTTCCAAAGTCAGCGCCTCTACAATCACCGCTGAGCAGACCCTGCAGCAGCGCCGTGAGGCCGCATTCCAAGCTATGATGGATATGGCCACAGTTATGTGGCGAGCCACAGAAGATGTAACCTATACATACGGCACCAGCACCGCCCCCATTAAAGCCGGCCGTCTGTATCGTGGTATCCCTTACACCTACGGCCGTGGCGATCTTTCCACCTTTTTGGATTTTGCCGGCACGCCGGATGAAAAGGGTGTATACCCCATCTCCGGTTTGACCACTCAGCATTTGGACGGCTCCGGGCGTCACGCTCGTATTGGCAACGACTGTTCCGGTGCTATCAATGCGGCATATGGTATGATCGGCGCCAGTGTAAGTGTTTGCGGCGCCGCAACAACCGTTCCGGACAACGGTTATCTGCGTGTAGGCTATGACTTGTATACCACAAAGCCTTCCGATGCCACCAACTCTGACGGCAAGGATGTTTGTGCTGCCAACGGTGAACAAGTGATGTATCGCATCTATGCACAAGCACAATTGGCAGACACGTGGGCCTGCAGTGGACACGATATGATGCACCATTATTCCAAAATCGTTTACAACGACGACGACACCATCAATGGAGAAAAAAGCATTGCCTACATCGTTCACCAGACCCCTGCTCCCATTCGCAATGAAAGTTACTATACCTCCGGTACTTACAGCGAAGCAAACTACGGCGAGAAGGTTTACAAGACCTACGAGATTGATGTGACCCGAACCTTCAAGTGGCTTTACGATAACGGCTATATGCCCGTTACCTGCGCTGAGCTTATGGACGTGAACGCAGTTCCTGCAAACGTGACCTTGACCGACAGCATTTCTGACTATGACTTCCATACCATTACAGAAGGCATTCTGACTGCCAACCGTATGATCAATTCCGCAACCGTCACTATTTCCGACGAAAGCGGCAATGTTCTGCAGGAAGGTACGATTTATGCCAATCGCTATACAGAGTCCACCACCAACGCCCCGCTTACCATTGATCTATTCCAATTCACCTACGAAAGCCCCGAGAAGATGACCGGTTCACTGAATCTGAAGCTTTTGGGTGTGGGCAATTATCACTGCACCACCACAGTACGGCTTCGCACCGGTGAAATACTGACTGCACGTGATTTTGATTTTGAAGTCACAGAAAAGGACTTGTGCTACGGTTGGGTGGACAACAGCAACCTCACCTCCCCCAACAGTATGTGTCCCGTCTGCAAGGTAACGGTACAGTGGCAGCCCTTGACTGCCATCTCTACTACCACCAGCTTAAGTGGCGGCCACTACTATTTGACCGAGGATATCGACAGCACCGCTTACTACAATATAAAGAGCGGTGTCAACTGCATCCATCTTAACGGTCATAATATGAACTCCAGCACACTTACCATCCGTATTGGCAATGCCACATTAAACATGATGGGCAACGGCAAGGTGACCGGCAGCTTTAATGATACCACCGCCAAGTATGGCTCCACCATCTATTTGCAAAATGTGGAGGCCAAGGTATATCTTTACGGTGGTACTTACGGTCACAACAACAACACCACCCACGCCACCATTGGTATGTTCTTACCCACCGCCTATGCTGCTATGTACGGCGGAGCGACCCTGTGCCGTATGAATGGCGCACTTGGCCCTAATGTTTATGTTGGCAAGGGTACTTTCGAGATGTTTGACGGGCTCATCACTGACGGTGACAACCGGAAAAATTACGGTGGCAATATAAAGGTCGGTGACGACACCGATGCATCTGCTAAATTCATTATGCACGATGGTATTATCGCCTACGGCAAAGCCAAGCACGGTGGCAACGTCCACATTGACGGTGCAAAATCCACCTTCACCCAATATGATGGTCTGATTTATCTGGGTATGGCAGGCTATATCACAAAAGACGGCTTAGGCGGAAATCTCTATATGGATCTGGGCGGTACAATGCAGCTGGATGGCACTGTGTCCTACGGAAAATCCTACGCAAATGCCGGAAATGTTTATGCCAAAAGCGGTACCGTTACCGTCGGCGGCATTGTAGAAAAAGGCAACGGCGACTACGGCAGTGCCGGTGGTAAGTTTGCCGGCAACATCTGGATCGGCAGCAACACCCAGCTGACCATCACCGGCACTGTTCGGGATCCCCTTGGGTCTCACGCCTACGGCAGCAACATCAGTGCGTCTGCTTCTGACATTTTCATTGACGGCGGCACTGTCTCCGGCGGCACCTCTACCTCCCGTGGCGGCAACATCTATATGACTGCCTCCGGAAGCTCCTTAACTATTAAGAATGGCGGCAAACTGTTAAACGGCACTTCTAAGGATGGCGGCAACTTTGCCACCAACGGCGGTGATGCCCAGCTGATCCTAACCGACGGCATCATTTCCGGCGGCTCCGCTACAACAGGAAATAACATTCGCTTCTTGTCCGCCGCCACTTTTAAGGCTCAGGGCGGCAAGGTGGACGGTGGTATTTATATGTTCACCGGCAATCTAGAACTCAGTGGCAACGCAGAAGTTCACGATGCCGTATTCACCAGTGGCAAACTGACGGTAGACAGCAATTGGACCGGCACAGCATCTGCCAAGTGGACAACTGCATACAATGTAGGCAGCACCATCGCAAATACCAACGGCATCGCCACCGGTGCTTTCACCGGAAAATTGTACTATAACAACACGCAGAACCGCATCATCGCAAACAGTGACAACACCCTTTGGGTAAAAGGCCCCGCCTATACCGTTACCTTCCAAAATGACGACGGAAGCGTCATTTCTTCCGCAGAATATTTTTCAGGCGAGGCGGTGAACATTCCCGAAGCACCCACTAAGGCAGCTGACGACAAGTACACCTACGAGTTCGCAGGCTGGACTCCCGAGGTCGTTGCTACTGTTGCCGGCAATGCTGAGTACACCGCTACTTACACTGCCACCGAGATCGCTCCTCCCTCTGCGGAGGCTGCCATCGTGAAGCAGCCCGAGGCTATTACAGTTAACTCCGGCGAGAAGGCTGTGTTCCACGTAGAAGTGGAAGGCGAGGTCGTCTCCTACAAGTGGCAGTACCGTAAGATCTGGAAGTGGTTCAACACCACCAT
>JAZRRS010000008.1:0-111518 GCA_045651005.1 Faecousia sp.
GGGGTTGTAGGTACCGATCTCCTCAATGCAACGACCATCACGGGGGCTGCGAGCATCAGCAACAACAATACGGTAGTAAGGAGCCTTCTTGGCACCCATTCTTCTCAGTCTGATCTTAACCATAGTTTTCACCTCCAAAAGTAATTCAATGTTTCTATATCGCAAAGCAATTTGCTTAGAGCGAACAATTAAAATCCCGGGAATCCGCCGCCGAAACCGCCGAATCCACCAAATCCACGCATACGCTTCATCTTTTTTCCTGCACCGGGACCGGAAAACTGTTTGATCATTGCACGCATTTGTTCAAAGGATTTGAGAAGCCTGTTAACATCCTCAACCTTTAAACCGCAACCTGCCGCAATTCTCTTCTTTCTGCTGGCACCAATAATACCAGGGTTTACCCTTTCCTTGGGCGTCATAGACAAAATAATCGCTTCTGTATGCGCCATTGCTTTTTCATCCAACTGAACGTTCTTTAAATTTGCACCTCCGGGAAGCTGCGCAAGAATATCCTGCATAGAACCCATAGATTTCATTTGTACCATTTGATCATAGAAGTCCTGCAAGGTAAATTTATTAGAACGAAGCTTTTCTTCCATTTCGGCAGCCTGTTTTGCATCGTAGGCTTTTTCAGCTTTTTCAATCAGACTTAGGACATCACCCATACCGAGAATACGAGACGCCATTCTGTCAGGGTGGAACGCTTCAATATCTTCCAGTTTTTCGCCAACGCCGGAGAATTTAATAGGCTTACCGGTCACCGCACGCACAGACAGTGCAGCACCACCACGAGCATCACCGTCAAGCTTGCTAAGCATAACGGAATCAATATCAAGCCATTCATTAAAACTCTGGGCTGCATTCACAGCATCTTGTCCGGTCATTGCATCCACAACAAGCATGATCTCATCGGGATTGACCGCAGCTTTAATGTTCTTCAGTTCTTCCATAAGAGTCTCGTCCACATGGAGACGACCGGCCGTATCCAGAAAAACCATATCGTGGCCACGTTGACGGGCATATAACACTGCTTCTTTTGCAATCTGAACAGGATCAGTCTGACCTTTTTCAAAAACAGGGATCTCCAGCTTTTCACCGCAGACTTTTAATTGATTGATAGCAGCAGGTCGATAAATGTCACAGGCAACAAGCAGAGGGTTCTTTCCCTGGCGCTTCATAAGGCCTGCAAGCTTGCTTCCGTTTGTTGTCTTACCTGCACCCTGCAGACCTACCAACATCACAACCGTGGGGCCAGCAGGATTGATCGTAATGTGTTTGGCGTCACTACCCATAAGTGCAGTAAGTTCTTCATTAACAATCTTAACGATCATCTGTGCAGGACTTAAAGCCTCCAGCACATCACTGCCAACGCAACGCTCTGTAACAGATTTTGTGAAATCCTTAACAACTTTATAGCTTACATCCGCTTCCAATAGTGCCATGCGAATCTCACGCATCGCTTCTTTTACATCGGATTCCTTCAAACGGCCTTTGCCTCTAAGCTTTTTGAAGGCTGCAGAGATTTTTTCGGTCAATCCTTCAAATGCCATAATTACTCCTCAAGTGCTTCTGCCGCGGAAATAATTCGCTGAGCAGCTGTGGATGCTCGTGCATCTTCACTATCTCTTAGATCCATAGCGGCTTTAAGTATTGCATCAATAACCTTACGGCAGCGCTGGTCACGCTGTACACAGCCGGTCTTCTGCTCCATATTTCTCAGAAGTGCTTCAGTGCGAACAAGATTGTCATGTACGCCTTGACGGCTAATGCCAAGCTCTTGCCCGATCTCTCCCAAAGAAAGATCTTGATTATAGCGAAGCTCAAAGCATTCTTTTTGACGCGCTGTCAGCAGATCGCCATAATAATCATATAGCAAAATCAGCTCAGTTGCATCCATAAATCTGCCTCCTGTCAAGGACTTTTTCTTGACACCTGCGGTATTATAGCACAGTAGCCCAGGAATGTCAAGTATTTTTACATTACACCATTTCTTTTTAAATACAATACCATTTTGATATTTCTTCCACTACTTCAAAACCCAATCGTTTATATAATTTGACCGCTTTATCGTTATTTAACGCTACTTCTACCTGGACAAACTCACCGGAAACTAAGTTGTTTAGTGCCAGCAATACACATTCACCAGCACCGGGAACAAGTGAAATTATCGCTTCAATCTTGTTGTAAGATACTTTCCCAAGTCCAATGCAAATATTCTCTCTAAAAACAAAATAAGCCGCGCCTTCTGCAACAAACTTATTAGCATCAGCGATGGTCACTGTCGCCGCATTCGGAACTCCGGACATTCTTTTATTGTACAGCTCTCTCCATTGATCAATGGTTTGATCCGATACCTGAACTGTAACTGCATCAGAACGCCGCAATAGCGACCTCTTGCATATCATACCAACCAGCACCGTGTGCACAGGGTATCCTTCAAGAACAGAATGGCCGGTTGCATATATCCGCTCAGCGCCCGCAGCCTTGCAAAATCCGGTGACATCCTTCAAAAATTCATCGATTTCATCTGAACTATGTATTCTGACATAAGCCTCTTTTTTATATACGATCTCACGCAAGATCAGGGATGCCACTCCGTGTTCTGTAGAAAACATCGGTATATCACGCATAATACAACACCACCTGTGTCTGATATTATCATAACACAATAGAATAATCCAGTAAAAATGTGGTATTTCTCACATTTCACTTGATTTTCACAAAATAGTAGTTATAATTAGTCTGCAAATCCAAGGAGGTTTAATTATGGAAAAAACAATTCGCAAAAGATACTATAATACAGAAACTGCAAAACTAATCAAGAAATATACATATAGCTATTTTGGTGATCCTGCAGGTTATGAAGAAATTCTCTTCCAAACTCCGGAAGGGTTATACTTTCTTTATATGCGTGGTGGTGAGCAGTCCCCTTATCCTTTTGAAGATATTCAAAGTCTCGCAAAAGCAAAAGTAAACAATTGGATTGATACCCATTGATTCTCAAGGCTGCCGCTATGGCAGCCTCTTTTATATTGACATATATGTTATAATATAAAAGAAATTTACGAACAGAGATGATGTATATGAAAAATTTTTTCATAGCGTTTTTACTATTACTGTGCATATTCTTTTCCGCTTGTGGAACGAACCAAATATCCACAAACGTGGTCGCAACTACCCTGCCCATCTATGAGTTCACGTCACAACTTTGTGTAGGTACAGACATAACTGTTACGCAACTGGTCGCAGAAGAAATTTCCTGCATCCACGACTATTCATTGAATGTTAAACAACTGCGTACTATTGAATCCTGCAACTTGATCATTTTAAACGGTATGGGTCTGGACACTTTTGTAAAGGATATATTACCGGCTGGTAAGGATATTCTGCAAATAGGCAACAACATAGAATCAGACCACGATCACAACACGCACGAACATCATCACGGGGATTGTGATCCGCACATTTGGTTAAACCCCGAAAATGCCCGAAAAATGTGCACCACTATCTATCACGGACTTTCCCAACGCTATCCTCAGTATGCTGATATATTTGCAAGCAACTTAAATGCATTAACCAAGAGACTTGAAGAACTGGACATTTACGCAAAGGAAGAATTATCCGATCTCAGTTGCAGAGAGTTGATTACATTTCACGATGGTTTCCAAAACCTTGCAGAAGCCTATGGACTAACAATTCTGCAATCCATTGAAGAGGAATCCGGTAGCGAAGCATCTGCGGCACAGCTGAAAGAATTAATTTATCTGGTACGTAAAAACGATCTTTCCGCTATCTTTACCGAAAAGAACGGAAGCTGTTCTGCTGCACAGATCATATCAAGCGAAACCGGTGTAGCTATATATCAATTGGATATGGCATTATCCGGAGAAAGTTATTTCGATGCAATGTACAACAATATCGACACACTAAAGGAGGCATTAGGATGAATATCGGTTCCCATAGCGGTGGCTGCGGTCATTCCTGCTGCCTACGTGTTGCGGATCTATCAGTTAAGATTGGATCAGAAACCATTCTTCATGACATTAATCTGCACGCCCACTGCGGTGAAATGATCGCAGTGATTGGGCCTAACGGAGCAGGTAAAAGCACACTTCTGAAGGCCATCCTAGGCCAACAGGAATCTACTGGTGTCATATCTTTTTCCGTTCCGGGTAAACGAAACCGAAAGCCAATGATTGGCTATGTTCCGCAAAGCCCTGCATTTGATCCCGGAGATCCTGTAACAGTAGCAGATCTATTTACCTGTTGTATGGACAAACGACCGGCATTCTTCGGTATCTCTAAATCAATGCGTGAGAAAATTGCCGAATGCTTGGATCGTGTCCACGGTGAGGATCTAATTGACAAACGTGTAGGTACACTCTCCGGTGGCGAACTGCAACGTGTGCTTTTGGCACTGGCTTTAGAGCCATTACCAAATATATTGATTTTGGACGAACCGCTTTCCGGCGTAGATGTGGAAGGAATGTCCACACTGATGGATATGCTGGATGAAATTCGTCAAATTTATGATCTTTCTATTCTGATGATCACACACGACTTTGGAATGCTGGAAACCTATGCCGATCAAGTAATTTTGCTGGATCACACCATCATCTGCCAAGGCACACCAAAAGAGGTTTTGGAATCGAAAGCCTTCAATGATGTGTTCCACCGGAAAGGAGGCCAGCTGTGAATATCTGGTATGCATTTTGGGATATGCTCCCTATAGAAATGTTCCGCTGGGATTTTATGAAGAACGCTTTGCTGGCTGTTCTGATTATGGCCCCCCTCTTTGGTTTGATCTCCACAATGATCGTTACAGGAAAAATGAGTTTTTTCTCAGACGCTCTGGGTCACTCAGCATTTACCGGCATTGCTATTGGCGCAATATTCGGCATCGCAGCACCCATCTGGGTTGCGGTTATCTTTTCAATTCTGTTTGCGCTTCTGTTCTCCTTTATCCGAAATCGTAGCAATCACACTGCGGATACCCTGATCGGTGTATTTTCCAGCACCGCTGTAGCGTTAGGAATATTCATTGCAACATTCGGTGGCGACAGCTTTACAAAATACAATCAGTATCTAATCGGTGATATACTTTCTGTGACACCGAAAGAGCTGGCTATGCTGTTTATCGTACTACTGTGCGTAATTATATTCTGGATCGTTACCGCAAATCGACTGATACTTACATCTATCTACCCTCAACTCGCCTCTTCCAGAGGAATCTCTGTAAACCTTACCCAAACAGCATTTACAGTAATGATTGCTGTGGTTGTTACCCTATCTATATCCTGGGTGGGACTGTTAATTCTGAATTCCTTAATCGTTCTCCCGGCTGCAGCTGCTAGAAACATCGCAAAAAATCTCAAACAATATCACCTGTATTCGGTTTTGATTGCACTGTTTTCTTGTGTATCCGGAATATGCATTTCTTATTATTTAGGCTCTTCTGCAGGTGCATCCATATCTCTGGTGCTGGCACTTTTATTTGCCATATCCTTCTTTCTTAGAAAGGTGCGTGGATAATATGCAACAGGTCACAATGAATGTCATTGCAAGAATGAAAAGCGATTTCCCAGACAAATTTGGAATTCCCCGCCAAAGCGGATTGATAAAAGAACTCCATTCTACAATTGTCTTTGAACCCGAATACAGAAATGCAGATGCATTGCGTGGTTTGGAAGATTTCTCGCATTTGTGGATAATTTGGCAATTTTCCAAGGCTGTACGTAACGATTGGTCTCCCACAGTAAGACCTCCAAGACTGGGTGGAAATACACGATTGGGCGTGTTTGCAACCCGTTCCCCTTTTCGCCCCAACGAGATCGGTCTTTCCTCTGTTCGGATCGAATCAATTGAGGAAACCACAGATCACGGAACTGTGATCCATGTAACAGGCGCAGACCTGATGGACGGAACACCAATATTCGATATTAAGCCCTATATTCCTTACAGCGATTGTCATATAGATGCCACAGGCGGCTTTACCGATACCGCAAAGGACTTTCTTCTTGAGGTGAAGATTGCGGATATGTTGTTGCAAAAAGTGCCGCAAAACAAACGTGATGCCCTTCTGGGCGTTTTGTCCCACGATCCCCGCCCAGCCTACCAGCGAGATTCCAGCCGTATATATGGTCTAACCTTTGCAGGAAAAAATATCCGATTTTCTGTGTCAGATAAAATTTTAACCGTAATTGACATAGCGTAACAAAAAGAGCCCATCGGGCTCTTTTTGTTACGCTATGTCAATATACTCGTAGAATCCGTTCAGCAGCCTTGCAAGCGCCTTTGTGTCGCCCTTGGCACCGGCGTTCTTTTTTAGATACCGGGCAGCAGCCTCCACAGAGGAGGGTGTGAACCGGGTGCCGTGGGTCTCGGTGCCTTGCAGCTTCAAAAGCTCCTTTAGTCGCGCCACATCCTCCCGGAGGGCATCGTTCTCTCTTTCCAGCAGCTTCTGCACCGCACCGTCCGTCTTACTGCCGATGGAGTAGCGGATGTCGGGATCGTCGGTGGGATTTTTGTTGGTGGTAAGCTTGGCCTGGTTGGAATTGAAAATTACCGTTTCAGTCGGAAGACGAATGCTGTCATAGGTTGTACCGTTGATCTCATTAAAAAGCTCTACAGCTGCAACAAGGTCACCGATCGCCGATGCGCTCACATCCTGCAGCATTTCAAAATCACCCTTACCCCATACTGTTTCCAGTACAGATTGCGCCGTTGCACCCTCTCCGTAATTGTACAGGTCATAATCCTCTCCGTCGTTTTCAATAGCTTCGAGGAAGCGCAGCATCTGTTCCTTGGTGATATTATGCTGATCTGGCATAAGGGGATTAACCGTATTGAGGTAAAATGCCCGGACAATGCCATACTGACCTGCGTGGGATTTCTCTTTAGTGTAATAGAAGCCCCTGCCGTGAAGGTTGGAGGGCTTGGACTTCTTTCTGTCATACACGGTAACTTCCTCAGAATCGCCACGGTACATCACTTGCAAATTACCGTTTGTATCCCGTTCTTTACTTTCGGCAAAATACGCTTGCTGCGCGGCTCTTAGTTGGTTGCCATCAGAATCGGTTGCGTTTGATACTTTTCGATTACCTGAACCTTTACTCGCATTATTTCCTGCCATGTAGCCTTGCGGTGAAGAGCCAACCACTCCGCTAGATCCAGAATAGCCATTGGATGATCTACTCCTGCTGCCACCAGAACTCTTTGATCCCAGTTTAGCTCGTGCTCCGCTAACTCGTCGAATAGTATTTGCAGAGGTTCTTCCATTATTGTTACTCCTTCCATATTTTTTAACATAGGAAATATATTTTGCTTTGTCTATTTTGGCAATTACAACACCGTGTAGATATCCATCCAGTTTGACAACATAGATATATTCTTTACCTTTTCCGTCTTGAACGGTAAATGTATCTTCCACAATTTGACCATTATCCGTGCCGTACTCTTCCATATTTCTTGTACGTTTTTCAATCTTACGGTAGAACTGCTCGAACTCGGTAGTGTCATTTCGATCCATACTCAATATAGCATAATTGTATCCACCTGTCCACCATTCTTCACTTGCAAGATCAATTAACACACTGGTCAGGAACTCACCCTTCACATTTTGTCCCGTTTTGAAGGTACTTTCAGGTTTAGTTGGTGTCATATACCTCACACCACCCTCGCCGGTGGTGTTTTCTGCGTTTTGGAAGTTTGTGCCGGCGTCCATAACGCCTTCGGCAAAAGCCTCCTGCAGCTGGCTGTAAATATCCTCCAGCTTGCGGATCAGTCTGCCCTCAGGGCTGCCGGGTACTGCGTCCTTGTAGCTACTGATGGTATCCCGGATCAGATTTTTCACATCCTGGAAGAACTGCCGGAGTTTTGCACCCAGGCGCTTGTCCTTTGCCTCTGCTGCCTGCAGGAGCTCCATCACCCGGCCGTCTGCCATAATGCCCTCCAAAGAAGCCGCGATCACTTCCTCAAAAGCCTGCTCCTCCGTCAGCGTGATCCCGTCCTTAGCATAATCCTTCTGCTTTGCCGCGATCAGCTCTTCAGCGGTGAGCCCCTGCCGGTTAAAACCTTTCATCACGAGGTCAGCCATCTTCTTAAACTGCACAGGAGACCGGTCGCGGATAAAGTGCACCAGCTCGTGAGACACCGTAAACAGGATGTTGTCGCTGTTCAGATCCACGTGGATGCTGCCGTCAGAAGGATCATAGAAGCCTTCCTTCGCCTCCCGGATGTTGCCGTCCCGGTCCTTGTACATCCGTTTTCCATTCTCTTCATAGCTCTCATAGAAGAAAACAGTAGAGCCAAACTTCTTTGCCAGCCTTTCGGTGAAATTAACGGCAACACGCTGTTTTTTGGTAAGCGCCTTATGCTTTCCGTCATTGCGCTGCTTGATGGTCTTGCCGTCATATTCGTAGAATACGCCGCCTTTTCTCTCAGCTGCCGAGCCATCCTCGGTGGCTGTTTTCTGTTTGGCCTTTACTTCGGCATCTCTTGCTGTCACCTGTGCCTCCGCTGCCTTCTGCCCTTCGCCAAACAGCGCTCTTGCTTCATCGGGAGAGATCACATCGTAGTCAAGCGTTTCCGCAACCTTCATATCATTGCGCACGCCGGCTTTAAAGACCCGCACAGCGGATTCCAAAAAGCCCCTGTTATTTATTTTCGGATTGCTTAAAATCAAATTGGCGGCAGCAGGTGTCATATTACCGGTGTCGGTAACGATATATTGATCAAAAAAGATCACCGAAACAAATGTTCCGGTGATCTTTTTATTGCTATCGCATTTAATTCGCAGCGCCGGCTGCCAGCATTGCATCAATTTGTGCTTCGGTATAGCCCAATTCAGCAAGAACTTTACGGGTATGTGCGCCTACAGGTTCCGCAGGAACCGTTTTCAGTTCACCCACAGACTTCATTTCGATGGGACTGGTAGGCATAATGTCCACATTACCGCTGGCGAACTGTACTTTTTCAAGATAGCCGTTTGCCCATGCCTGCTCATCTTCATATACAGAGCTATAAGTGTTCAGCTTCACAATGGGAAAATCATATTCCACACCCATCTGCAGCCAGTGATCGCTGGTATTAGTCAAAAAAGCATTGCGGCAGATCTCGTAAATACCTTCCTTGTCAACAACACGCATTTCAGGCGTCAGATAATTGGTATCTGTAGCGACTTCCGGATGTCCCAAAGCTGTGAGCATATCCGGAATCTTCGCTGGTGCGGATGAAATACCTACGTATACCCAGGCATCGTCAGAGCAACGGTACATACCACCGGGAACACTATGCTCAATACGGGTTACAGGATACTTCTTACCAAATGGACGCTGGTTGATCAAAGACATAGTGCCGGTTGTAAAAACGCCATTATGAAACAGACCCGATGCAACAACATCTCCCTCGCCTGTTCTTTCCTTACGAAGCAGTGCAGCACAGATTTCCATAGTCAACAGATAGCCACAAACGGTATCACCCATGCTGAAAGGAGGGTTGATAGGTGCAAAATCATCTCTTCGCAGAGACTGATCATGCAAAAATCCACTCTTTGACCAAAATGCAGTTGAATCAAATGCAGGCTTGTCTGCATCAGGACCCTTCTCGCCATAGCCTAACAAGGATGCATAAATAATTCCCGGGAACAACTCTGTAACCTGATCCACATCCAAGCCCAGTCGCTTCAACGCAGCAGGACGAGTATTGGTCAAAAATACATCAGCCTCTCCCAGAAGCTTCAGCATTGCTTCCTTACCCTCAGCAGCCTTAAGGTTGAAGGAAACAAACTCTTTACCCGTATTGTAAATATCAAATACAGGATTTTCTTCCTTGCAGTAGCGATCGGGAACGTGAACACTGCCGACACCACGCCAGTTATCACCCTTAGCAGTCTCCACCTTTATTACACGGGCACCCAAATCAGCCAGCAAACGACCGCAAACAGGAGCAGCAACAAAGGTTGCCAGCTCAACAACGGTAATACCGTCTAAAGGCTTTGCCATAATCTGTTACCCTCCTCAGATGCGCTCAAACAGAGCAGAAACGCCTAAACCACCGCCGCAGCAGGAAGAAATCATACCAAACTGAGCGCCGGTATTCTCCATATGGCGCAGTGCAGACAGAGCAATTCGTCCACCGGATGCGCCATTGGGATGACCGAAGGAAATAGCACCACCATTGGGGTTCCAGCTATCCATATTAATGGCTTCGCCACTCATAATCTCCATCTGACGGATGACACCCAGATTCTGTGCAGCGAAAGCTTCATTACACTCATAAACGCCAATATCAGAGGGTTTCATACCCAGGCGATCCAAAATCTTCATATTGGAATATGCAGGTCCAATTCCCATCAGCTTGGGATCAACGCCAACGTCTGCACCGGCAACCCAGCGAGCGATGGGAGTATAACCCAGCGCCTTGGCTTTCTCTTCTGTCATCATCAGCAACGCAGCGCCACCGTCATTACGGCCAGATGCATTACCGGCAGTTGTAACACCGCCTTCATAAATGGCCTTCAGCTTCGCCAAACCTTCGGCAGTGGTCTGAGGACGGGGATGCTCGTCCTTCTCAACAACGATTTCAGGAGTTTTCTTAGTAGCAGGGATCACAACTTTCATAACCTGGTTGTCCAGGAAGCCGGATTCCATTGCCTGCTTGGTCAACATCTGGCTGCGAAGCGCATACGCATCGCATTCCTCACGGGTAATGCCCCACTTCTTTGCCATATTATCAGCAACCTGAATCATAATCAGATTGTCCTCAGCCTTAGGTGCAAGATTGTTCTCAAAAGGTGTAGGTGGAGTCATTTTATAGGGCTCTTGAGATGTGGAGAACTTATAGAACAGCTGGCTGAACGTTTCAGCACCACCTACAATGACACAATCTCCATCGCTGGCAATCATACGGTAAGCTGCATGATTGATTGCAGCAATGGCAGAACCGCACTGCATCTCAACGCTTGCAGCAGAAGCCTCGTAAGGCAGGCCGGCAAGCAAAGAGGTATAACGAGCCAAGTTGGGGCAACGAGCATCACCCTTGGCAGAGCCCATATACACAGCGTCAACTTGCATAGGATCAAGTTGGGTACGCTCCATCAGCTCCTTAACAGCCATCGCAGCAAGATCCGCAGTGTGGAACTGCTTCAGACCGCCGCCGAGACGACCAAACGGTGTACGGACACCGTCAACAATTACAATGTTTTTCATAAGTACATCTCCTCTTATTATTTTGCAAGAAAGCAAATATTTGGATGTTATTAGTATATCACAAATCGCCAATATATGTCAACCGAAAACCATTGAATATCCAAAATATTCCAGGATATTTCCGTCTTTCATCTCTCTTCGACTTGACATATTGAAAGCAACAATCTAGAATAAAAGAAAAAACTCTTTGGAAGTAATAATTATGGGAAATCTTACAGGTCGTTATGCCGTGGTCACAGGCGCCGGCAAAGGAATCGGAAAATCCATTGCGCAGCGTTTTTTAGAAGACGGTGTTGCAGGTATTGCCCTCTTTGATATGGACGAAGAGTTGGTAAAAGCCACCGCTGCAGAACTTGACCCCAACGGCACTAAGGCTATTGCCGTCAAGTGTAATGTTGCTGATCAAGAAAATGTCAACGCAGCAATGGCAGCAGTCACCGAAAAGTTCGGCCGCATCGATATCCTTGTAAACAACGCAGGCATCACCCGGGATGCTATGTTCCACAAAATGACCGATGCTCAGGCAAGAATGGTTTTGGATGTCAATTTCTACGGCACTTTCTACTGCTGCCAGGCTGTCATTGCCGGTATGCGTGAGCGTGAGTATGGCAAGATAATTAACATCTCCTCTACATCCGCATTTGGTAACGTTGGTCAAACAAACTACGCTGCATCCAAGGCAGCTATTGATGGCTTCACTCGCACCCTTGCTCTTGAAAGCGCAAGAAAGAATATTACTGTCAACTCCATTGCTCCCGGTATGATTGAGACCGATATTCTTAAAACAATCCCCGAAGATATTATGAAGATGAAGATCGCAAATGTTCCTGCAAACCGTTTGGGACAGCCTTCTGAAATTGCATCTGTAGCATCCTTCCTGGCAAGCGATGATTCCTCCTGGGTCACAGGAAACACCATTCTCGCCTGCGGCGGACTGAAAATGAGAGGTTAATTATTATGGTTACAAGATATATGTGTTATCCCGGCGGCAAAACAAAGGCACTGACATTCAGCTATGATGACGGTATTGTTCAGGACATTCGACTGGCACAAATTTTCAAAAATCATAATTTAAAAGCAACATTCAACATCAATTCCGCATGTCTTTCGGATGCTAATGCATCCCCTCATCGTCATAGACATATATCCGCAGATGAAGCTTTAAACATTTATGATCCGGATTATTTTGAGGTTGCTTGTCACGGTGTTTGTCACGAGACCCTCACCAACTGCGATACAGCTTCAGCTTGTCTGGAAGTCCTCAACGACCGCGTAGCACTGGAGAAGCTCTTTGGTCGCCAGATCCACGGTATGGCATATGCAAACGGCGCATTTAACGATACAGTAGTTGACATACTAAGACTGTCCGGAATCCATTACAGTCGTACCGTTGTCTCTACCCTTAGATTTACCTTCCCCAACGACTGGCTCCGCTTGCCTGCAACATGTCACCACAACAACCCCCAACTTATGGAGCTTGCTGATAAATATATCAATATGAAGTCATCCTTACCCTGTACCGTGTTCTATGTTTGGGGTCACGCTTACGAGTTTGACGACAATAACAACTGGGAAGTTATCGAAGAATTCGCCGACAAAATGGCAAACAGAGAAGATATTTGGTATTGCACCAATATGGAGCTATATCAAGCATGGTTGGATTACAATCGTCTGGAAAGCACAGCTGATGGCACTCAGATCTACAATCCCTCTGTTCGTTCTGTCTGGATTATGGACAGAAAGAAAAATGTTTATGAGATTCTTCCCAACCAGACAGTGACACTACTTTAATTACAACGTAATGTGCCTGCACCATTTTGGTGCAGGCACATTAATATTATATTTCCCAATCTCTATGCAGCTTAACACCGTTTTCAACCAATTTGTTCTGCAATGCAGAGATTTCCACATCAGTAAAATTCTTTGACAAGGCAGCTGCAGTACCGACAGCTTCACCGGTAACAGAGCAGACAGGAATTACGCGAGTCAGATCCCACATAAGATCTTCCGCCGCAATTGCACGACCGGCAGCCGCCAAATTTTTGATCTTACTGCCATGAAGCGCTCTGAACGGAACTTCATATACCGAACCATCACCCTTACCGTGCCAATCACTAAACATACCGACAGAGTCCGGAAACACCTTATAATTATCTTCCTTGGTCATCCAATACAATCCCTTCAAGCCACGTGTCATACGAACCTGAGGAATGGAGGCAATTGTGGTGATCATATGTGTGGGAGAAAGCGGTCTATCCAACAGATAGTGATTATAGGTAGAACGGTGAGAAGAAATAACAAAATCAGTGATCTCATCTGCTTCCAAACCAATGTAGCGTTTACGATTAACCATAGCCTCTTTTTCACCGGGTCTGCCTTTGGGATTAGGAACATCCGCAAAACCAAGCATTTGCAGCTTATTACCCTCTTCGTCGGTATGGTAATACCACGCAGCCAGAATATTTCCTCTTCCGTATTGTGCGGTATCCTCACCGGCAAAGCGAGCCACATCCGCATCACCGGAGCAATCAATAACATTGCCACAGGCAATGGCACTTCTGCCGGACTTGTTCTCAACGATCAAATGTGTAATGACACCGTCCTCAACCACAGTTTCACACACAGTTGTTCCGTACAGCAACTCAACACCATTGTCCAAAAGTAGTTTCTCATATGCAATGGCGCAAGCAGCGGCATTGTAACGGACCAGATATCGCTGAGCTGCACGCTCCTCTATAGTGCCATCTTCCAACCAAGGCTTGGGATATCTGTCCTCATAACCGTCTTGAATAGATACCTTTAACAATTCCTCAGCAATGCCAAAACTAACCTGGTGTCCCCTGCCGTCGCACAGAGGCAAATAGATTGTAACAAGGCCGGCAGTACCCAAACCACCAAGAACAAACATTCTCTCGCAAAGCAGAACCTTGTTGCCGCCTCTTGCGGCCGCCAACGCAGCTGCAACACCGCCAAAGCCACCACCAACAACAACGGTATCATAATTGCCGGTAACAGCTAATTCTTTTGCAGGCTCTAAAATTTTCGACATAATACATCCTCCCAAAAAATTCCCTTTCCCTAACAAGTATAACACACCTGTCAAGGAAAGGGAAGTTTTGATTTAAGTGTTATTTAAAATATTCAACAGCAGACTTAAACATTTGAATATCATAGTTACCGGGCACATTCTTGTAAAGACCGGTGCCTATACGTTCACTATGACCCATTTTACCGAAGACACGACCATCGGGAGATGTAATACCCTCAATCGCAAAAATGGAGCCATTAGGGTTGAAGTGAACATCTGCGGTAGCATTACCATCAAGGTCAACATACTGTGTAGCTACCTGTCCGTTGGCAATCAACTGACGAGCCAACTCCTCTGAGGCATAAAAACGACCTTCACCGTGAGAAATAGCAACATTGTAGATATCGCCCACGTTGGTGTTTGCCAGCCACGGAGAATTGTTAGAAGCAACACGAGTACGTACAATGCGGCTCTGATGACGGCCAATGACATTAAATGTCAGGGTTGCACAATTCTCATCAGTATCAATAATCTTGCCGTAAGGCACAAGACCCAGCTTTACAAGAGCCTGGAAGCCATTACAGATACCACACATCAGACCATCCCGGTTTTCAAGCAAGCGAGTAACCTCTTCCTTAATAGCACCGTTACGGAAGAATGCTGTAATAAACTTGCCGGAACCATCGGGTTCGTCTCCACCGGAGAAACCACCGGGAACAAAAATCATCTGGCTTTCCGTAACCCGCTTTGCGAAATCCTCTACACTACGAGAAATTGCGTCGGCAGACATATTCCGAATGACAAAGATCTCAGGCTCGCCGCCAGCATCTGCCACAGCCTTAGCGGAATCGTATTCACAGTTTGTTCCGGGGAACACAGGAATCAACACCTTCGGCTTTGCAACCTTCACCGCAGGCGCAACACGTGTCTTTGTCGGTGCAGAAACTGTTTCGATAGGTGTCACTGCATCGGGTATATTGCAAGAATATACAGATTCCAACTTATCCTCATACGCCTTCTGAAGTGTACTCAGAGAGAGTTTTTCACCTTCATATGCAATCTCAGCTACATCAGTAACTTCACCGACAAGGATACCTTCCACATCATCCGTAACTTCCAATAGGAAGCTGCCGTAGCAATAACCAAACAGATCTGCAACAGACAAATTCCGAGCAAAGCAGAAGCCAAATCCGTTGCCGATGCACATTTTCAGAACAGCTTCACCAATACCGCCGATGGTGGGCGTATAAGCAGAAAGCACCTTGCCCTGCCGCATCAGCTTTGTAACCTTATCAAACAGAGAAAGAAGAGACTGTGCATTAGGAAGCCCGTTTTCTTCATATTCCGGCTTCAACATTACAACGCGAGATCCAGCCTTCTTAAACTCGTTGGAGATAATATTAGGAATCTTATCCGTTGTCACCGCAAAGGAAACCAACGTAGGCGGTACATCAATATCCTCAAATGTTCCGGACATAGAGTCCTTACCGCCGATAGCAGCAATTTTCAGATCCATCTGTGCCTTGAACGCACCGAGCAGTGCTGCAGTGGGTTGACCCCAACGCTTTGCATCCTTACCTACACGCAGGAAATATTCCTGGAATGTCAGATAAACATCCTCAAAGGAAGCACCTGTTGCAATCAATTTAGCTGCAGATTCCACAACGGCAAGATATGCACCGTGATAGGGGCTCTTTTCAGTGATAAAGGGATTGTAACCCCAGCTCATTACAGAACAATCGTCCGTATGACCTTTTTCGAGACTGATCTTATGGACCATTGCCTGAATCGGTGTCTGCTGATATTTACCGCCAAAAGGCATCAAAACAGTACCGGCACCGATGGTTGCATCGAAGCGCTCAGACAAACCACGCTTAGAGCAAGTGTTCAGATCCGTAGCAATACGGGTCATATTGTCAGTAAACGAGCCTTCAATAACAGGTGTAAAGTCAGCAGGTGCTGCTAATTCAACATTAACATGCTTCTCCGCGCCATTGGAATTCAAGAACTCTCTATTGATATCACAGATGGTCTGACCGTTCCAGATCATTCTTAATCTAGCTTCTTCGGTGACCGTAGCAACAACAGTCGCTTCAAGATTCTCCTGTGCAGCCAGCTGCAGGAAGCGCTCAACGTTCTTTTCTGCAACGACAATCGCCATACGCTCCTGCGACTCAGAGATAGCCAATTCAGTGCCATCCAAACCCTCATATTTTTTCGGCACTTTGTTAAGATCAATAATCAGGCCATCAGCCAGTTCGCCAATAGCAACAGACACACCGCCTGCACCGAAGTCATTGCAACGCTTGATCATAACCGCAGCTTCGCCATTGCGGAACAGACGCTGCAACTTTCTTTCTTCGGGCGCATTGCCCTTCTGAACTTCTGCACCACAAGATGCCAAAGACTCAACTGTATGACTCTTGGAGGAGCCGGTAGCACCACCACAGCCGTCACGACCGGTCTTACCACCCAAGAGAATAACTTTATCACCAGACGCAGGGAAATCCGGCTTGGAGTGATCCTCGTGCACTGCACCAATAACTGCACCGATCTCCATACGCTTTGCAGCATAACCGGGGTGATACAGTTCATCCACCATACCGGTCGCCAGACCTATCTGATTACCGTAAGAGGAATAACCGGCCGCAGCAGTAGTTACGATCTTTCTCTGAGGCAGTTTTCCTTTGATTGTCTGATCCACGCTCTTAAGAGGATCGGCAGCTCCTGTAACTCGCATAGCTGCGTACACATAGGCGCGACTTGCCAGCGGGTCACGAATTGCACCACCAATGCAAGTAGCGGCACCACCAAAGGGTTCAATCTCAGTGGGATGATTGTGGGTTTCATTCTTAAACAACAAAAGCCACGGCTGCTCTTCACCATCAACAGTGACAGTCATACGCACAGTACAGGCATTGATCTCCTCAGATTCATAAAGCTTATCAAGCATTCCGTTCTTTCGAAGATACTTACCTGCCAGGGTTCCTATGTCCATCAAATTAATTGGCTTAGTGCGGCCCAATTCCTTACGGGTCGCAATATAATCCTCATACGCCTTCTGCAGAAGATCATCCTCAAAGGTTACATTGTCAATCGTTGTATTAAAGGTAGTATGACGGCAATGATCGGACCAATAGGTATCGATCATACGAATCTCAGTAATGGTAGGATTGCGTCCCTCAGTTTTGAAATAAGCCTGACAGAACGTAATGTCATCCAAATCCATCGCAAGACCAAGTTCGCTCACCATCGACGATAAACCTTTGCTATCGAGCTCCAGGAAGCCCTCTACAGTAGCGACAGTTTCGGGCACCGTCACTTCCATCTCCAAAGTTTTTGCCTCGTCAAGACTTGCCTCACGGCTCTCTACAGGGTTGATTACGTGACGCTTAATGGCAGCTACCTGTTCCTCGGTCAAGTTGCCGGAAAGCACATAAACCTTAGCAGTTCTCACCAAGGGGCGTTCACCCTGCGAAAGGATCTGAATACATTGCGCCGCAGAGTCCGCACGCTGATCGAACTGACCAGGCAACGGCTCAACTGCAAACACGATCTGTCCCTGAGGAACATTATATGTCACATTGTCCACCTGCGGCTCAGAAAAGACAGTACTTACAGCATAATCAAACAAGGACTTCTCAATTTTTTCAACATCATAGCGGTTAAACAATCGGACATTCTCCAGACCTGTAATCTGAAGAAAGTCTCTAACCTCCTTCAAAAGGCCGTCCGCTTCGTGTGTCTGACCGGGCTTCTTTTCAACATATACGCGATAAACCATAGGGGGAAAACCTCCTTATTTATATGCGGCCAGTCCGCGCTGACCAATATCACTTCTGCGGTATGCACCTTCAAAACATACACCATCAGCAAGGTGGTATGCTTCGCTGATTGCGTTCTCAAGAGAATCCGCAACGGCAGTTGTACCGGTTACTCTACCACCGGCTGTCAGTAACTTGCCATTCTCCAATTTTGCACCGGCCACATAAGTATGTAACTCAGCTTCAGGGCTCATTGTAATCTCAAAGCCTTTTTTGTAGCTCTCAGGATAACCTGCGGATGCTGTAATCACACAGCACGCATGCGAATCTGCAAATTCAACTTCAGTCTCTGCCAAAGTACCGTTGGTCGTAGCCTGCATAACAGTCAAAAGGTCACTTCTAAGAAGCGGCAAGACAACCTGTGTTTCCGGGTCGCCAAAACGACAGTTATATTCGATCACCTTTGGACCATTGGGCGTCAGCATCAGTCCAAAATAGAGACATCCTTTGAACGTACGACCTTCTGCATTCATTGCATTAATGGTCGGCAAAAAAATGGTTTTCATACATTCACTGGCAATATCACTCGTATAGTAAGGATTAGGTGCAATGGTACCCATACCACCGGTATTCAAACCTGTATCATTATCCCCTACTCTTTTGTGGTCCATAGACGAAACCATAGGTTTCACAACTTTACCATCTGTAAACGCAAGCACAGATACCTCGGGGCCAGTCAGGAATTCCTCAATTACAACCGTAGATCCGGACTTGCCAAACCTTGCGTTTGCCATCATATCGGTAACTGCATCTACAGCCTCCTGTCTGGTCTGAGCAATGATAACGCCCTTACCCAGTGCAAGACCGTCCGCCTTAACAACAGTAGGAATAGGAGCAGTTTTCAAATATTCCAGTGCCTTATCAAGCTCTGTAAAAATCTCATATGAAGCAGTAGGAATATTATACTTCTTCATAAGATCCTTAGAAAACGCCTTGCTGCCCTCTATGATAGCTGCTTTTGCCTCAGGACCAAAGCAAGGAATCCCAGCCTCATTCAAGCGGTCAACACAACCAAGCACAAGAGGATCATCCGGTGCAACGACAGCATAATCCACAGCATTTTCCTTCGCAAAAGCTACAATACCATCAAGATCAGTAGCTGCAATATTTACGCAGGTTGCATCCTTTGCCATACCGCCATTTCCCGGCAATGCAAAGATTTCGTCAATAGTCTTATTCTCTTTTAATTTTTTGATAATGGCATGTTCTCTGCCACCACCGCCAACAACAAGAAGCTTCATTTTAGCTCTATCCTTTACAAAGAATTTAAGTTCATATAACGCAGGAAAAGAGATACAAGAAATTCTTGTATCTCAGTTCCGTAAAAAATTAATGGTGGAACAGACGCATACCGGTAAATGCCATAGCAATACCACGGTTGTTACATTCCTCAATAACGAGGTCGTCACGAATGGAGCCACCGGGTTCAGCAATGTACTTAACACCGGACGCAGCAGCGCGCTTAATATTGTCACTGAAGGGGAAGAATGCATCAGAACCAAGAGCAACATTCTGACGAGATGCCAGCCAGCTCTTCTTGTCCTCCTCAGTCAGTCGCTCAGGCTGCTCAGTGAAGTAATTCTGCCAAATACCTTCTGCACAGACATCCTCTTCGTTGCCGTTGATATAACCGTCAATCACATTGTCACGGTTAGGACGGCCAAGATCATTGCGAAAAGGCAATGCCAAGGTCTTGGGATGCTGCCGCAGGAACCAGGTGTCAGCCTTAGAACCAGCAAGACGAGTACAATGAATACGACTCTGCTGACCCGCACCGACACCAATTGCCTGACCATCAACAGCATAGCAAACAGAGTTAGACTGGGTATACTTCAATGTAATCAGCGCAACGATCAAATCAATCTTTGCTTCCTGAGGAATCTCTTTATTCTCGGTAACAATATTGGACAACAACTCTTCGTTAATCTTAAAATTGTTGCGGCCTTGCTGGAAAGTAATACCGAAAACCTGCTTATTCTCAGCTTCAGCGGGAACGAAGTTGGGGTCAATCGCAACAACATTATAGCTTCCCTTACGCTTAGTCTTCAGAATTTCAAGTGCTTCATCAGTATAACCGGGGGCAATAACACCATCAGAGACCTCACGTGCAATCAAAGATGCGGTCATAGCATCGCAAACATCAGACAGTGCAACCCAATCGCCAAAGGAACACATACGATCAGTACCACGGGCACGTGCATATGCACATGCCAAAGGATTCTCATCTAAGCCTTCAATATCATCAACGAAGCAAGCCTTCTTCAAGTCAGCAGGCAGGATCTTTCCAACTGCAGCAGAGGTGGGAGAAACGTGCTTAAAGGACGTCGCACAAACCATACCGGTTGCTTCCTTCAGTTCTTTAACCAGCTGCCAGGAATTCAAAGCATCCATAAAGTTGATGTAACCAGGACGACCATTGAGAATTGTAAAGGGCAGATCGCTACCATCATGCATATACAGCTTAGCAGGCTTCTGATTGGGGTTACAGCCATACTTAAGTTCAAATTCATTCATTATTTTAGTCTCCTTCGTGCTTATTAAGAATTCTTTGCTGATATTCACCAGTTTCAATATCAATATAGCGAACAAACAAGGAAATCTTGTTATCAGGATTAAGATTCTTCCAGAGAAGCTCTGTCATCTCATCAATATCATTGAGAATTGCAACGCGCTCAGGTTCGCCCTGGAACGTAGGAATCACAGGATTACCGTCACATACATAGGTATGAATAAAATGACCAAGTCCAGGAATACCAGGATATTCATAGAAGAAGCGCGCACAAGCTGTGCCTTCAGCATCTGCAGCCTTCAAGATAGACATCTTGTAGTTACCGCTCTGCGCCAGGATGCCGGAAATACGCGGTGTCCAGTTAGGACTATCATCTTCAAACATACGTGTACGCAATGCAGCTTCCCAGCTTTCGCCGTTTGCGAGATATTCCCAAATGGTATCTGTCTGATCGCCATTTGTAACAATCAAGCCGCAACCAGCTTCACGTACAGGGTGATAGATTATCAAGTGAGGATCCTTCATCAAGCTGGGATCATATGCCTCTGTACGGATACCATCTGGTTCTTGTACGAACACACGATTACGGCTGTTTACACTTCTGCCCATAATAAAATAAGCCGCAACAGCATTTTTTCCATCAGGAGAAACACCTAACACAATACCACGACCGGGATACGTATTGGTCGATAACTTCTCACACAAAGAACCGATTTCATAAACATTCATAGCATTTTCCCTCTCTCAGCATACAAGTTGTTTACTTACAAGCTCCACTGCAGCTGGCAGAATTTTCCACTCAGCTTGCTCCATAACACGCTTTTGCAAGACTTCAGGAGTATCGTTATCCAGGATTTCCACTGCTTTTTGCGCAATGATTTTTCCACCATCCGGAATCTCGTTAACAAAATGCACCGTTGCACCTGTAACCTTCACACCATAGGCAAGCGCTTCCGAATGAACACGGAGCCCATAATAGCCAACGCCGCAAAAAGACGGAATCAACGACGGATGGACGTTGATGATCCGCTCTGGATAATCTTTTGTAAAGTTTTCACTCAAGATGGACATAAAACCAGCCAACACAATCAAGTCGATCTTGTTTTCAAGCAGCTGATTCTTAATGCACTGTTCAAACGCTTCCTGAGAGCCACATTCTTTTTTTATTACGACCGAACTTTTAATCCCGGCATTTGCAGCTCTTTCTAATGCATAGGCATTCCGATTATTTGAGATAACCAAGGAAATCTCACCGCTGCGAATAATGCCATTGGTTTGTGCATCAATCAATGCCTGGAGGTTTGTGCCACCACCGGAAACCAACACAGCAATTCTTGCTTTGGTCATACCGTCTCCCCTTTTATTCTATAACAATCTTCTCGTCAGAAGCAACGATCTTACCAATCACATAGGCATCCTCACCGTGCGCCTTCAAGGTTTCGATGGCAATTTCAACCTGATCAGCAGGAACAACAATGCTCATACCGACACCCATATTGTATGTATTAAACATATCTCTTTCGGGAATATTGCCGGTCTTCGCAATCAAATCAAAAATCGGGAGCACTTTCACAGCAGTGCGATCAATTACCGCACCCAATCCATCAGGAATGCTACGGGGGATATTTTCATAAAAACCACCGCCTGTAATATGGCTGATACCCTTAACATCCACTTTTTCCAGCAAAGCCAGCACCGGCTTCACGTAGATACGAGTAGGTGCAAGAAGTGCTTCAGCGGTTGTTTTGCCACCCAGCTCTTCCCTGGGCTCATAAAGTGCAGGATCGTTGTTGTCAATGTTAAACACTTTACGGCAAAGGCTGAATCCATTAGAGTGGATACCGGTAGAAGGCAACGCAATAACAACATCGCCTGCATTCATTTTTGAATTATCAATAATCTTCCTCTTATCAACAATACCCACAGCAAAACCGGCAAGGTCATATTCCTCAACAGGCATCATACCGGGATGCTCAGCAGTCTCACCACCAATCAGCGCAGCACCGGACTGCACACAACCCTCAGCAACACCTGAGACAATTTGTGCAATCTTCTCAGGAATATTTTTACCACAGGCAATATAGTCAAGAAAGAACAAGGGCTTTGCACCAACACAAATAATGTCATTAACACACATAGCAACAGCATCGATACCGATAGTGTCGTGCTTGTCCATCAAAATCGCTAATTTTACCTTTGTGCCGCAACCATCAGTTCCGGAAACCAGAACAGGTTCCTCCATTCCTGCCACAGGAAGTCCGTAGCAGCCGCCAAAGCCGCCAACATCATCCAAACAACCTGCGTTGCGAGTTCTGGCAACGTGTTTTTTCATCAATTCTACAGCTCGGTAGCCAGCAGTAATATCGACGCCAGCAGCCGCATAACTAGCAGAATAACTCTTTTCAGACATAATCATTATTCCTTTCCGTTCCAGCAGTAGGTACACAATTTACAGGGCTCCAGTCCAATTGCCTTAACAACACCTTCAATAGTCTGGAAACCTAGAGATGCAAATTTAAATTTATCGCAGATCAGTTTGCGCATCTTTTTGCCACGCTCCGTATTACCGTCAGCATATTCATCGATATGCTTAAGGCCTTCCATTCCTTCTAACTCCACAATGGACTGACGAGAGATAAGTTCCATATCACTGGTCGCCCGGGAGAAATTAAGATACTTACAGCCATACATAATAGGCGGACAAGCAGAACGCATATGCACAGATTTAGCACCGTTTTCGTACAGAAACTCCACTGTTTCACGAAGTTGTGTGCCACGAACAATGGAATCATCCACAAACAAGAGGTTCTTATTCACAATCAGTTCCTGGACCGGGATCTGCTTCATTTTCGCAATTTTATTGCGGTCGGCCTGCTTAGCCGGCGTGAAGCTACGTGCCCAGGTAGGTGTATATTTTATAAAAGCTCGCGCAAACGGCTTACCGGTGCGGTTCGCATATCCAATAGCGTGCGGTGTTCCGGAATCAGGAACGCCACCAACGTAGTCGAGTTCCATAGAACGACCCTGTGCCATATCTCGATCTGCGATTTCTGCGCCATTGCGATAACGCATCGCTTCCACATTAATGCCTTCATAAATCGAAGTCGGATATCCGTAATAACTCCAAAGGAACGCGCACATCCGCATTTCATCCCCCGGAGCAGCCAACTGCACCATACCTTCAGGTGAAAGCTCAACAATTTCTCCGGGACCAAGTTCCTTTACGTGTTCATACCCCAGCTTTGTGTAAGCAAATTGTTCAAAGGAAGCACACCAACCGTCATCATTCTTACCAATCTGCACCGGGATTCTGCCAAGCCGGTCACGTGCAGCAATGAGCTTTCCGTCATCGGTCAAGATCAGAATATTTGCAGTACCCTCGATAACACGCTGTGCAAACTGAATTCCCTCGGTAAAGCTGCTTTTTTGACTGATGAGAGCAGCAACAAGCTCGGTTCCATTGACCCTACTACCGGTCATAGCATTAAAATGACCTCCGCCAAAGGACAGATACTGGTCGATGAGTGCAGTAGAGTTATTAATAGTACCAACCGTCGTGATCGCAAATGCGCCGATACAAGAGCGGATAAGCAAGGGTTGAGGATCAGAGTCACTAATACAACCAATAGCTGCGGTACCGCTCATCTCCTCAAAAATATGCTCAAACTTGGTACGAAAGGGAGAATTTTCAATATTATGAATCTCCTTTTGCAGACCAATCTCCGGATTGTAGGCAGCCATACCACCGCGGCGTGTGCCTAAATGAGAATGATAGTCTACACCAAAGAACACATCCGCCATACAGTCACAGCGAGATGTTACACCAAAAAAGCCTCCCATGATACTCTCCTTTAGTTAATAATCAAGCAAAAAACAACTTATTCAGGGTCATAGGATCAATATACTGACCATCCTTGTATACACGCATATTGCCAGAAGCGATCTCATCGATGAGCATCACCTTGCCATCAGCATCATAGCCAAACTCAAACTTAATATCGTACATATCAAGGCCTTTTTCCTTCAAATCGTCAGCAACAATTTTGGTAATAGCCTGAGTCATTGCCTTAAGATCATCGTATTGCTCAGCAGTCATAACACCGAGGTCTACAAGGCCGTCCTTGGTAACCAGAGGATCGCCCTTCTCGTCATTCTTAAAGGTGGTCTCAACGTAAGCGGGCAGATCCTGACCCTCAGTGCAGTAGTCGGAATAACGACGATAGAAGGAGCCAACAGCCTTGTAACGGCAAATTACCTCAAGTCCCTTGCCAAACACTTTACCAGGCAAAACTTCCATAGTAGTGTTCTCCAGATTGGCGCTGACATAGTGCGTCTTAATACCTGCTGCATTAATCTTCTCAAAGAAATAAATGGACATACGAAGATTAACATCGCCAACGCCTTCAATCGTCAGACCAACAGAGTTCTCGCCAGGATCAAAAACGCCATCTTTACCGGTGCAATCATCCTTGAACTTCAGCAGGTAGTTACCGTTCTCCAGCGCAAAAACATCCTTTGTCTTACCAGTGTAAACAAGCTTCTTTTCCATAATTTAATTCTCCTTTAATTAATTGCAGTATTAAACCGTGGTTTACAGTCTTTCTAAAATTCCGGCGTCTTTTGCCAAAACATTAGCAGCATCATTCGCACGTTTTTCATCCAATCGACGGGCGAGCTCTGTATCTTCAACAGCGATGATCTGAGCAGCCAACAGAGCGGCATTGGCGCCACCGTTGATCGCTACCGTAGCAACAGGAATACCGGTGGGCATCTGAACTGTTGCCAAAAGCGCATCAAGTCCATCCATCATACCACCCTTGCAAGGAATACCAATAACCGGCAATGTGGTATTAGCCGCAATCGCACCTGCAAGATGTGCAGCCATACCGGCAGCGCAAATCAAAGCACCGAAACCGGCAGCACGTGCATTAATCGCAAAATCTCGAGCCTCCACAGGCGTTCTGTGCGCAGAGTAAACATGAACCTCAAACGGAATCTCAAGAGACCGCAGCATATCCACTGTTTTCTGTATAATAGGCAGATCGCTGTCACTACCCATAATGATACCAACTTTTTTCATAATTTACCTCCTATAAACACAAAAAGAGCGCACTTAGCCTATATAGCTAAATGCGCCCAGACGGTCGGCTGATCGGCAAACACCAGGGCTCTCTGTTCCTCCGTGGTGCTCCACATAAATCCGTCAGTCGCAGAAAGCTGTATTTAATCTACCCGTTAATTCTAACACGGCAAGAAAGCAGTGTCAAGAAACAACATTGTCTTTTCATAATTTCGTATTATTCAACACGAACACCCCCGGTTTGACAGGAATTTTTGTGAATATTATGTCCGCCAAACCGAGGGTTCTGTTATGTTCAGTTAATTTTTTTCTTTGCTTCGCAATAGATGCAGCGATATATGCCATTTTCACGGTTAACACACTTGAAAATATGATCAAGCTCCTGTTCCGTAGAGGTAATACAACGAGGATTATCGCAGTACAGTTCATTAACGACTTTTTCTGCGCATTCCTCCATTTGAACCCCTTCCCTTGCCTCTTTCAAGAGTTTAAGAATCAACGCCATACGCATATACTTACCATTTAACGCCTGACGGAAATAGGCTGCGCGGGGATCATTGTCCACCTGAACACTGATCTCATTTACACGGGGCAACGGATGCAATACACGCATTGATTCCTTGGCAAACTGCATCTTCTCAGCAGTCAGAATGTAGCTATCCTTCAGACGTTCATATTCATCAAAGCTATCAAAGCGTTCTCTTTGAATACGGGTCATATACAATACATCCAGCTTAGAGATTGCGTCGTCCAGAGAGGTTACTTCCTCATACTCCATACCGCACTTATCCAGCACTTCGTATTTCACATACTTAGGAAGCCGCAGCTCTTCCGGAGAGATCAAAATGACCTTAATATTCGCATAACGACTCAACGCAGAAAGCAGGCTATGCACTGTTCTTCCGTACTTAAGATCACCGCAGAAGCCAACAGTAAGATCACTCAGCCGCCCCAGCTCACGGTAGATAGTCAAAAGATCCGCAAGCGTTTGTGTGGGATGACAGTGACCACCGTCACCGGCATTTATTACCGGTATGCTGGCAGCCTTTGCAGCTACATAAGGTGCGCCCTCCTTAGGATGACGCATCGCCATAATGTCCGCATAACAACTGATCATTTTGGCAGTATCAGAAACACTCTCACCCTTAGAGGCAGATGAAGAACCGGCATCGGAGAAACCGATAACATTACCGCCCAGTTCCATCATTGCCGCTTCAAAGCTAAGACGGGTACGGGTTGATGGCTCAAAAAACAGTGTTGCAAGTTTCTTGCCGTAACAAGCATCAGCATATTTCTCGGGATTTTCACTAATATCACAAGCAACATGAAGAAGCTCATCCAATTCCTCAACAGAAAAATCAGTAATATCAATCAAGCTTCTCATTATTTTGCTCCGTTCACTGCGAGATAATTCTTAATTCTCGTAACATTTTCCTCGTTGGCAGGATCCTCTTCCAGATACGCAATAATATCATATACATCTACAACAGAATAGACAGGGAAACCAAATTGTTCTTCAATCTCCTGCATTGCACCCTTTTCACCCTGACCCTTTTCCTTACGGTCTACCATAACAAAGGTTGCGGCAACTTTAACGCCCTCAAGAGCGGACAAAATCGTCATGCTTTCACGAATCGCTGTACCGGCAGTAATAACATCTTCAACGATGACAACTTCCTCACCTGCCTGAGGAACATAACCGACAAAAACACCGCCCTCGCCATGATCCTTAGCTTCCTTACGATTAAAGAAAAAAGGCACATCGAGTCCATTTTTACTGAGCGCAACTGCTGCAGAAACCGCAATAGAAATGCCTTTGTAGGCAGGACCGTACAAAACAGTCTTTTTATTGCCAACCTTTTCAAAATATGCTTTGGCATAAAACTCACCAAGCTTGGCGATCTCCTCGCCCGTCTTGATCATACCTGCATTGATAAAGTAAGGAATCTTTCTTCCGGACTTTGCGGTAAAGTCACCAAATTTCAAAACACCTGCGCTCTGCAGGAACTGGATAAATTCTCTCTTATAGCTTTCCATAGGTAAATTTCCTTTCTATGTATTCTGCATATAGTTTACACCAAATTCACATATATAGTCAAGGTGCAGAGACAATAATTTCTTTATATTTACAAAATTTGATCCGGGACACCGAAGTGTCCCGGATCGGGCTACAAGATTATTCGTTTACAATCGCAAGTGCATTTCCCTTTACAACAACCTTCTTGCCATCAGCAGCAGCCTTGAAGAAGCCTACAAACTTATCAGCAATTGAAGTACCCTCGGTAAATACACCATCAGCTGTTACATTGATCTCTGCGCCGCTCTTCATCACGCCCATAGAGAGCTTCTTGCCGGAGGTAAGATCCAAGTCAGAAATAACAGCAGTACGAGAAACCGAAACTGTCTTAACGTTGGAAGCAACGCTTACCTTACCGGAGATGTTACCACCGGCGAACATAAGAGTAGCCTTTGCTCCTGCTGCATTAATAGCATTCTGTCCATCATTGGAGTTAGCAATAGAGCCACCGAATACATTAAATTCGCAGGCATTAGTACCATCAACCTTAACAGCACCGGCAGTAATAGCACCACCATACATATTGACAACCTGAGTGGTAACCTGAACACTTGTGTTGGGGGCTGTAAACTGTGCACCGTCATAGATACTAACAACGCATGTACCAATATTCGCATTGTTGTAGTAACCACGTGCAGTAACTGCAGGGTAGCTTCCGGTTGCCTTGTAGGTACCACCGAAGAAGTTCACAGAACCGCCAACATCAACCGTGCCTTCTTTTTGACTTTTGCCAGGACCGGAAACAATACCTTCGCCCATAATATTCAGAGTCACATGACGAGGCACTGTATGGTCAGCGTCAACATAGATAGCACGCTCAGTACTGGTAATATTCTTACCGTTCAGATGCAAACAAGCATTTGCATAGAAGCGATAGAATGTAGTGTTCTGAACATCCTTGGAAAGATAATAATGCTTTTCAGCTTTGAGCGATGTAGCAGGAGCAACATTCGCAAGATCTTCCCATTGCTCCTCAGTGCCACAGACAGGACATACCGCAGTAACAACACCGCCTGCACCGAAGACATTGTCAGCGGTCATTTTCTCTGCAAGCTCGTGAACCTTATTGTACTTAGCAGTCAGAGACTCGCGAACGACCAGCTTATTGTTTACAGCTGCTACCTCCTTAGCAGGATCGGCAGCACCAAAGGAGATCACTACACTTGTAGCATTGCTCAGAGTATCGGTAAACGCATCATTTGCGGTTACAAGAATATCTGCACCCATTTCGAGCTCACCGATCGTCAGCAGCTTTCCACTTGTCAAGTCAAGGTCAGCGATTACAGGTGTACCGGAAACAGCGACTTTCTTCAAATCAGCTGCAACATTCACCTTACCATTGATCACGCCACCGGCAACGGTCAATGTACCCTGCTTACCAGCTGCATTGATTACCTCAGACTGACCTGCGTTGGTGTTTTCAAATGTGCCGCCATAAATGTTGAAATCACAATATCCTGCACCGTCAACCTTAACGACACCGGAGGTAAACTTACCACCATAAACATTCACGATACCAGAACGAACAAGTACGCTTGTATTGGAGGAAATGAACTCAGCACCGTCATAAATGTTGGTAACACCTGTGCCAACCTTCGCATTATTATAGTAACCACGAGATGTCACACTTGGATTCTGGCTGGTGCTGGTAACATAAGTACCACCGTAGATGTTCACAGAACCGCCAATATCAAGAGCACCTCTCGGAATAGAAGCATTATCCTGACCTGCACCGGTAAGGATACCAGCACCCATAATATTCAACTTCACATGGCGAGGCACTGCTAGTGTATGATCAGCATCAACATAGATAGCACGCTCAGTACTGGTAATGTTCTTACCATTCAAATGCAAGCAGGCATCGGCATAGAAACCAATGTGATTTGCATCGGTAATATTAACATTATCAGAGAGATAGTAGTGTCCAGCTGTCTTAATGGATCTCAGATTCGATACAGTCGCCATATCAATCCACTGCTCTTCTGTTCCACAAACGGGACACTTTGCAGTCACTGTACCACCGGCATTAAAGACACCATCAACGGTCATCTTCTCAGCAACAGTATGAATTGCATTTGCAGCTTCGATGGGATCAACTGTCTTCGCAGCCAACGAATCACCGTCCACATAGATCTCATCAGCATCATTGATCTTAGTGAAGAATGTCAGGTAATCAAGAGCACTGGTCAAAGGCTTAGTGAATACGCCATTAGCGACAATACCGATCTCAGAACCATCACCAAGGCCGCTCACGTCAACCAGCATGCCCTCAGCAACATTCAACTTAGCGATTTTAACAGTATCAGAAATGGTAACATTATCGGATGTAACATAGATCTCACCTTCAATGATGCCACCCTGAATGTTGGTAATACCCTCTGTGTAGATGCAACCGCCGCTTTCGCCTGCTGTACCACCAGTGATAGTACCGTCAAAGATGTTCAATACAGTAGACGTGCCGCTGATCTTAATGCAGCCACCAGACTGTGTAACATGACCGCCCTTAACGGTGCCGCCATAAATATTCAATGCACCGCCGTTGACCCAGAACAAACCGCCGTTAGCAAATTTTTCGAAAGCAGCGTTATTGACATCCAACTCTAGTGTACCACCGTAGACATTAACGGTAGGTGTGCCGGTTGTGGCAGAATCGCCTCCAACAAGAGCAATACCACCAGCAAATTCAGCGCCACAGGTAGTCACCATCTTACCGCCGCCTACTGTATCCACGATAGACAAGCTACCGCGAACCAGGAAGTTACGGATCTTGGTGGAAGAATAGAGATTACCACGAAGGTCGATAACGACATCCGTATTATTCACGATGCTGAACTGAGCAGTCTGTGTATAATCGCCATCAATGTAGTAGTGACCGGAAACAGGACTAGAATAACCAGGCCATACCATCCACTCTACCTCATCATCACAGTGAGGACAATAAACCTTTTCAACTTCAGCATACAGAACACTGTTTTCCTCATAGAGCGTAATGCCGGAATTAGCAGGAACGATATACTGAGCATCCAAATATGCCTTTGCCTTATTGAACTGGCTAGTAAATGCGCCAACAGCGTTTACGCCGATCTTTGCATTACCATACAGGTTCTGGAAAACAGCAATCTTACCGGAAGTCAGATCCAGCTGAGTAATAACGGTCTCACCGGAAACAGTGAATGCACCCAAATCCTCTCCGACAAAAACAGTACCGTTGAATGTGCCGCCAGAAATATTGAGAGCACCCTTAGCACCGGATGCAGTAATAACGCGACCGTTACCGTTGAAAGTACCACCGTAGATATTCAGAGCATTAGCGCTAGCACCATTGACCGTAGAGGCGCCGGAGGTAAACTTACCGCCGTAGACGTTAACACCATGAGAGATAACCATCAGATTTGTGCCTACGCCCGCAAATTCTGCGCCATCATAAATGTTGACAACAGAAACTCCGTTAAAGCCACGAGCTGTCAAAGTGGGATTGTTGCCAGATGCAACATAAGTACCGCCGAAGAAGTTTACGGAACCACCAATATCAACAGTACCGCGTCTTTGATCGATACCTGCAGCAGTAACAATACCGTTACCCATAATATTCAGCTTTGCCTGCATAGAAGCAGTTGCTTCAACGTAGAAGCCACGCTCAGTACTGGTAATATTATTACCATTCAGGTGCAAGCAAGCATCAGCATAGAAGCCAATATGGTTATTATTGGTAAGATTAATGTCACTAGACAGATAATAGTGACCTTCTGTATTAATGGATTTCATATTCGCTACAGTTGCGATATCAATCCACTGTTCCTCAGTTCCACAAACAGGACAAACTGCAGTTATAGTACCGCCGGCTGCAAAAACGCCATCCGTGGTCATTTGTTCTGCAACAGTGTGGATACTGTTATACTTATCAAAGAACGCCTTGCCAAGGTTCATTGCCAATGCATCATCAAGAGGCAGGATATCCTTCAATTCATCGACAGAATGCAGATACTGGAGATAATCCGCAGGAGCTTCCACCTCGGTTGTAAAGACGCCCTCAGCGTTGATGCCAATATTCGCACCGGTTTCCAGTCCGCTGATATCAACCAGAGCACCCTTAGCCAGGAACAGCTCGCCAACTACAGGCGCGCCTGCCAAGGAAGAAACACCGCTCTCAATGTAGATTTCGCCATCAACGTTACCGCCGTATACATTAACGACATTCTTAGAATAGATGATATCGCCAGTACCATCAGCAGTGCCGCCGGTAAGTGTGCCACCATAGATATTAACAACAGATGCTGCTCCACCAGAATAGATACAGCCACCGTTCTGAGTAACATGACCACCGATCATAGTACCGCCATAGATATTCAGTTCGTCACCTTTGAACTGAATCAAACCAGCATTTGCAACCGGCTTATCAACAGTATAATCCGTATCGAGCTTCAATGTACCACTGTAAAGATTGAAGCCGGAAGGAGTACCATTGCTGTTTCCGACCATTGCGATACCACCATGGTACACGTAATCACAGGTAGTGATCATCTCACCGCCGCCAACAGAGTCCATGATAGACAGCGTGCCACGAACCAGGAAGTTACGGATCTTTGTAGAAGTATACTTATGTCCGTAAAGGTCAAGAACAACATCAGTTTCGATAACAAGCTGTCTCGGCTGATGGAAATCTTTTGCGACAAAGTAGTGACCGGAAGTCGGATAGTCAACACCGGTCCACTCAGACCACTCAACATCGGAATTGCAGTGCTCACAGTAGGTAATTTCGCCCTGCATTACCAGCACGTTATCCTTAACAATGACATCAGTTCTGGAAGATGCAGCCTTAATATAACCGGCGTCAACATAGGACTGATTCTTTGCATTTGCTTCAGAGAACGCACCCTTTGCGTTGATGTAAACCTCAGCACCATTCTTCAGTTCGCCAACACTAAGCTTAATCTTAGAAGGAATGGACAAACCGCAGTTCTTGCCCATGGTAACCTTTGCTGTACCGGAAATAGAAACAGCCTTACCGTTACCCATAGTAATGTCACCGGTAATCTTACCGCCGGAGAGGTGCAGCTCACCGGTATCATGAGAGACATAGATGTTATTGCCAACAGTGCCGGCAGTACCATTCTCAATAACGCCACCAGAGATATTTGCAACAGCGCCAAACTGGTTGTAGAGGTTACCAGCATAGCTGTCACATACACCGCCGTGGATCTTACCACCCAGCATATTCAATGTAGCAGTAGCCAGGAAGACGTTACCACCGTGCTGGTTAGAATAACCATTACGGATCTCAGCACCATCATAAAGGTTAATCACAGAATTGCCGCCAGCGTAAATATTACCGCCCTGCGCTGCACACTCAGAAATATTACCATATTCCCAAGTTTTACCGGTAGAACGGACAGCCTGACCATTTTCGATAACACCACCGTATATATTAAGGACAGTGCTCTGCTGTATATGAATATTACCACCAAGGACATTGATGTTGGGAGACTTGGGCTTTTCAGGCGGTTCAGGAATCTTAGTGTTATCAATAGCATACTGGATATTTTCGTCCGATGTATTAACAATACCACCGGTAATGGTACCACCATACATATTGATAGTAGATTCATAAGCAGCATAAATAACAGAACCAGACCTAATGGAAATTGCCTCGTGATCCACAAATGTCAGTGTGCCGGAATACAGGTTCAGAATACCGTTACCAGAGAGCATGAATGTACCACCATTGCCGCCATTAATACCGGTACCAGCCAATGAGCCACCGCCAACAGAGTCAATAATGGTCAATTGATCGTTATAACGGATCAAGAAACCTCTGGAGCCGATTGCTTCATACTTACAACCGTTCAGGTCAAGAACGATCTCATAATCCTTTGTGTTATTACCGATATTGCTCTGTCCGGAGTACTGCACATCACCAGCAAGATAATAGTGAGCATCATAGCCATCCCAGGAGCCACCGGCCCAAGGCAGCCACTTGACTTCCTGCTTACAGTGTTCGCAGTAGCCAACAGAGCCCTTCACACGACTATCATGGAACAGAACGTAGATATAACAGATGTTGCCATCAATGTCAGCGTAGGCAAGGATGCGGTCGCCTTTCTTCAGCTCTACCTTTTCGCCAAACTGTTTTGCAGTGGGGCTGATATCAAACACCTTAACATTGGAGCTAAGATTGACACTCTTCTTCTCACCGGTATTACCATAGCCGACTTTGTTGAACTGAAGACCAATGCTCCATTTACCGGCAGAAGTAACATCCCAACCGTTGTAGGGTGTGGAGCGAGCTTTACCAGCATAGACAGCAGCAGTGACATTCAGAATCTCGTCGCCCTTCACTCGGGCACCAAAGGGAGTGGTATATGCATCTACCTGAGAAGCAATATCCAGGCTCTTGGTCCAGAACTTCTTAATTTCACCGTCAACAGCAAGCTCAAACCAATACTTGCCCTCGGCATCAGGCTCACGAAGCGTAAGCTTTGTGCCGGTATCATACATGCGTTGCTTGTTAATATAAATATTATCAGTGCAACGCTGACGGACATAGATCAGCTTTGCATAGCCGCGGTAATCAGCAAGCGTAGTGACCATATCGCCAGGCTTGATGGAATAGCAACGCTCACCTCTGTGGCTATCATACACCGTACTTACATTGTACATAATGCAATCATCCGCCATCTTAAGGTCGAATTCATAATCACCTGCATACACGGTATATGTGCCATCAGCATTGATGGATTTCACGCGGTAACCGGAACGAAGCACCTGACCATAAGCTGACTGTGTATCATACAGCTCATAAGCAATGCCGTTCTCGACACGCATAATACAAACGAGGTCACCTACAGGAGACTGATCGATCTTACTTGCAAGCTCCTTATCCTTGGTCTTTACGGTAACCTGCTTGCCCTTATGTGCCATTGTGAACACATAATAGCCTTCTGCGTCGGGTACACGCATTGTTTCCTTAGTTGTGTTGTTGAACTGATAATCCAGGTTGTAGTAGGCATTATTGTCACCATCAACCAGTCTTCTAATGACGAATGCAACAAGGCCATTGCAGGAAACATCTCTGGTAACAGTCGCGATATCACCAACACGCAGAGTGGTCTCAGTACCGTAAGGAACATCCTTACCGGTAATATCGTATGCTTTATAACCGGGGGTCATCAAAACATTTGTGGGAGAGTCCGGTCTTGAGAAGCTAACGAAGGAGGCGATGGTACCCTGGATCTGAGGAATATAACCTTCCCAAACACTGGACCATCCGTAAATATCATCATCAGCATAAGCATACTTGATGATGCCGTTTTCGACCTTCATGCCAACAACTCTATTGGAAATCGCATCGATAAAGGTTGCTACTTCCTTATCCTTAGTCTTTACAGTCTTCTTACCGGTTTCACCAGCCTTAACAACCTCAAAGGTGTAGTAGCCAGCCCAGTCAGGCTCACGAGTAGTTTCCTTCTTGGTGCCATCATACTTACGTGAAAGGTTGAAATATGCGTCACAATCAGCAAGACGGTTTGCAATGTAGACCATTACGGGAGTGCCCATAGGATCGGTCCACACACAAATACGGTCATTCAACTGCAGGCTATCGACTGGCTTACCCTGACGGCCCTCACGCATTGCAGCAGTACTGGCATCATAAATGATGCAGTCCTCGGGCAGAGTAGCAGAATAGCTCAGGCCGCTGTCACTGGTGATCAGCTGAGTACCTGCGAAATAATTGCCATCCAACTCCAGAACATCAATACGCTCAGCGGCAACTGCACCGCGAATGCCGATACCAGAGTTCATAATCTCAATAATATAGCCTTCCTCATCAAACACGAAGCCAAAGTGGCAGGAGTGAGGAGACTTGTTATCGATGCTGGTAACGATAGACTTATCCTTACACTTCAAGGTAACAATTTCGCCATCGCAGCAGAAGTCAATAGAATAAACACCGTTTTCGTCAGGAACACGGGATGTAGACTTCTCAGTACCATTCCACATCTGATATGCACGCCAGTACACAGGAGATGTTGCAGAATGGTCGGTCATGTAGATGTGAGTGACCTCTTCCAGATCATTTGCATAGACCCAAATGGAATCCATTGCCTCGAACGCAGAAGCATCAATAATCTGACCCGCAACTTCTGCAGTATCGGATATATCATACATCTGAGTAAGGTCGCACAACTCAATGGTATACTGCATACCATTCATTGCGATAGAGGAGTTAGCAATAATCTTATCACCAACCACCTGCTGCACATAGGCATTCTGCGCAACAGGGGTAGCGATGTCTTCTACAGCAATAACATCCACTACCACACCATCAGAGTCCTTAACAAGACCCATAATGTCCATTGTGTCAATGAAATTGACCAGTTGCTTGTCAGCAACAGGCAGTTCAACCTGTTCGCCATTGTAGGCAAAACGTACACGGAATACTCCGTCTTCACCGGCTTCGCGAGTAGACAAGCCCGATTCGGAATCCTTGGTATAAAACTCTTTATCCAAGTTCCAATACAAATCGGGGCGTCCACCGACAGGTCCGGTGGGGCCTTTGCCGCCAAAGAGCAGAATTGCACCAACAACAGCACCGGCAACCAATACCAGTGATGCAAGGCCAATCCACAGCCAAAGCAGCTTCTTGGGTTTCTTTGTTGCTTCTTGTTTCATAAAAGCACCTTTCCCTTCCGTTTATTTTAAGCCTCACCCTTCAATTCGGTGAGCATACTTACATATTGATCTGCGATTGCTTCAGCAGCACCGCGTGCAAAATACGAACACTGAGATTCATAGCAGTTATAATCAAAGGCTTCCATCGTGGGAATATAACTACCATCACCCTCACTACAAGTGACAATGAATGTCATTGAATAAGGTGTGTTATCCTTAATGAATCTTCCGTTAGCACCAAACATCTCGTAGGGTGCAAAAACAAATGAGAGATCACCAATCGCAAGCAATTTCATTTCCAGATCTCTTTCATCCGGAAGATCCGCACGTTTAACAGTCCAGGAAGCATCAATGTAACTGGAGAAACCATACTCTTGCACCAATTTAACAACTTCCTGCGAGTTAGCACCATATGTATTCACTGCATTTCTGATTGCAGCACCATCCGCAACACGCTGAGGATCTGTGCCCGCCTTGTGGGTAGCTCCGGTGTAGGTTCCTGTTACAGCCTTAATTTCCGTGCCGCCTTCCAACTTTGTCAGCTTAGGCAGCGTTTCAATTGCGTAACGGCCAAGTTCCTGACCATAGACTCTATGATCCTTACTAAATGCTTCACCAGGAATTCGGCTACTGGGAACCTGGTCACCAGCAGAGCCGATGAAGTAGGCACACAAGACATCTGCATTCTGTTCAACATAGTCACGGAATGGACCAGGGAAATCCGCAGACATATCTGTACCGGCTTCCGTAAATGTAGCGTGCGCTGGGAAGCTGGCTAAAAGCACATCCTTCTTCTCTTTCCCATTTTCATCAACTTGGTCACGGGTGAAGAGAACCAGCTGCATCTCATTATCAGCGTCAAATGTATGACCGACATAACCACTGCTAGTATCACCAAAATTTGCGCCGCATACCGTTCCGTCATTCATTTTGTAATGTCTGACCCAAGCCATATTCTCGGTCATCACAGTACCGATACTGACCTCAGCCGGAGCAAGATCCTTGACCGCTTTCTCAGCAGACTTGACCGCTGCTTTATAGAAATCTTCTCTGTAGCGATCTGCATTATCCCAACTGTAACGGATTGCAACACCCGCGTGGGTATGTGTAGCATTTATGTAGATATTCTCCGCAGGGATACCGGTTGCCGCTAAAACACGAGCTCTGGTCTCAGGACCAAAAATACCGGTGCCCAACTTAATATCTGCAGTATAGATCAAATATGTTTGCGTTCCATCTGAAACCGCAACACAAGTCAAATACAGCATATCAATAAAACCGTTGGATACTCGATCAATATACGAACCGCCTTGAAGGCACACAGGATAGTTAGGTGTTATACTCTCCTTCGCAAAACCAACCTGTAGCCCCTTTTTGGACGCATTGCCGCCAGCAGCACCGCATCCGCAAGCAGATAGCATTAATGCCACAACCAACAAAAATAGAATTGTTTATTTCATAGCATACACCCTTCCAACATATTTTTTTAAATTATAACATAAGTTAGGTACTAAGTGCAACTATAAATCTATAGTTTTTTTCTATAAGGCTATTAAATTCTCTTATAGCTAATTCAAGAACACATAATATTTATTTATATTACATATTATATCATATTATCCATGTTTTTTGAACTACCAATTTTTACAAAAAAGGCCGGTCAATGACCGGCCTTACGATATTCACTTTACCGGGATCAAGAGAATTCGATCTACCTCCGGCTCTTCCGCCAATCCATTAGCAGATACAATCTGATCAACTGTTGAGCCGGTTTGTTTGGCAATAGACCACAGAGATCCACCGTCAGCCTTGCGCAATATTAAACAGGGGCGATTAGGATCACAATTAACTGCATCTCCAATTTCTAATGACACAAGCATTGGTATGCATTCGTCTAAATACCGCACCTCCACTGTCTGCATTTCAGACATCAGTTGAACCTCTAAACCGGTACGATCAATATGCGTCTTTACCGAAAATGGAACACCCGCAATATTTTTGATTGAACGATTCGTTTCCTTCTCATCAGATGTGTGCCATATCTCTGTTTTAAATATTAATTCACCGGTGTTATTACGACCAAGCACTCGATATGTACCTGAATGTTCAGTTACCAATTTGCCATCATCCATATAACTCATGGAATGTGCAGGATTCATAACTGCATCCAAAACGCTAAGATCATCGACCTTAATTTCAGTTCGTGTCGGAACAACGCTCATTTCTATGGCATCAACAGCAGGTAAGCATAGGGAACCTGTGTTGACACGCACCTGTCTTTGTGGGCTGTATGCATCCTCTACCAAGGTTACTGTTTCCTTATCAAAAACAACATACTGACCAATCATCCCGACAGACAACTTATATTCACCATTTTCGTTTTTCTCTATATCCAGACTTGAAACAGACATTATAATCTGAGAATCTGCATCGTTAGAAAACTCGTTATCAAGTTCACCATATTGAGAAAACGGAAAATCCGAATCAAGGCAAGACAGCTTACCTTCAACATCAGAATACAACATATGCAGCTTCAACACGCCGCGAAATATTACCTTATCCCCCATCACTTTTTGTTCGGACACCGAAGCAGATGCCTGATAATAGACAATTCTGTCAATCTTACAGATTATCTCACCTTCAGATAAATACTCTTCAATACGGAACGTCTTTTCACCGATCGATTTAGGAACCATAAAGGAATATTCACGCTTCAGAAGCTGGACATCCTCCGGAACATCACAGGGTGTACAGATCTCAAATTCACTGTTCACCATAGCATCGCAGGAAACTCCTATCACTGCTCTCAGCATAACTTTTCTTGCTGATACATTGCGTGCATCAAGGCTATGAATCAGTGGTTGAACAAGCATACCGCCATCATTCTCGCTGTCTTCAAAATTATATTTCATTTGAAACGGGATCCAGGCATCAAGGTACTGAGGTGTATCACCTTCATCTGACATATACATAACCCACGCCATAATACCACCGCTGACGCAAATTCCATTATTGCGCCATTCTTTGCAGCGGATTACCGACTGACCCCAACAGGCGATCACACGATCAATATCAGGCATCCCCTCATTCAATCGAATTTCCAATGTTTCTTCTTGCTCTTTCACCTCACGCAGCACCCTACGTAAGCACGAAACCGTTCTTTTTGTAATATTCAACTTCATATAACCACTCCCTATTCCGTTTTATCAATAAACCATATGCATAAAAGGACAGGGGTATACTACCTTCTTTTTAACACAACGCAACCTACTATGATCATACCAATGCCAAAACAATGGGAAAAGAATCCAGCATCTATCCACAAGCCAATCAAAACGCCTATACCAAAAGCCAGTTGTATAAAACCCCACAACTGATTCTGTCGGCACATAAAAACACCCCCTGCACGAGTATATGCAGAGGGTGTTCAATTATTAACCACCAAGATATGCCTTGCGCACTTCGTCACTGACTGCCAGTTCTGCACCGGTACCCGAAAGAGTTATGGTTCCGGTTTCCAAAACATATGCACGATCAGCGATTTGTAATGCCTTGCTTGCGTTCTGTTCAACCAAAAGAATGGTTGTTCCAGCCTCATGGAGTTCCTTAATAATATCAAAAATCTGATCTACAAGGATAGGTGCAAGACCCATAGACGGCTCATCCAGCATCAACAGCTTAGGATGACTCATAAGCGCACGACTCATTGCCAACATCTGCTGTTCACCACCGGACAGCGTTCCTGCAATCTGTTTACGGCGTTCCTTTAGTCTTGGGAAGAGCGCGAACATACGCTCCAAATCCTCTTTGGATACTTCCTTCTTTGTAAAAGCGCCCATTTCAAGATTGTCCTGGACTGTCATCTGAAGAAAAATTCTTCTTCCTTCAGGAACATGCGCCAAACCTTGACGGACAAGTTTATGCGCATCTGTATGACCGATGTTCTTTCCGTCAAAAATCACAGATCCGGTTCGAGGATGGAGCAATCCGGATACCGTTTTCAAAATCGTACTTTTGCCGGCGCCATTTGCACCGATCAATGCTACGATCTCACCTTCACCCACTTCAAAGGACACACCTTTTACAGCGTGGATCGCACCGTAGTAAACGTGCATATCATCGACCTTAAGGATTGTGCTCATTTAACTATCCTCCTTCTTGCCAAGGTATGCCTCAATAACAGCCGGATTGTTCTTGATCTGCTCAGGTGTTCCCTTTGCAATAATACGACCGTAGTTCACCACAACAATGCCCTCACATACATTCATAACCAAATTCATATCATGCTCGATCAGGAAAATAGCAATCTGGAATGTATCACGAATACGACGAATCTGATGCATCAATTCCTCGGTTTCAGTGGGGTTCATACCGGCTGCAGGCTCATCAAGGAGAATGATAGACGGATTCGTAGCAAGAGCACGAACAATCTCCAGACGGCGCTGAACACCATAAGGCAAAGAGCCTGCTTTCGTGTCCGCAACATCTGCCAAACCCATAAAATCCAACAGTTCCATTGCACGCTTATTTGCCTCTTTTTCTGCCTTGAAATAAGGAGGCAAACGAAGTAGCGAGGAAATAAAACCACACTTGATGGAATTGTGCATACCAACTTTAACATTCTCAAGGGCAGTCATATCTGTAAACAAGCGAATGTTTTGGAATGTTCTGGCAACGCCAAGACGATTCACCTTCGCGGTTGTCATACCCTTTGTGTTGATACCGTTTACAAGAATACTTCCTCTAGAAGGCTGGTACACACTTGTCAACAGGTTAAAAATTGTTGTTTTGCCTGCACCGTTTGGACCAATAAGACCGGAAATCTCGGTAGGGCCAATAGTCATATTAAAGCCGTCAACCGCTGTCAATCCGCCAAAATCGATACCAAGATTGCGCACATCAAGTACGGGCTGCTTACCTAAATCCTGTTCACGATGGAGGTTCTTACTAATGACTTCTACCATCTTACGGGAATAATTATCAGCCATTTACAGACCCTCCTTTATCACCTTTCTTTGTAAACAAGTCTTTGATCCACACCTGAACTACCTGCATAATCTGTTTTACCTTCGGAGACCAGGTAAACAACATTACCACAATCAGCACAATAGCGTAGATAATCATACGGTAGTCCTGCAGTTCGCGAAGTAATTCCGGCACAAGGTACAGAACAGTTGTAGAAATAATAGAGCCAAGAATATTGCCCATTCCGCCAAGAACAACAAAGACAAGAATGTTAATAGAGGTATTAAAATTGAACTGAGATGCATTCACACTTGAATAATTCAACGCAAAGAGCGCACCGGCCATACCTGCAAGGAAAGCAGATGTAACAAAAGCCTTCAGCTTAAACGCAGTTACGTTGATTCCTACTGATTCTGCAGCAATGCGATTGTCCCGAATCGCCTTGATCGCACGACCTTCTTTAGAGTTGATCAAATTCAGCACAACAAACAGCGTAATTAAAATCAACGCAAAAGCTACAGGAAATGTTGCAATTTTCTGAACACCGGAAGCGCCCATAGGACCCTTTAGAATCATCTTGCCACCGTCCGCCAGCTTAATAGCTTCTGAACTGAAAGCAAATTGCACGCCATACACATCTTTACCAACATACAGATTGCCAAAAATATTCTTAAGGATCTCGCCAAACGCCAGGGTAACAATAGCAAGATAGTCGCCTCTGAGACGAAGTACCGGAATACCGACGATCAAACCGGAGATTCCTGCAAAGAATCCACCGCATACCATCGCAAGCACAAGGCGTAGCAGTTCATTGTCAATTTTATCACGGAAGATACCCGAGATAATAACACCTGTAAATGCACCAACACCCATAAAACCCGCATGTCCGAGACTCAATTCACCGGATATACCGACAACAAGGTTTAATGATACCGCAAGAACTATATACACACAAATGGGGATCAAATAACCCTGCATAGATCTTGAGAGCATTTTCTCTTCAGAGAGAATCTGAAAAACAATAAACGCAATTGTAACAAGTGCATACGTAGCGTAGTTAGTGATCAGTGTCTTACGATCATTCTTAATTCTCATATAACACCTCACACCTTCTCCTGCACCTGCTTACCCAGCAGGCCTGCAGGCTTAACAAGCAGAACAATAATCAACACCAGGAATACAATCGCATCACTAAACTGGGAAGACAGATAAGCCTTACTGAAGGTCTCAATAACACCCAAAAGGATTCCGCCCAGCATTGCGCCCGGAATGGATCCAATGCCACCAAACACAGCAGCTGTAAATGCACGAATACCAGGCATGGAACCGGTTGTAGGCTGAAGTGTAGGAACAGTGGAACACAGAAGCACGCCGGCAATCGCAGCCAATGCTGAACCAATAGCAAAGGTCGTAGAAATTGTACGATTAACATTAATGCCCATAAGCTGAGCTGCGTCCCGATCCTCCGATACAGCACGCATTGCCTTGCCGGTCTTTGTTCTTGTTGTAAAGAAGTGAAGGGCCAGCATAATAAGGACACATGCAACAATTGTGATTATGACCTCACCTGTGATGGTGATCTGACCATTAAACAGACTAATCGGATCAAAGGTAACAATACTGGTAAAATTCTTGGGAGTCGCTCCCCAGATCAGCTGAGCAACATTCTGCAGAAAATAGCTGACACCGATGGCAGTAATCAAAACAGCAAGACTGGATGTACCACGCAAAGGTTTGTATGCCAGACCTTCGATAATAATACCAAGGATAGTACAAACGCCCATAGCAATAAAAATACTGAGAATCGCAGGAACCCCCATATAGGACGTGGCACTGAAGGATATATAAGCACCGACCATAATAACATCGCCGTGTGCGAAGTTCAGCATTTTGGCAATACCATAGACCATAGTATAGCCCAGCGCAATGATCGCATACACTGCACCAATACTGATTCCGTTAATCATATACTGAATAAAGCTCAATTCTTTTCCTCTCTTTCCCGACAGCCGATGACAAGGAGCCGACACGACTCCCTCTCATAGACTGTCGCAATCATGGGGAATCACGCAGAGAGCCGGATGGGGACAAAAGCCCCCACCCAGCTTCAATACGAAAGATTAATTTACGGATTATTCCTTACCAACGTAGACACCGTTTTCGATCACAACAGCCATAGGGCTCTTGGACACTTCACCGGTCGCCTCCCAGGTCATTCCCTCACCAGTCAGACCATCAAAGGTCATAGTAGTGAACTGCTCCACCAAAATCTCGTTGATTTCCTCAGCGGACATATCAGCAGTAACCTCACCGGCAACGCAAGCCTCGTAAATAGCATAGACAACGTCATATGCATCGGCAGCAAACTGGTTAGGAATGATACCGGTCTTCTCCTGGTACTTCTTAACAAAGTTCTGTGTCTTCTCATCCTCGGAGTCAGCGGAGAAGGGAGTCAGGAGCATCAAGCCTTCAGCCAGAGCAGGATCAAAACCTTCAGTAGTCAGAATGCCATCCATACCATCGCAACCAAAGAACAGAGGATCATAACCAATCTTATCCGCATAGGTCAAAACCTGTGCAGCTTCAACAGCATAGAACGGCAGGAACACAAGATCTGCACCAGCCTTCTGGCAAGCGGTGACCTGGTTGGTCAAGTCAGACTTGTTATCTGCAGTAAATGCCTCAGCGCAAACGATTTCCAAACCAACGGTCTCTGCCTGAGCCTTGAACTTCTCATAGATACCGGAGGAGTATGCATCGGAAGAGTCATAGATAACACCGATCTTGGTGCCCAACTTGTGCTCAGCGATGTAGTCAGCAGAAGCAGTACCCTGATTGGGGTCAGTGAAGCAGATCTGGAAAATATTGTCGCCAGCTTCAATAACATCGACACCGGATGCAGAAGGAGTCAGCATAAAGATGCCGTCAGCTGCACACTCGCCTGCAACAGCGGTGGAAGGAGCTGTAGTAACAGGGCCTGCCATAATCTGCATACCCCAGTCCAGGAGAGAGTTGTATGCATTGATAGCCTTCTCAGCATTGTGCTCATCATCAGCAGTCTTCAGTTCAAACTGCAAACCGCCAAGAGCGTTAATCTCCTCAACAGCGATCTCAATACCTTCCTTAACGGCAGTACCGTAAACGGCAGCACCACCAGTCAGAGGACCACACATGCCCAACTTAATAGCGCCTTCAGCAGCTTTGCTCTCAGTAGCTTCACCGGTCGGGTTTGTTGCGCCTTCTGTTGCCTTGGGGGTATCAGAAGCAGTACAACCAACGAACATTGCGACGACCATGACTGCGGTCATCAAAAGAGCGATTAACTTTTTCATAACTAGGATCTCCTTACTAAAAAATGGTCGTTCATCATTATATAAAGAAAGCTTCTAAAATGCAACACTTTCTTCATAGCAATTTAATGTGATGAAGTAAGCCTATTGTATCTCAGTCGCGCACATTTGTCAACCACCGAAAGAACAAAAATAACTTTTTTTTGAAAAGAAATTTTGTATATACCATACAAATTCGTCCATTAAGGCTTATCGTAATGACTCTTACAAGCAGCAAGCACCTTAGCCGCAATAGGAACGCAGACAGTTTTGCCATAACCTGCATTCTCTACGCAAATAACAAATGCAAACGGATATTTCTCATCTGAAACAAAACCGGCAAACATGGCATTGGGCTTCTTTTCACCACCGACCTCAGCCGTTCCGGTCTTAGCACAGACATTCATTCCGTAAAAATTTTCTTCTCCATATTTCTCAGTAACGTTATATGCCATATACTCTTGGATCGTCGCTGCAGTTAATGTCGACATTATCCGTTCATTAAGGTCTGTTTTTGCCTTATAGGTAACCGCACCGCCAACGGATATCTCGTCCACCAAATGAGGTGTCAATCCCCTGCCCCCGTTCGCAATGCTACCAACAAAGTTCAGAAAAACCGCAGGGTTAGTGAGATCATTGTATTGACCCACTGCACTCCACGCAACATTGACGTCCGCAGCATCCATTACGTCATATTTACCGGATGCAGAAGTAATACCGTCAAAAGTAATACTTTCTGTCAAACCGAACTGATTCACATATCTGCTAAGGGTTTCGCCACCCAATTGTAACGCAATCTCAGCAAATGCACAGTTACAGGAGTTGCAAAAAGCAGTTTTCAGGCTCTGCTGTCCATGTGCAGTTTCACAGGTAATATTGTCCGCACCAATGGAGTATTCGCCGGAGCAAGAAAATGTAAGTTCTCTGACATTTGGAATCGTTTCCAATGCCGCAGCCAATGTGACGATCTTGAAGATAGAACCGGGAGTATAAACCGACTGGGTAAAACGATTAATATAAACACCTTCATATGCACCGGCAGAATCCGCATCCAGATCCGGTACGTTGTCAGGGTCATAGTTGGGTGCAGATACAGCGCATATCAAATCACCGGTCTTGTAGTTATATACAGAAACAGTTCCCTTATAATCACCCAACGCCTGCATAGCTGCAATTTGCACATCCGCGGATAATGTCAACCGAGTTGTGCCGGAATTGTTGCCATAATTGTATACACCGTTGATCATATCAAATCCGGATATTTCCTCTGAGTAATATGGCAACACCGGCGCGTCAATATTTCCATAGCGGTCCCCAACCCAATGCACAGTTGAACTGCGAATTTCAGAAACATTAGAGTAACTACGACCATCACGCATATCCAGAAGAATAAATCCATCAGAATCTGTAACAACGCCGCAATCAATTGTTCCACTGTTGTACAAGTGCGGAGATCCAGAAAACACGACCCAATCCCCAGCGTTGGCTGTATACTCACACAAAAAGAACACAAATCCGCCCAACAGCACAAACGCAAAAAGCATAGTGATCCACGCTCTGCCTGCAATCCTATTCATCCGAACCGCCTCCTATCTTGGCAAGTCGAACTGCAAAACTGGCGTTTTGTCGGGTATCTGCAGCTTTTATAAACGCAAGCAAGCCCCACGCACCGATCATACTTGAACCACCATTGGATAAAAACGGAAATGTTACACCCGTCAAAGGCAAAACATCCACGGTTCCCAGTGCATTCAGAATCACTTGTACAAGAAGAATGCTTACAGCTGTACAGGAACCAATGGTGTAAAAACTACTTCTACCAACAGCCGCACTACGCACCACAAAAATACCAAGTGCAACAATTGATAGTACAACGATTATCAGAATAAGAAGCCCCCACTCTTCAGCCAGCGTAGCAACAGCTACATCAGAATCAGCAGCAAATATCCCTTTCATTTCACCTTTCCCTGCACCGACACCGAGAAGGCCTCCGGACGCCATACACATTAATGCTCGCGTCTGCTGGAAACCAGCATCAAGAGGATCCTCCCATATATGTCTGTACGCCTCAAAACGACGCATAGCATGTGGTGCAATTTTTAACGCAACCACGCCGGCAAAACCAAGGGAGGTACAGGCAAGTGCAATGGTACCAACACTGCCGGATCTCATATACGCAATCACAAGAAATGCGCAGAAGAAAATCAAAGCCGTACCAAAGTCGTTCATAATCGCCAAACAACCGCAAAGAACAACTGAATATACAATAAACGAAAAAAGATTCTTCTTTGTCATAATTCGATCCATAGCGGATGCACCAACATAAACAAAACAGACCTTACTAAGTTCCGACGGTTGAAGCGACATCGAACCAATAACAAGCCAGTTTTTGGCCCCATAATACTCTTGTCCAAAAAGCAAGGTGACCAGCAGAAAACAAATACCGGCACCAGCCGCTAAATAGCGAAACTTTTTAGCTCTCTCCAAATCACGCAAAGACCAGCCAACAAGCAAAAACAGCACGAGACCAAGAACAACAGCAATCAGTTGTTTGATTGCCTCCCCTGGTGCTACAGTAGAAATAATGCACATTCCCATAGTGCACAAAAGGAACGCAATCGTTTCAACCTCAAATGATACTCTGCGTATACAAATATAAAACAGCAGCAACAACCATTGACAAAGAGATATCCCACCGAAACCCAGCAGAATCGATATTGCGTTTTCAGGCTCACAGCCCAAAAGAAAGCCCAGCGCACACACAATCTGAATCAGTGTAAGCAAGATCAGATTGGAGAAATTCGCAACAACCGAAGATGACTTAGTTCGCAAGTCTGCAAGCTTTTCTTCCTGTCTATGAGAAATTGGCTGCAGGACCATATCAACACCACCAATGGTAATCACATCATTGGGTGCAAGTGCTCTCAAAGAAATACGCTTACCATTCACACAAACGCCATCCTTAGAGTCAGCGTCTGCAATGCTCCAGCTTCCATCATCATATCGTGTTAAAACAGCATGAGATTTGGAAACAGTTGGATAATCAACCACAATATCGCTTTGTTTACTCCGCCCAATGACATTTTCCCAGTGCGTCACAGAAAGCTTTCTGTCATTCGGAAGAATCAATCGTGCCCAGATCTCCGGTTCACGCCTAAAAGATATCAACGGGCCAATGCAACGAAAAAGCAAGACACCCGCCAAAATTGGTACGATCCAACGCAGTGCAGCAATGTATACGTTGATATAGGTTTGCGGCGCGTTTAAAATAGCGGATATCATATCCGTCACAATTTTCACCTCACAAGATCAGTCTCCATCTCCCGAAGTATTGCAATTTCTTTCGCATAACCGGGAAGTTCGTTGGGGGTTTCCAATATCATAGGCAATTTTTTCAAGACCGGATGGTTAACAATGTTGTGAAATGTATCCAATCCCAAGCTGCCATCTCCCAAAAGTTCATGTCTATCCTTATGGCTAGCATATGGATTCTTCGAATCATTCAAATGCAGTGCCTTCAACCTATCAAGACCGATTACTCGATCGAATTCCGCAAGTACTCCATCTAGGTCATTAACGATATCATAACCACCATCAAAAATATGGCAAGAATCCAAGCAAACACCAACATCATCATTTCCGACGCCATCGATGATTGCTTTGATCTCCTCAAATTTACCACCAATCTCGCTTCCTTTTCCTGCCATTGTTTCCAGCAGAACCGTAACCGGATAGTTAGGTGCAAGTGCCTTCTTCAGAGCATCGCAGATTTGAGATATGCCCGTTTCAACGCCTTGACCTACGTGACTACCCGGATGAAAATTATAGTAATTACCCGGAAGTGCTGCCATTCTGCGAAGGTCGTCACAAAGAACATCGCAGGCAAACGCTCTGGCATCTGAATCGGCAGTACATAAATTCATAGTGTAAGCACCGTGTGCGACCAACGGACCAAAGCCTCCGTTTTTCAGTGCAGCCACCGCTTCCTGTGCATCAACAGGATCTTCTTTTCGTGCTTTACTGCCACGGGGATTGCGAGTAAAAAAAGCAAATGTATTTGCACCGATAGATTCAGCTGTTCGAACGGTGGATAAGAAGCCACTACTAACAGATAAATGGCAACCGGCATATATCATAATTATCATCTCCTTTGGAACATAGCATAACACATTTCGCAAAAAAAATCAATTTCCGTATTCCATTTCACTGTCTGTGTGATATAATGGACATATAACTATTTCCAAACCAAATGGAGGTAAGAATATGCCAAAATCCGATAATCAAAAGCTGAAGATCTTTTACATACTTGACTATCTGCAAAAGAACTCTCACGAGAGCCACCCGGTTCGTGCTTCTGAGCTGATCGCCGCACTGGGCCGAGATCATAACATTTCCTGTGACCGCAAAACGGTATATTCTGACATTGCTGCACTACAGGACTATGGTATCGACATTATCTCCTTATCCGGCAAAAACGGTGGCTATTATATAGCGTCACGTAATTTTGAATTGCCGGAATTAAAACTTCTTATTGATGCTGTTCAATCCAGCCGCTATCTTACAGAAAAGAAATCCCACGAATTAATTGAAAAGCTTTGCACACAATGTAACGAACACGATGCCGGTCTAATGCGTAGAAATGTGCTGGTATCCGGACGTGTAAAAAGTATGAACGAGTCAATATACTATAATGTTGACACCATACAGGAAGCTATTTTCCAAAATCTCCAGATTTGCTTCCAGTACTTCGACTGGGATCTGGGTGGAAAACGCTGCTACAGAGAAAAAGAATACCTGGCAAGCCCTTACGGACTTTGCCAGGATAATCAAAACTGCTATCTGCTTGCCTATTCAGAGCGTCACGGAATTACATCCTACAGAGTGGATCGTATGTCCGATATACAACTATCATCTGAAAAGCGACTTCCCTGCCCCGAGTTAACCGGCAAATCCCTCAACGAATATGCCAACAAGCTTTTTCAGATGTATTCAGGCGAAACTACTGATGTTAAGCTACGTTTCCATAAAAGTTTGATCAATGTGGTAATTGATCGGTTCGGCAAGGATACGATGATGATCCCCGATGGCGACGAATACTTTAATTTCACCGTTAATGTTGCCGTATCGCCTATGTTTTTAAGTTGGGTAGTCGGTTTTGGTAATAAAGCAAAGATTCTCTTCCCCGACTCGGTAATTGATGCCTGCCGCAATCTTTGCCGGGAAGCCCTTAATCAGTATTAATGAGCATAACAGAATCCAACACAGATTGGATATCTTTGGGCAAAACACCTGCCATATCATAATCACAGGAAGCTGTGACCGCATAATGATTGAATCCATTATCAAGAATAACAGACCTGCACACCTGCTCCTTCCCCTCCCCGGCGGCCGTCCAAACGCATTCAAATCTTTTATACGCACCATCCATAGTTTGGACGCCTCTGAGCGCATTCTTCTCAAGCCCTGTAACTTCTTTCAGGGTGCGTTCCATATCACCGCCAGGTAGTATATTGGTGGAAATCCAGAAATTCTCGCAGCAAAACAATTCTCCACCTTCTCCCGATTCCATTACAGGCTCTGCTGCCCCCTCAGGCAATGTAAGTTTCAGTTCATATTGAACAGAACTCACAGGTGTTATCACTTCATCAGAAATGTTCTCAAAAGTTTCTACTGTGCCGCATCCTGTTAATAACGCAAACATACAAATTACCAACAACATTATTCTCATAGTTTCGACCTCCCGAAAGGATTTCAAATGACTCTGCTCTATATCTTCCTGATTATAATTAATGCTACCGGTTTTCTTCTTATGCATATCGACAAACACAGGGCAAAAAATAACCTCTGGCGCATTTCAGAAAGCACCTTTCTGGTAATGGCATTAATAGGCGGCAGCTTTGGATGCCTTGCAGGTATGTACACAGCAAGACATAAAACGAAGCATCCAAAATTCACCATTGGTATTCCCTTTATTATTTCAGTTCAAATCGTTTCGGCTGTTACCCTCTATTCAATACTTCCTAAATAACAGTTAAACACCCCGGAAGTTTTTCCGGGGTGTTTCACATTTAAAACTCAGATATAATTGCCTCTGCACAAGCCATACCATCCAAAGCAGCGGACATAATTCCTCCGGCATAACCTGCACCTTCGCCCGCAGGATAAAGTCCACATAAGCTTACAGACTGCTTTCCTTCATTGCGCATGATCTTAACCGGTGAAGAACTCCTTGTCTCAGGAGCTGTTAAAACTGCATCAGATGAGGCAAATCCTTTCAGGTTGCCGTCAAGCAACGGCAGTGCCTCTTTCAAGGCTCTTGTGATTTTATACGGAAGTACATCGTGCAAGTCGCACCACGTCACTCCCGGACGATAAGTCGGTTTTACGCCAGCAGCATTTGTGCTGGGTTTCCCTTTAATAAAATCGCCCACAGTCTGTGCAGGCGCACGATAGCTCGATCCTCCTGCCACAAACGCAGTATGTTCAATATCACGCTGCCATTTTACACCACCCAGTGGACCATCATAAGGAAAATCCTTAGGATTCAGCGTGACAAGCAATGCAGCATTGGCGTTCTCACCACTGCGGTCAGCATAGCTCATTCCGTTGGTAACAACGCCGCCTGATTCAGACGCAGCAGCCACAACATAACCACCGGGACACATACAGAAAGTGTACACTGTTTCTTCATCCAAATGTTTGACAAGCTTATAATCAGCAGGCGGTAAAACGGGGTCGCATTTTCCATACTGAGATTCATCGATCATAGGCTGCGGATGTTCGATCCGGACACCCATAGAAAACGGCTTCGGCTCCATCTGAATACCGGATGACAACAGCATCTCAAATGTATCCCTGGCACTGTGTCCAATGGCAAATATCACGCGATCTGCAGGGATCTTCTCTCCGTTGTCCAGGGTTACACCGCACATTTTTCCATTCTCTGTCATAATCCCCGTCACAAGAGAAGAAAACCGCACCTCACCACCAAGAGAAATGATCTTCTGCCGTATGTTTTGAACAACCGTTAATAGCACATCCGTTCCCACGTGCGGCTTTGCATCAAATAATATATTCTCTGCTGCACCCGCTGCAACAAATTGTTCCAACACCCAACCAATTCTGGGATTATTCAAACCGGTATTTAGTTTTCCATCCGAGAAAGTTCCGGCTCCACCCTCACCAAACTGAACATTGCTTTTTAAGTCGAGTTCACCTGTCTCAAAAAAATGTTCCACCTTGCGATGACGAGTCTGTGCGTCCTCACCACGCTCCAACACAAGAGGTCTCAGACCAGCCATTGCCAGCACCAAAGCGGCAAACATTCCTGCAGGACCAAACCCGACAATAACCGGTCGATGCTCGGGCTGTGATTTAGCAGTTGTGACCTTATAGAACGATACCGGTGCAATAATTGCCCGTTTACATCCGCTGCGTTTCAACACTTTCGCTTCGTTTCCGTCGATCTGCACATCAACGGTATACACAATACGCACATCCGGCTTCTTTCTTGCATCCACACTGCGACGAACAATTTCAAGTTTATGAATAGCTGAATTGGACACTTTCAAAAGTCGTGCAGCTTCAAAAGATAATTGTGCCACATTGTGTTCCGGTGGAAAAGATATTTCCCTTATACGGATCATTATTTCACCATCCCTGCATTTAAACCGGCCAAAATACCCGATGCCCACGCCCATTGAAGATTGTAGCCACCACAGTCACCATCAACATCAAGAACTTCACCGCAAGCATATAGACCGGGCACCAACTTGCTCTCCATTGTTTCCGGGTTAAAATCATCTGTGATCACACCACCGGCAGTTACCTGTGCATGATCCATTCCCATAGGTTCTGTAAGCAAAATCTCGAACGCTTTAACGTTCTCCACTAGGCATTCGATCTCTTGCTGTGCAAGTTGCCCAGTGGTAGTACCGTTTACACCAGCTGCCTTTGTCAAAACCCTTCCCAATCTATTATGAATAATACCGGTAAACAATTCATCCATAGGCAGGTTTCGATTTTTTCGTACAAGAAGTTCCCTTCGCAGTTCTTCAGCAGAAAGATTTTGTATAAAGTCTATCTTAGCAACCCAACGACCTTTTTCGCGACACACATCTCTGGACATTTCAAACACCACGGGTCCGGAAATGCCATAATCCGTAAACTGCAATTCACCGTTCGCAGATGCATAACGATCCCCATTATGCAAAATCTGCATGCCGCATTCACATCTAACCCCTTTTAATGACACTACTGCAGGCCAGGAGCATTTGAGCTGCACTAGACTTGGTCGCAGTTGAGTCGATTTATGCCCAAGCTTGTTTAGCAATTTATAACCAGACATTGTTCCGCCAAGTTTTGTTCCAGCCAATCCCCCACAAGCTATAATAATACGATCGCAGAAGTCTGTATCGTTTATCAGAAACCCTTCATCCTTGCGACGAATTTTCGCAATTTCATTGCCGGTTAAAACCGTGATATTTTCCTTATTTAACGCCAAACGAAGAACATCAACTACTGAATTTGCCTGATCGGAATATGGATAGATCCTTCCGGAGTTTTCCTCCACTGTATATAAGCCCAGGTCGCGAAACCAAGCACAGACCTTAATAGAATCAAAATTTTGCAGCGCATAAGATGCAAACCCAGTGTTATCACCGTGGTAATGACTTATGTCAAGATTTGAATTCGACAAATTACATCTACCGTTTCCGGTAGCCATAAGTTTTTTCCCCACCCTTGCCTGGCGTTCGTAGAGTCTGACTTGAACATTCAAATCTCTCGCCGCAGAAATTGCGGCCGCCATACCGGAGGCGCCACCGCCGATAATACCAACAATCATATTATCACCTCAATTACATTATATCTTATAAAAATCAACCTTGCAATACAAAAAGTCTGTGATATAATACCATTGGTGATGAAATGGACAGAGCAAATATCGAAAAAATCGCACATAATCCGGAAGACAAGGTTTTGCTTGCAAAAATTTGGGATAAGATTCATGCAGGAATTCGTAGAAATACAATTTCCAACACCAGCTTCCTTTCATTGCGAGAACTTGATATGACGAGGTATCTTTTCGGTAATTATGATGGTTTGTGCTCATTCGGTGGGTATGCCGATGCAGAAAGAAAGATGCTTGTATATCTGCCCGAATATCTTAACGAGAACTTTCTGACTGATGATGACAGTCCTATAGTTTGTCTTCGAGCTACATTCTACGAAGCAGACACTCCCTCTCATAGAGATTTTTTAGGCGCATTGATGGGAATCGGCATCTCCAGAGAAACCATAGGAGATATTTGCGTAGGAAAAGGATACTGTGATTTTTTTGTTACCGCTGAAATCGCACCATATATCATCCAAAATTTTATCAGCGCCGGCAGAACAAAGCTTCATATTGACCGGATATCGTTAAAGGAAGCGCAAATCACAGAAGCAGAGACCAAAGAGATAAGAGACACAGTCGCATCTGTGCGATTAGACAGCATCATATCCTCCGGTTTTCGCATTAGCAGAAGTATTGCCACTCAGATGATCTGTGCAGGAAAAGCATCTATTGACGGACTTCCCTGCGAAAAACCCGATAAAGCAGTAACAGAAGGTGCAAAGATTTCTGTTCGTGGACTTGGAAAAATTAAATTAAAAACCATCGGCAATCAAACAAAGAAGGGCCGTATATCTGTGGTCATTGACCGCTATATCTGAGGTATTATTATGGAAATGGATAAAGTGATCGCAAGGATCAACGAACTTGCAAAGAAAGCAAAAACAGAAGGTTTGAACAGCGAAGAACTGGCTGAAAGAGATAAACTGCGCAGAATCTATATAGACTCTGTTAAGGCAAGTCTTACAGGTCAGCTGGATAACACATATATTGTTTACCCTGACGGCACTAAGAAGAAAGTGGAATCAAAATATAAAAAGAGCTGACTTGACTTTTTCTTCTCATAATGATATGATTAGCCGCACACGGAGAGTTGTCCGAGCGGTTTAAGGAGCTAGTCTTGAAAACTAGTGATTCCGAAAGGAACCTAGGGTTCGAATCCCTAACTCTCCGCCAAAAAGAACGAACTTTTGCCTAACAAAAGTTCGTTCTTTTTATCTATCCTTAAATATTTTCACTTTTTCATAGATTTAACCCCGGAATGCAATCGCATTCCGGGGTTAATAAAATCACTTAGTACGCAGCCACGCTGCAATATCCGTTTCCCAATCCTTACCCGCGGAGGCGTAATCAACAAGCGTAATCGTTTCACCGTTTGTACTCTCAAGTTCACATCGCACCAAGCAAGACTCTCCCGATACGATCTCACGAACATCAGACAACTCTGCCTTCGGCGGCATCACCGGCGAAAACACGCTGTCGGCAGATTTTCCTGTACGTGAATCTGCACACAAGGTAAGCGGTCCTCTGGTAAATGCCACAAAATCATCTTCATCATCATTGTGATATACAGTTTTAGGAGTAGTAGTACTCCAACCAGCAGGAGGATTCTCTCTGCTTACCCAGATCACATCCTCTGTCCAGGTTTGAGGCAATACAGGATGCACCTCCATAGGCAGCTTCAGTGCAACGCAAGTAGCATCGGTTATTAACATATAGCCGTCCTCAATGGTATATGCACAATTTGCTTCGGGAGCATCACACCAGGCAGGGATACGCAAATAAAGATTAACCGCTTCGGAAGCCGTTATTGAGATAGTATCGCCAACAGGGTAATCCGTTTCAATGCTCAATTGGATATTTCTTCCATTGAGGCAGACATTAACACTTCCCTTCTCGTAAAACTCAAGGCTAATACCATTCTTATATTCCATCACCATAAACTTAGCCATAATACCGACACCAGCAGCACCGATACTGGTACAACAACCATAATAACTCTTATCTTTCAGCAACTGCAAGCCACCAACGAGCTGGCCACGTTTCCCGGCACGCAAAGGACTGTAGCTATCAAACGGCAGGAATGTGTCCTTAAGTCCATCCACAGGCGTTTTAACAACATAGCGTTCTCTGATGTAATCACAGGCATTGTGCTGAGTATTAAGAGCACCGAGATAAGCGTTATAGAACGACTTTTCCATCGCATCCGCAAAAACAACATCCCCTGTTACCGCCAGCAAGCGGCTGCAAAACTTGATCCATGTTACTGTCACGCAAGTCTCCTGCATAACTCCCGGTTCATATGCGGTCTGACGTACCGTGGAATGATCAAATAGCTCATGTGTACAGCCACTGGAGCCAATAATACTAACATCACTCTCCATAACTGCTTTTCCGAAGTTTACGCATGCAGTAAAATGCTTTTCGTTTCCTGTAATCAAGGCGTATTCCAGAAGACCCTCGAAACAGCTCATCATCTCGTAGGCCTTACTGACACCATACTGATACGGATACACCTCATTCTTGTAGGCAAGTTCAAAGATGTTGACTCCCTCAGCGCCACCCTCAGCCACAATATAGGACGCAAAGTCCAAATATTTTTGGTTGTTAGAAAGCCGATACAGCCGCACAACAGGCTCCAGAATAGAAGAAGAGTTTACACCCAACCAAGCCCGGCTGGCAGCTGTGATACACTTCTTGCCAGGGCCAATGTGAAGCATAATATAGTCCAGCAACGCACAAAGGAACGATACAATCGAATCCTTAAGTGCATCATCGGTACAGATATCCAAATAATATTCCATACCCAGCATAACATATTTTCTGCTCCACATATCCCAACCGTCGAACTCTGTCTCTCTGGAATAAGAAGACACTCTACCGTCGGCTTCCATCACAGTCAACATATCGCGAACAGTTTCGGTAAGTAATGCATACAAAGCCGGATCTTTTGTGTATTCATAGACCAGCACGGCGCCTCGCATCATTTTTCCCCAATACTCACCTCGCCAACCACGGTTTTCGCCGTCCAAACCATTTCGATATTGGTCTACAAAGCGCTTCCACAATTCACGATCCATAAGCTGTTCGCGTTGCAAAAAGTCAGCAGTGCTATCGATGCATCCCTTTAACTTCATTTCAACAGGAATCAAATTCTTTTTAGCCATATCAAATCTCCTTCAAATTTTTCGCACAGAAAAATTTCATTGATTCAGTTAGTTTCTTATGCTTGCTCTCTCTTAAGTAATACATCGTTTTCGTATTTTTCAATTTCAGCAAACCAGTACCCATCCTCGGGCTTGCCGCAAACTCTGCAGTATTCATCCCAAACATCGCCAAAGGGCATAGTTTTCTGTTCTTCCAGCATTACCATCAGTTTCGTCCAATTACCTTGATCCTGAAGCTCCTTGAGAAGATTACTAGGTTCAAGCATAGCAAAAAGCAGTGCCTTCTGCAGGTTGCGGAAACCGGTGACCCATGCACTGATGCGATTAATAGATGCATCAAAATAATCCAGTGCGATAAATACACGATCCAATCCGTCGCAACGAACAATTTCTTTGCACAATTCTTTTGTTTCGTCGTCAAACAGCACTACGTGGTCACTGTCCCAGCGTACGCCACGAGTTACATGAAGTGCCATTTTCTTATCATAAGCAAGAACTGCAGAAATCTTGTCAGAGACTACCTCCGTAGGATGATAGTGACCGTTGTCCATAAGGCAAATGCAATCCGGTCTTGAATCCGCATATTTAATGCACCATTCCGCACTACCTACAGTATAGCTCTCAACGCCAATTCCAAAAACTTTACTCTCTGCGCAGGGATAAACCTTTTCCGGGTCAAACGGTTCAGACAGAATTTCGTCAAAAGACTGTTTATAACGAAGTCTCGGACCAATACGATCCGCAGGAATATCCTTAAAACCATCGCCTGTCCATATGTTCATCACACAGGGTTGGCCAAGAGAATCTGCCAAATAATTGGAAATTCTTATACAGGCTTTACCGTGCTCAACCCAGAACTTTCTGGTTTCCTCATTGGGGCTGGAGAGGGTCAAGGGGTCACATTTGGGATGAGAGAAGAACGTAGGATTAAAGTCGCACCCCAATCCTCTTTCCTTGCAAAAGTCAACCCATTTTTGGAAGTGCTTCGGCTCAAGCTTATCCCGATCCACCCAGGGATTTTCCTCGTCAAAAATGGCATAGCAAGCGTGAAGATTCATCTTCACTTGACCAGGCACCAGAGAGATCACCTTGTCAATATCCGCCATCATTTCTTCCGGAGTTCTTGCTCTGCCCGGATAATTTCCGGTAGTCTGGATCCCTCCCGTTAACTGCTTATCCTTCGCAGATTCAAATCCACGCACATCATCTCCTTGCCAGCAGTGAAGTGCTATAGGAACAGTTTTCAGTCTTTCAATTGCAGCATCTGTATCAACACCAACAGCTGCGTACTTTACTTTAGCTTCAGAATATGACATAGATCATACCTCCATTTGTATCTTCAAATTTCCCAGTGCAGTCGCTTCAATAGGGAGTGCTATAATCTCTTTTCCGGTAAATTCTTTTGTGAGACAATTTAAATACTCGTTATTGGCACCACCGCCAACGATGTACAGTTTTTCGTATTTTTGATTGGTGTTTGCCTCCAACTCCGCAATCGATTTTGCATAGCAAGCCGCCAAGCTGCGATATGCACAGCAGAAATAATCGCAGACTGATTGCAAAGAATGATTTGTAACACTGTCAAATGCATCCTTCATACTTTTGGGAGACAGGAAATCAGGTGCATTGGCATCTACCAGCACATCGCAAGAACTCTTTTGCGCAAGCTCAACGATTTCATTAAAGGACAATTGCGGGCAGAGCTCCTTTTGAAGAAAATTGATAAGCCACATACCCATAATATTTTTTTGATAACGAATATAGCCAACGCCACCCTCGTTAGAAAAGTTTGACATCTGACTATTTGAATCCATAACAGATTTCTGAAGCTTAATTCCTAACAAGCTCCAGGTACCGGATGAGATATAGGGATGGTTACCGATCATCGGTATTCCTTCCACAGCAGATGCGGTATCATGTGTTGCGCACAACACACACTTGATGCCTTCGTATTCACCGATTACCGTTCCCGGATCGGATAGCTTTGGGAACAATCGCTGCGGGTACCCCAACATCGAAATTATTTCTTCATCAAATTGCCCGGTAAGTCCATTTATAATACCCGTGGTAGTAGCATTGGTATATTCCCGTGCCTTCACACCACACAATTTATACAGCAAATACTCAGGGATCATCAGCATATCTGTTGCCCGATCTAACCTACCGTTAATTTTATCGTCATACAACTGATAGATCGTGTTGAAACATTGAAACTGACAACCGGTTACGCTGTATAATTTATCAAATGGAATCTTATTGTGGACTTCTGGGATAACATTTTGTGTTCGCTCGTCGCGATAAGAATATACGGGATATATTTCTCTGTCATTTTCCATCAGCACATAATCAACGCCCCAGGTATCCACAGAAAGGCTATAAATAGGAGAAAACTCACGCTTTGCCTTTTCTATTCCCTTCTTTACTTCTATGAGCAAGGCATCAATATCCCAAAGAAGATGCCCATCTTTCTCAATAACGCCATTGGGAAAACGGTACACCTCTTTTGTGTGAATCTCATTATTTTCTTTCCATCCAATTATGTGACGACCGGATGAAGCTCCGATATCAATTGCTAAGTAATACAATAAATTCACCCTTTCACTACTTTGCTTTGAGTATACAACAGGAATACAAAAAAAGGGAGGTCTTAAAATGTCTAAAAAAGCGTCCTCTCTAGCATTCTGTAACATCGGGGCGTTCTTCCGTACACTTCAGCAAACAGTCTATGAAAATAACTAATATTTTCATAACCGACCGCAACCGAAATTTCTGCAACGTTGCGATCAGTATGCTTTAGCAAGAAAGCTGCCTGTGCCAATCGTTTTTCTTGAATCAGTTGTGTAAATGTCTTTCCCGTCTTCCTTTTGATCTCACGAGAAAGCCACGGCTCAGAATAATGGAGCAATTCCGCCAATTCTTCTAGTGTGCCTGAAATATAATTCGTTTCAACATAGTGAAGAACATTAAAAATTGATGCATCTTCTTGGTTATCATTTCTCAGCTTTTCTGCATGTCCAAGCAATTGCAGGAACAGTAGCGCCATTGTCATCTGACTTAAACGCCGTCTGTATTGACCATCACCCAGCAATGTAAAAATCAGATTTTCAACAAGGTTTTGAATCTGTTTAACCTTTGAAACTTCAAAGTGCAAATAACCGGGACCAACATTATGTCCGCACAAGCAATCCACCAGAAATCTGCGCAACGGCGTTTCTTCGTCGCCAAGCTCTGTAAGAACACCGAAAAAGAAATCCGGTAACACGATAAAATTAACCGCAATATCTTCTTCTGAAGCCTCACAAACCTCATGAATTGCGTTTTGGTGCAAGAAAAGCAATTCGCCTTGATTTAAGACTAAACTGTGTCCATTTACTAAATGATTCGTTTTGCCGTTGCACATATAGACAACTTCAACATAATCATGGGTATGCTTTGGAAAACGGACAAAACGGGTATGGGGTCTTAAGGTTATCAACTTACCGGAAGATAGCAGCTTTTGTGCATTAATGACACTGCCCATCTTCTGCATATAAATGCTCCAATCAATGTCATCACCGTCAATAAGTCGTTTTTCCTCATCTGTAACAGCCTTCAACCGAGCAAGCAATTCATTATCCAAAGCATCACTTCCTATCCAATAGAGCAACTTACCCCCGCAGTCAGTCTGCAGGGGTAAGTACACTGTAAAATCAAATTTGGGGATAAACGATCTTTACAGTCTCGCCGGTCTTTGCAGACTCAACCGTTGCACGGCATACAGCGACAGTAGAAGCACCTTCGATGGCAGCAATGGGGTTAGGACGACCCTCAATAATAGCATCGACAAAGTCGCTGATCTCACCGGTCATATTATGGCTAACAGATTCAACAGGGATCATCTTAGGAGTCGTGTAACCCTTTCCCTCTTCATCAACCTGGAACAGCCGGATCTCATCTTCCTTACTTTCGACAATAATCGTGCCCTTGGTGCCATACAGACAAGTACGCATTGTGTAATTACGCTTAACACCAATACCGCAAAAAACCTTACCGATAACATCATTCGGGAACTTATAAATTGCGATAGTTGTATCATTCACAGGCCAGTCCGTGAGATATTTGTGATTGGAAAAGGCGTGAACTTCAGTTGGATTGCCGGCAATCCAACGCAGAAGGTCAACAGCATGGCAGCCGCCACCAATCATACCCTCACGCTCTGGGGTGACTCGCCAGTCATTATAGCCACGAGCAACACTGTAGTCATGAGCATACTCACTCTCAACAAAAGCAAGCTCGCCAATTGCGCCCTCATCCACAAGCTTCTTAACATAAGCAAATTTTGAGTTATAGCGAACGACCTGACCAACCATCAAACGCTTGCCTGTCTCCTTCTCAACACGCAGCATTTCCTCACACTCAGGCAGAGACAGAGCCATAGGTTTCTCCAAAAGAACATCCTTACCGTCACGCATAAATGCACAAGCGATTTCCATATGAGAATTATCGGGGACAGTAATAATAACAAAGTCGATGTTGGGATCGCCCAGCAACTCCTTATAATCCTTCACCGCAATCTGCGCACCATACTCTTCTTTACGCTCCTGCAAACGATTGTCAGTTGCATTATCGCAAACAGCGTACAGGACACATTCTGGTTTAGCTGCCACACCTCTCAGGTGGGATGTAGCGATCTTGCCACAACCGATCACGGCTACATTAAATTTCTTTTCAGACATAATACTTGCCCCTTTCGATATTTTATGATAGCATTATAGTAACAAAGTTAAATCACTCATTCAATGCCTTTTTGTTGGTTAAATTACTCAATTTGTTGGAAGTGTTTCAAATGCAGGACAAGTACAACCCCAGCCTCTCCCGTGAGGATATCAGCGTAATCTATGCAGAACGAGAAACTACAGCACCCGGCAGCCACTTTGGTCCGGTAATCCGAAGTGTGTATATCCTCGAGTGCTGCACCGGAGGCTCCGGTTCAATAACAATCAATGGCACAAAGCACCCGGTTACAGCAGGCTGCTGTTATATGCTTCTTCCCGGAGATACCGTACTGCATACATCTGACAGCAAGCATCCTAGAGAGGGTTATTGGTGTGCATTTGATGGAATCTCAGTTGGAAATCACGTTGAAAACGCCGGTATCACTTCCCAATCGCCCTTCATTTCCCCATCTTTATTTCAACCTATATGTCGTCTAATGGAGCAATTGGCGCAGCTTTGGCTTTGTCGTGACGCAGGTGCACAATTACGTCAGACAGCTTGTGCCTACGGCATTTTAGGTGTAATGCTACAAAACAAGCCTGCCACAGAAAAAAGCTCATTGATTGATATGGCAATCGGTCTTATGCAGATCCATTATCCGGAAAATCTCACCGTTTCTGGTCTTGCAGAGCAGGTCGGATTGGAACGTACATATTTTTCAGATCTATTTAAGAAGAAAACCGGTTACTCACCGTACCAATATCTAACTCGACTGCGCATTCAAAAAGCCTGCCAGCTGATGCAGGAACACAACATTACCGATACCTCCTACTTAGTAGGAATGGAACCGCACAATTTCGGTAGAGTATTTAGAAAAGAAGTCGGTTGCTCTCCAAGAGAATATCGTCGCAAGCTAAACCGTCACACCAACAGTTTGGTTGCACGTTTAGTACATGTGGAAGATTAAAAAGGCAGAGGCTGTTCAGCCTCTGTCTTTTTGTAAGTCATTAAACATATTTCTGAATTTTGGATGAATCTGCCAATATGTAACACCATCCACTCCCGTAAATGACCAACCCACTGCACGATTTTTATCAGTAAAGAGAATTTGCGCATCACCAATGTGCGGCCAAACGATCGTCTCTTCCACAGAATTACAACCAGGCAGTCCAAAGGATTCACCATCAGACACCAGTGCAAATTTTAGAAGGCAATCGATCTCATGACGCCATCCGACCGTAGCAGGCTTTATAATCAAGTTCTTCGCCTGACAATAATAATCCTCACACAGCTCCAAAAAGGTCGCAGGACTGTCGCCCACAGGCTTATAAAGCATACTGAAGCCAGGTTTGATCACAGCTTGAGTAAAGCCATAGCCACCGTAAAGGTCGATCAAGTAACCATTGGTTGCAGAGCAAAACAATCCAAGTGGCTTGTTCTGTTCTTGTTCAAGATCATTGTGCCACAACTCCAGTAATTTTTTGCCAACACCCTGTCCTCGGGCATTCTCCAGCGTCATAAAATTGCCGAAATTGCCAATAGCGTTCGGATGTTTACCCCAGCCATACCACAGACGGGATAAAATCTTATCCCCATCCATAGCAATGTAGTATACATCTTCGCATTCCGCAGAAGCTCTTCCAGCCAAACGATACTGCATCATTGGCAAATAAGATCGATCCGTATCGGTAGAAGCAAGCCAATCAACAAGATCCGCAGAGGCTACCGTATGTTGTCCTCCGCAGCGAAACGCAGATAGAATGGTATTTTGCATAACAGCCTCCCATCAGGACAGCGTGTATACTTCCACTTCCCAGGGAGCCAATTCCCCTCTTCCAAAAGCAGCAGATCTACCCTCTGTATTGGAAAGGATTCGATTCCATTTGCCATTGCTCAATACACAAGGCAAGGACACAGAGGCTTTTTCATCGGAGTAATTTGCAACCACCAATAGTGTCTGATCCTCACAGCTACGGGTATATACAATAAGCTGGGGATGTTGCTCAAGATAGAATTGCAGGTCGCCCTGAATGATAGCAGGGTTCTCTTTACGCATAGCTGTAAGCCTTTGATAGTATGCAAAAATTGAATCATCACTTGCACGGTCAGCTTCCAAATTGATTTCAGTATAACGAGGATTCACTTTCATCCAGGGCTTACCGGTTGTGAAGCCGGCATTGTCGCCGGATGTCCATTGATAAGGCGTTCTTGCATTGTCACGGCTTCTGGGTGCTAATTTCTTAATAGCATCTTCCGGTGCAACACCGTTCTTAACCAACGTGTCATAATCACCAAGCGTATAGCAACAATTGTAATCCTCAATACTATCAAAATAAACATTGGTCATACCAATTTCTTCACCTTGATAAATAAACGGGATACCGGGCGTTGTATGCATCAGAGTGCCCAGCAGCTTAGCACTACGGGTACGGTATTCACCGTCACTTCCGTAACAAGATACCTGCCGGGCGCTGTCGTGATTAGAAAGGTACTGAACAGCCCAACCGCCCTTTTCCATAACAGCCGCCCATTTTTTCTGGACGTTGCGGAAATGTTCGGGAGAAATAGAAAGCCTGGAGCGACTACTCATTTCAAAGTGATACACACTGTTCAATTCACCCCGCTCCGGAGCAATATACATCAGCGCATTGTCAGTGTTGATTCCCGCACCCTCACCGACAGTAAAGCAACCACGCTTACCAAAGACCTCCGTATACAGTTCGTGAAGGAAATCATGAATACCAGGCACATCCGTACACATATTGCGATCTGCAACAAAGCGACCCTTGTCCGTAACCGGATCCGGCTTCTGTGGACTATCCGGGAAGCCGGGATACTTTTTCAATCTTGAAATCACATCAAGACGGAATCCGTCAACACCAAAATCGATCCACCAGTTGAGCATCTTGTAGATCTCTTTTCGCAGAGGCTCATATTCCCAGTTTAAGTCCGGCATTTTAACAGAGTACTGATGGAAATAGTATTCCCCTGTCAATTCATCAAACTCCCACATGGAGCCGTTGCCTTCCTTGAAATAGTTGCCCCAGTTATTCGGCTCAGAGCCATCCTCACGAGGTGCTTTCCAGATATAGTAATTACGATAGGGGTTATCTTTAGATTTTCTGGATTCCTGGAACCATCTATGTTCATCAGAGGAATGGTTCAATACCATATCCATAATCACACGGATGCCCATAGCATGTGCCTTGTCAAGAAGTTCCTTAAAGATTTCGAGAGTTCCATACGCCGGTTCAATATCCTGATAATCAGCCACATCATAGCCATTATCAACCTGTGGTGATGTGTAGATTGGCGCAAACCAAATACAATTCACTCCAAGATCCTTCAGCATCGGAAGTTTAGAAATTACACCTTTCAAATCACCAATTCCGTCACCGTCAGAATCACAAAAACTCTTACAATAGATCTCGTATACGACCGCTTCTTTCCACCATTCACTCATTTTTATCAACCTCTCTCTTCTCGCAAAATTGTTTAAACGCTGTCGGCAATGCTGTTTCATTTTCAAGCTGCTCAACAGTAAACCAACTAAATTTATCATTTCTTTCTTTTACCGCAACATATACGCCACGCATTACCCATTTAATATGAGTAAATATGTGTTCGCGCTCTACGGTCTTTTCAATCTCGCGCACGCAAACGCCGGTGCTCTCCAACAAATCCAACGCCGCCTGCTCATTTAATTTCCCCAAAACATTTGGGAATTGCCACATACCTGCAAGCAAGCCTTTTTCCTCACGCTTTTCCAGAGCAATAGCGCCATTGCATTCCAAAACAAACACTGTCCGCTCCTCAATGCGTTTATTTCTCTTCGGCAATCTTACAGGAAGATCATCAGCAGTTCCCATTGCATAGGATAAGCAAAATGAATTACACGGGCAAGCTCCACACTGTGCCTTACGGTTTGGTCCGCAGACTGTAGCGCCAAGCTCCATAAGCGCCTGTGTAAATATCCCTGCATCACTTGGATACACCTCAGAAAGCATTTGATGGATATATCTTCTAAAGGACGCTGTATCCACGGGCGAATGATCATTAAGTAGCCTTGCCGCAACACGAAGAACATTTCCATCCACCGCAGGCGTGGGCATATTATAAGCAATTGAGCATATTGCACCTGCTGTATACTCACCGACACCAGGTAACGCAATCACGTCCTCATAAGACTTAGGAAATACACCTTGATGCTGACTAAGGATCTTCTCAGCTGCCTTCTTTAAATTACGGGCTCTGGTATAATACCCCAACCCTTCCCAAAGCTTATACAAGATTTCATATTCAACATCAGCCAAATGCTTCACCGTAGGAAGTCTTGTTACAAAACGCTCGTAATAACCTTTCACAGCCTCAACACGGGTCTGCTGCAGCATAATTTCTGAAATCCAGATATAATACGGATCCTTAACACCACGCCACGGAAGCTCTCTTTTGTTGGCACAATACCACGGCAAAAGTGCCGCAGGCAACCTTGAGAATACATCTTTCGCAACCATACGGCACCTCCATAAATCGTTTCCTATTTTACAACAGAGACTATGTTTCGTCAAGCAAATCCAAGCTTTTAAAATTTTTACAGAAATTAAATATTTTTTAAAAAAGGACTTGCATTTTCGGAAAGGATGTGCTATTATACTCAAGCGCGTTAAGCAATGCGTTATGCGCCGGTAGCTCAGTTGGATAGAGTGACTGGCTACGAACCAGTAGGTCAGGGGTTCGAGTCCCTTCCGGCGTACCATTAGACAGGATATCCCAACCGGGATGTCCTGTCTAATTTTTATATAACAACAAACAAGCTAACCCGTTAGGGTTAGCTTGTTTGTTGTTTATTCGTTAATTACATCAATTTGGCACATTTTCATAGTTTCCAATGCCGCTTTATGGGATGCCGGTGAAACACCGGCACAGCAAGATGCATCCACAGCTATTTTCTTTTCTGGAAAGTTTGCCTTTAAAATCAATGCGTTGGAAACAACGCAAATATCCGTACATAAGCCAATAATGGAAATCTCAAAATTCTCTCCCGCAGCATCCGCTTCTATCAGCCCCGGCAAATCGACAGAGCCGAAAGTATGCTTTTCAACAGATACGAATTCTTTTCCTACCAAAGCTACCGCAATCTTATCATTCAACATCCAGCCCACCGTCTCTTTTATGCAGTGAGCTACAGGCAGCTTTTTGCCCTCTGCGGTGTCTATATAGTTATCAAAATGCGTATCATATGTTACAAAAATCCTACCTTCAAAATTTCGAATCTTATTTTCAGCCATAGGAATGATTGAAACAGCCTCCGGTGTTCCAAGTGCTCCATCCACAAAATCATTTTGAATATCTACAACGATCAGATATTGCTTCACAAGTGTCACTCCCCTACTATTCTAAAACAACCGTCTCTGACATTTCCGGGATATAAATTTCACTTAAATCGACAACCGTTTCTTTAACCGCCGTCCACAAGCCTGCGGGATCAAATGATCTATCTGGCATATGAAGCAAGACAATCCTAGCCCCTATTTCCTTTGTAAAGACCCAACTGGTCTGTGTATTCAAATATGCATAGGGAACAATCATTATATCAGGATGTGGAATGCCTTCCCGATTCTTCCACTGAGAAGGAGCAGAATCACCAGTAAACCACACGACCTTTGATCCTTTAATCACATAACCGCAATGAGGAATTTCTTTTCCTGCTGCACCAATATGCCGACAGCTAACCGGTGTTACCGTAACCTCATTAAACACCACAGGCAACATAGAGCCACGAACTCCACCGCTACCATCAGGACCTAAAACGGCCCTGTTTGTCTGCCTCGTATATTCGGCAGCATAAACAGGGTCGTAATGATCTTTATGCGCGTGGGTATAGGCAACCACATCCGGCCAGCACGCTGAGAGCAGCGCACGTTCCTTCTGTGGTGTTGCCGGGTATGGTTTAACCTCCCGGCAAACACCATCCAAAAGGATCGATACACCGTCCAGCTCCAGCAGTACTCCTGCATTGGCTGTCCGTCTTAGTTTCATTTACACACCCTGCTTTGCGCGGCGCAGCATTTCTTCCACGCTGACTCCATTTTCGGGAGTATAGCCATCCAGAGGAACAAGCTTCTCGTGAACAGCATCCAAGATCCAACTTGCCTGGGGGAAGAAGAACTCGTCGAACTCGAAGGGAGGTGTGATCCAGTTACGAGCGCCAATGACCACAGGAGGTGCATCCAGCTCATCGAAGCACAGCTCAGTAATGGTCTTGGCAACGTCGTTCATAAAGGAACCTCTTGCACAAGCATCAGAAACCAAAACGACGCGACCGGTCTTCTTCACAGACTCAATAATCTTAGTGTAGTCCAGAGGTACCAGAGAGTGCAGATTAATTACATCAGCCTCCATACCGTACTTCTCAGACAGAGTCTTTGCAGCATCCATAGCACGATACAGCACAGCACCGATGGTCAAAATGGTAATATCCTTACCATCACGAACCTTATTAGTGTCGCCAATCTCAATCTCATAACGCTCTGCAGGCACGCCACCCTCGTGGAACTGCTCACCCACATCGTAGATACGCTGGCTCTCAAAGAACACAACAGGGTCGGTACCCTTCAAAGCAGTCTCCATTAGGCCCTTAGCCTCCCAGGGAGTTGCAGGGAAGCAAACCTTCAAACCAGGAATATGTGCACACAGTGCAGTCCAGTCCTGAGAGTGCTGTGCACCATACTTAGAACCAACAGACACACGCAGAACCAAGGGCATCTTCAAAATACCAGCGGACATAGACTGCCACTTGGACATCTGATTAAAGATTTCATCACCAGCACAGCCAATAAAGTCAGCATACATCAGTTCAACCAATGCGCGACCACCGGACAGTGCATAACCAACAGCGGTACCGACAATAGCACCCTCAGCCAAAGGAGAGTTGAACAGACGGCAGTGAGGCAGAGCATCCATCATACCACGGTAAACAGCGAAGGCACCGCCCCAGTCACGGCAATCTTCACCGTAAGCAATCAAAGTGGGATCCTCATAGAAGCGATCATAAATAACTTCAGACAGAGCATCACGCAGGTTATACAGCTTCATCTTGGAGACAGGCTTACCATCTGCACCAATAGGGCTGCGCTCCTTACTCTTGATCTTCTTATAACCCTCGGCCTCTTCCTTAGGAACAGTCACTTCAGGCTCACGATCATCAAACTTCTCAACCTTCTGGTTGGAGAACATAATACGCTCAACAACCGCAGGATCTGCTTTGAAGTCACAGTAGGGGCTGATCTCAGGATCAGCAGCTGCTTTACAGATCATCGTCATACGGCCAGTGGTCTCAGCAAGGATAGCATCCATCTCTTCCTGAGTCATTACACCAGCTTCGATCAAAGCAGCAGGATAGGTAGTCAGCGGATCGACTTCCTTCCAAGCATCCATCTCTTCCTTGGTGCGGTATGCATTCTGGTCGGAAACAGAGTGGCCGGAGAAACGATATGTCAGGGTTTCCAGCATCACAGGACCCTGGCCGTTTCTCAGCAGCTCCAACTTACGCTCCATAGCATCAATAACTGCCAAGGGATTGAAGCCGTCAACAGTTTCTGCATGGAACTGGGTGGGGCTGACACCGGAGGCAATGCGGGACATACAACCCTGTCCCATCGTCTCTCCACGGGTCTGGTCGCCCATACCATAGGAGTTATTGAAGATGTTATAAAGGATGGGCATACCATCGTTGTGGCTCTCCCACAAAGTCTTATACTGATCCATAGCAGAGAAGTTCAGAGCTTCCCACACAGGACCACGAGCCATAGAAGCATCGCCTACATTACAAACAACAATACCCTTCTTGTTATTAACCTTCTTAAAGAGAGCTGCACCGGTAGAAATGGTGCCGGAACCACCAACAATTGCGTTATTGGGGTAGATACCGAAGGGCAGGAAGAAAGCGTGCATAGAGCCGCCCATACCCATATGGAAACCGGTCTCACGAGCAAAGATCTCGGACAGTGTGCCGTACAGGATAAAGCGGATTGCCAGTTCCTTCACATTGTCACACTCGCCCAACTTCTGAGTAGAACGCAGACACTTGCCTTCCAGGAAGTTTTCCATAACCTCCATCAGCTGTGCATCCGTCATCTTGTTGATGGTAGACAGAGCCTTTGCCAAAATCTCGGAATGGGAGCGGTGAGAACCGAACGCAAAGTCGTTCTCATCCAGCAGATAAGCCTGACCAACGCAAGCAGCTTCCTGACCGATGGACAGGTGAGCAGGACCGGGATAAGTATGGTCGATACCGTTGTAAGTACCCATGGTCTTAATATTGTTCAGCATAGTTTCAAACTCACGCAGAACGGTCATATCGCGGTAGATACGAACAAGATCTTCCTTGGTATACTTACCGGAAGCCAATTCCTCAGCTACAGTCTTGCTGTACTGATTGACAGGAATGTCATTAAAGGTCACCTTACCGGGTGCTCTGACCACGGAAGGATCCACAAATAAACTCTTAGGCATATTTTATATCCTCCTTACTTTGCAAGCAGAGTGGTGAAGTTCTCCAGATTCTCAGCCAGCTCCTTCTGGAACTTGGCAGCAGGAGTACCGTCCACTGCACGATGGTCATAGGTCAGACTCAGACCCATTGCGGGATAAATCTGAATGGAGCCATCAGCGGCTTTACGAACACGGTCGATCGTGCCACAGACACCCAAAATACCGGTCTGAGGAGGATTGATTACGGGAGTGAAGGACTCAACACCCAGGTTACCCAAATTGGAGACAGTAAAGCTGCCACCGGAAAGCTTATCCGGACTAATAGCACCATCGCGGCACTCAGCAGCCAATTCCTTAACCGCTTTGGAGATCTCCAGCAGACTCATCTGATCCGCATTGAAAATGGTGGGAACCATCAGACCACGAGGCGTATCTACAGCTACACCCAGGTTCACATGCTTGAAGCGACGGATGGAGTTGTCGTCCAGCATATTGGCATTCAAATCGGGATGATTCAACACTGTACGAGAAACAGCATACAGAATGATGTCGCCCAAAGTGATGCCTGCATACTCACCACCGGCAGCCTTCAGAGCCTTACGGTAGTTCAAAATTGCAGTAGCGTCGAAGGAAGTGTTATGAGTCAGCTGTGCCATAGTGGACAAACTTGTGTGCATAGACTTAGAAATTGCACGACGGATGCCGCTGAACTTCACATCCTCATAAGCAGGACCATCCTCCATTACAACCTTAGCAGCGGCAGGAACACCCTGCTCGATCAGCTTCTGAACATCACGTTCAATGATACGACCATTAGGACCGGTACCAACAGCCAAAGAAGCATCGACGCCGGCAGCCTTAGCCAGCTTTGCAGCTCTGGGAGATACAGGTGCGCCGGGAACGATCTGTGCAGCAGGTGCAGCAGCTTCCGCAGCAGCGGCAGGCGCAGCTTCCACAGCAACTTCCTCCACAACAGCAGGTGCAGCACCGGGCTTCAGGCAATCAGTAGGCTCACCGTGAGGACCAACAGCGCAAACGTTCTCCATACAAGGAACCTCTTCACCCTCTTCAAAGAAGATTGCCAGCAGTTCGCCTTCCTCAGTGGATTCACATTCAAAGGAAGCCTTGTCAGTCTCATAAGTAAACAGAACATCGCCAACCTTGATCTGGTCACCTACCTGCTTCACCCACTCACCAATGATGCAGCTTTCCACAGTAATACCAGCCTTAGGCATAATAACAGCCTTTGCCTTGGTATTAAGGGCAACGTTCGCAACAGGTGCAGCAGCGGCAGGTGTTGCAGCAGGTGCTGCAGTGGGCTCAGCAGCAGCGCTACCACCCTTCAGAGAAGAAACATCCTCACCGGGGTTGCCGATAGCGCAGACGTTGACCAAGCAAGGGACCTCGTCGCCCTCTTCAAAGAAAATGTCCAGCAGAGTGCCCTCAGCGGTAGATTCACACTCGAAGCTGGCCTTGTCGGTCTCGTAAGTAAACAGAACATCGCCGACCTTGATCTGATCGCCGACCTTCTTCACCCACTCACCAATAATGCAGCTCTCCACTGTAATACCGGCCTTGGGCATGATGACAGCATTTGCCATGATATATCCTCCTTATTGTGTTATAGCCTGTTAATTATAACTTATCTTAACAACACAGTCAACCACTATTTTGACAAAAGCAGAAAAACACCGGGATTTTGTACCTGTGCACAAAATCCCGGTGCTAATTATTTAAAGAATGGTCACATTAGCTTCTCTTGCGGATTGTGCAAAATTTTCCGGCACTGCTCCGTCTGTAATAAGATAGTCCACATCAGCCAATTGCGCATAGGTATAGGGCATCAAACAACTAAATTTCTCGTGACCGCACATTGCGACACTGGTGCGTGCTTTACGGATCACTAGTCTTTTAACAAGCATATCCCCTTCCATACCGCAAGTAAAACCAGCATCTACAGAGCAGCCGGAAACACCGATAAAAGCAACATCAATATTGATCTTTTCCAGCATTTCCAATGTGTTCTGACCTGAAATTGCAAGATTCTTGCGATTTATAGTTCCGCAGCAAAGCGTGACCACCGGATTATGCAATCTACAAAGTTCCAGTGCAATACTGGGACCGGTGGTAATAATATTCAGATTAATATCGGGAAGGATTTTAGCCAACGCCAGATTCGTAGTGCTGGCATCAAGAAATACAGAGGAATGGGGTTGAATCAATTCCAGCGCCTTCCTGGCCATCGTGTTTTTACCTGCATTGTTTTCACGCATACGTACATTAAAATCCGGGTCACCCGCTAATTTAACAGATTTTGCACCACCCCGGAATTTAACAACTGCGCCGATACGCTCCAACGCATCTAAATCTCTATGGATCGTCATCAACGATACATTAGGAAATAAAACCTGTAACTCCTTGATTGTAACAACATTTTTATCTTCAATATATTCACGGATTTGTTCCTGACGAATACTATACATAGCGCCTCCAAAAAATGTTAAATTGTTAACACGCTATAACAAATATAACATTCTTCACACGCTTTGTCAACTATGTATTCTGATTCTCTCTCACGCGACTTCATCTAATTCTATACTTTTCTTTTTCGGCTTAATGTGGTATAATATATGCATTAGAAACGAAAGGAGGAGTCGCAATGTCCAATAGCATATATGTCATCTTCTCCTCAACCCCATATAAGATAGGCAAAGCCATTCGTATTATTACCGGAGAAAAATACAATCACGTCAGCATCGCACTGGATCCGGAACTAACGCAGATGTACAGCTTTGCACGTCGTTACTATAAAACGCCCTTTTACGGAGGCTTCGTCAAAGAATCTTTATCTCGCTACCACATCAACAACAAGCATGCTACTGTAAAGATTTGTAAAATACCGGTGACACCGGAACAATACGAGAATTTGTGCAGAAGAATGAAAAGAATGTTGGAAAAGCGTGATATATATTTATATAATCATATTTCCATATTAGGCACAGTAATAAAGAAAACTATCCGCATTAAAGGAGCCTACACCTGCACAGAGTTCTGTGTTATGATCCTTAATAACCTCGGCATAGAATTGGACCCAAATAAATACTACAGCATCAGTGCACTGGAAAATATACTCGATCATTATGTCACTTACACCGGACCAATACCTGAAGAAGCATCCTTCGACTCAGAATTCTACACAAAGAAACCTGTTCAGCACGCAACAATAAAAACCATACAAGACATTGCGAAACTGTTACCCAGAATTGAATCGCAACCAAAGTAAAAATGCCTGTTCCGCATTTGCGAAACAGGCATTTAAAATTACTTAGAAGCAGTAACGATCTCAGCAGTATCCTGCGCGATCATCAATTCCTCATTCGTGGGGATGACCCAAACCTGAACTTTAGAGTCAGCAGTAGAGATCAAAGTCTCCTTGCCGCGAACCTGGTTCTTCTCAGGATCGATCTTAACACCCATAAAGCCCAGATAATCACAAACAGCCTGGCGGGTAGCAATACCATTTTCACCAACACCAGCGGTGAATGTCAGAACGTCAATACCGTTCAGAGCAGCAGCATAAGCGCCAACGTACTTTGCAACCTCGTAGTAGAACTTCTCCAAAGCCAGCTTGCAAGCCTCATTACCCTCAGCAGCGCCAGCCTCAAGGTCACGGAAATCGGATGACAGGCCGTTGGACAGACCCAGAACACCGGACTTCTTGTTGAGCATATTCAAGCACTCATCTACGCTAATGTTGTGCTTATTGCAGATAAACTGAACAACACAAGCATCAATATCACCGGAACGTGTGCCCATAGGAACACCGGCGAGAGGAGACAGACCCATGGTAGTATCCTGGCATTGACCATTCTTAATGGCAGCCATAGAAGAACCGTTACCCAAGTGGCAGTTGACCATATTAAACTCAGTCTTACCGGTCAGCGCAGCAGCACGACGAGCAACATACTTGTGGCTGGTGCCGTGGAAACCGTAGCGACGGATGTTGTCATTCTCATAGTACTCGGTAGGAATTGCATAACGATATGCCTTAGAAGGCATTGTCATGTGGAAAGCAGTATCAAACACAGCAACCTGGGGAGTATTGGGCATAACCGCACGGCAAGCCTCGATGCCCAGAAGGTTAGCAGGATTGTGCAAAGGTCCCAGAGGGATACACTTCTCAATTGCCTTGATGGTGTCGTCGTTAATCAGGCAGGAATCAGAAAATTCCATACCACCATGAACAACACGGTGACCAACAGCATCGATCTCTTCAACACTCTTGATAACACCATGCTCAGCATCCTGCAGAATTGCCAGTGTAGCTGCAATTGCTTCAGAATGGGTGGGCATTGCAATTTCCTTCTCCACCTTGTTGTCGCCAACCTTGTGTGTCAGACGTCCATCGATACCGATACGCTCACACAGGCCCTTTGCAGAGACATCACCGGTTTCGGGGTTCATCAGCTGGTACTTCAAGCTGGAGCTACCAGCATTGATAACCAAAACATTCATTGGAATCATCCTCCTAAAAATAATTGATTTTCTTTTGTTTTGTGATAATATAGCCATAGCTGGATATATAGTACTATATTTTTATAATTTTCTCAACCCCTAAAACTGGATTTTTTTAGAAAGGCGTGTTTAAATTTGATCACAGGTATTATTTGTGAATACAACCCCTTTCACTCAGGTCACAAAAAACAAATAGATGCCATCCGTGCAGCAGATCCCGAAGCTACAATCGTCTGCCTTATGAGCGGAAACTATGTACAGCGTGGTACTCCTGCCATATTCGACAAGGTGACTCGAGCAAAAGCAGCAATTCTATGTGGTGCAGATCTGGTTCTGGAATTGCCGGTAACATATTCTCTTCGTTCCGCGGAAGGATTCGCTGCAGGTGGCGTTTCTGTTCTCTCAGGTTTTTGCGATCAACTTTGTTTCGGTGCAGAAACCCCCGATGCATCAGCACTAACAAATACAGCAAAAGCTCTACTGAGCGAAAGCTTCTCCTCTGCATTACGGATTGAACTGGATCGGGGCCTTTCGTTTCCCGCCGCCCGACAAGCAGCACTAGAAACACTTGGTATTGATGCATCTCTTGTGGAAACACCAAATAATATTTTGGCGGTAGAATACTGCAAAGCCATCCTATCACAAGGATGCTCCATCACCCCTATGCCCATATGCCGCAATGGCAACTACCATTCCCTGGAAGCAGATAAGGAAAACCCTTCCGCTACATTCATACGCAGTCGTATATATAATAATGAGCACTGGCAGAGCTATGTTCCTATGGAAGCTGCCGCCTGCTTTGAAGACGCAACTATTCACACCTTAAAAGCAGGTCAAAGAGCCATATTGTTCCGCTTAAGAACTATGACTGAAAACGAATTTGAGAGTCTCCCCTATGGTTCTGAAGGCCTTTGGCGCAAGTTTATGTATGCGTCACACCAATGTGCTACATTGGAGGAAATCATAGCCGCAACCAAATCAAAACGGTACACAAGAACACGACTTGACCGAATGGTAATGTGTGCATTTTTAGGTATTACCCAGGAAATATTGGATGCACCAGCGCCCTATGCAAGAGTGCTTGCCCTCAACGACAAAGGAAGGGTCGCTCTGAAATCCGCTAGGTGTACCGGTAATTTCCCAAACATTGGCGAACCGATTAATGGCCAATACTCCTTAATGGAAAGCACCTGGGACTCTCTTTACGGACTTTTTTCAAAACCAATCCCAGAATCCCCAAGCATTGGAAAACTGCGTCTTTTCTATAAATAATCAATGCCACCGAGCAAATCGGTGGCATTGATTATTTTACAGATACTATCTTTCAATTGACATTCTGAACTGGGGTGCTGTGATGGAAGGCACTGCACCACGAACACGATAAGTATTTATTTTAAGTCTTCCCTGCTTCTCCAGATCCCATAGTATCTCATACTCTACCTCGGGATAAGGCGAACAGATTTTACGACCCAGAACATCCAGCATCACTTCGTCAATTTCTTCACAAGTCATTTCTTTTTCAGATATCGCTTTACATACCGCATCATAGCAGTCACGATAATGAGACGGTTTTGTTATTGCCATAGGAATGGTCTTTTCAAACGGTTTTTCAATCATCCGGTTAGAATAAACTTCTCCGCAGCTCAAAACATTTATGGACCGTATATTTTTAGCATCACCAGGAAACGCATGGGGTGTGCTGGCTAAATAGGCTCCATGAGAAGCGAATCCTACAAACATTGGAAAATTAACACGAGCAAAGGAGATGCGATCCGGTTCTTCCCTGTTCAACGCTAAGCCGACCACCTCACCTGTCAGCATAGTAAGTGCCTTCTCCATAGCTGTCATAGTTGTATTGCCTTCATCCACGAAGCAAGCAATTTGTTGACAGAGCAAATCACTTACATGTACACCGGCACCATCCGGCATCACTGTATACGCACCCACAGGTGCATCTACGCGAGAGCGCAGCACATATCCATCTCGAATCAGCTCTGTGTATGCCTCCTTATGTGCATTTTCAAACGCTTTTTTGAAGACACCGGCTGTGCCGTTTGCAATATAAGCCAAACTCTCCTGCTTATTTATAAAAGGATGACCCCATTCAACACTGCCGCCGGAGCGTGAACGGCTATGGATAAACCCAGTATTTCCCGGGTAATTATCACAATCCGTATTGCTACATAATACATCAACATCACCTATGACCTTATCCATAAAGATCTTGCCGTTATGAACAGTCGCAAGACCAGTATAATAGCCGGCATTGAACCCTTCTTGTCGACGCATCATATCGATCAACACAGGCGCTGCCTGTTTAGAGCCTACATAGCCTGCGATATTGCACATATAAACATCCCCTTTTCTCACAGTATATCACATCCAACCAAACATACATAGCAATATTTACAAATTCTTCTGAAACAACAAAAAAGTACTGTCTGTGCAAGGCAGCCAATTATCAACATTGCAGCAGACAGTACTTTGAAATATTTACCTTTTTTGTGTTGCAACACCGGTTCGAACTAAGGCACGCTTAATACGCGCTTTTGCAAGAAGAATATCCGTTTCCGTGGATGTTTTATCCGACATAATCCGTTCGCCACGCTCACGGGAACGCTTCGCACGATCTATATCAATATCCTCTGACCATTCAAAGGTAGTAGCCACAAGGGTCACTTTTCCATGCACAACACTGATCATACCACCAATGCATGCACCGTATCGTTTCTTTCCTTCCGCGACTACCGTTGCCTGTCCCATTCCCAGCGGTGCAACATAATTGATATGGTCAGCAAGGATACCGGTATCACCGGAAGTAGTACGAACAACGATTTCTTCAGCAAGACCATCATAGGAAATGCCATCCGGTGTCACAATCCTTAAAGAAAAGGATTTCATTTCTCCTCACCTCGGTACTTCTCCACTACCTCATCAATGCTGCCAGCGTACAGGAAATACGATTCAGGGATATCATCGTGTTTTCCTTCAATAATCTCCTTGAATCCACGGATGGTTTCCTTTAGCGGAACATATTTACCCTTATAACCTGTAAATTGTTCGGCAACTTCAAAAGGTTGACTCAAGAAACGCTGCACTTTGCGAGCTCGATTAACAATAGCTTTGTCCTCTTCAGAAAGCTCATCCATACCCATGATAGCGATAATATCCTGCAACTCTTTGTAACGTTGAAGGATCTGCTGTACCGCCCTGGCAGTTTCATAATGCTCACGACCAACAACTTCAGGTGAAAGAATACGGCTGGTAGAATCCAACGGATCAACAGCAGGATAAATACCCAAAGAAGCAATACCGCGATCAAGCACCGTTGTCGCATCCAAATGTGCAAACGTTGTCGCCGGTGCAGGATCTGTAAGGTCGTCAGCAGGAACATAAACGGCTTGAACAGAAGTAATAGATCCATTCTTAGTGGAAGTAATACGTTCCTGTAATGCACCCATTTCTGTTGCCAGCGTAGGCTGATATCCAACCGCCGAGGGCATACGACCCAAAAGCGCAGACACTTCAGAACCAGCCTGCGTAAAACGATAAATGTTATCAATGAACAGCAACACATCCTGATGCTTAACATCACGGAAATATTCTGCCATAGTAAGACCAGAAAGACCAACACGCATTCTTGCTCCCGGTGGTTCATTCATCTGACCATATACCATTGCAGTTTTTTTGATAACACCGGACTCAGTCATTTCCTGATACAGGTCATTGCCTTCACGAGTACGTTCACCAACACCTGTAAATACAGAAATACCGCCATGTGCTTTCGCAACATTGTTGATAAGTTCCATAATTAACACAGTCTTACCAACACCGGCACCACCAAACAATCCGATCTTACCGCCTTTGGCGTAAGGACAGATCAAGTCGACGACCTTAATACCTGTTTCAAGGATCTCTGTTGCAGACTCCTGATCATCGTAATCCGGTGCAGCTCTATGGATAGGCCATTGCTGTGCATCCACAACCTGCGGACCTTCATCGATAGTTTGTCCCAACAGGTTAAACACACGACCCAAGCAAGCTTCTCCCACCGGCACACTAATAGGTGCTCCTGTATCCACTGCCACAACGCCACGACGCAGACCGTCCGTGGAACTCATAGCAATACAACGAACAACATTGTCACCAATATGCTGCGCCACCTCAGCAATAACTGTAAGATCACCGTTTGGAATCTCAATAGCATTCAGCAGTTCCGGAAGCGCTCCTTCCGGAAAGCGAATGTCTAACACAGGGCCCATAATTTGGGTTACTGTGCCTGTACTCTTATTCATCGTTTTCAACTCCTTATTGAGATCCGGCTACGATCTCTGTAATTTCCTGGGTAATAGTAGCTTGCCGTGCACGATTGAACTGCAAACTTAACTGATCGATCATTTCATCAGCATTTTGCGTTGCAGAATCCATAGCTGTGCGGCGAGCAGCTTGCTCAGATGCTCTGCTCTCACACAAAGCACCATACATCAAACCGCCCAAATATTCGGGTATTATCGTATCAAAAACAGAAACCGTATCCGGCTCATAGAGAATATCATTTTGGCCGACATTTCGATCACTGCGCTGACTTTTCGTCAAGGGCAAAATCTGCAAACACGCAGGAACTTGCGAGAGTACAGACACAAAATTCGTGTAGCAAATATGAACACTATCATATTTGCCTTCGCAATACATACGGCAAATCTGTTTAGCAACAGAAAAGCAATCACCCATCGTCATTAGCGCTGCATCTGCATAATTTACAGTGAGCAACGGAATATTGCGAGCACGAAAATACTCCACTGCCTTTTTACCAACAGGCAACACTGTCGCTTCTTTCTCTCCAATTTCAGCAGAAGAAAGCTTTAAAACATTTCCATTATATCCACCGGCTAAACCACGATCACCGGCCATTACAATATATAGTGCTTTCTTTCCTTCTCTTTTGGCGAGATACTGCGAGGTGAAATCACGGGTAGAATCCACAATATCACTCACTGTAGCATACAGGATCTCAAAATACGGTCTTGAGGCAATCACCTGTTCCTGCGCTTTGCGCAGTTTGGAGGCCGCAACCATTTCCATCGCCTTTGTGATCTGACGAGTACTTTCCATACTGCGGATCCTGTTTTTAATTTCCTTTGTGGAAACGCCGGCCATTATACGACCCCCTTAGTCTCCGTTTCAAAATTCTTCAAGCAGAGCGCTCAACGCTTTTTTAAGGACACACTCTGTCTGTTCTTCCAATTTTCCAGTACTATTGATTGCATCGATTACTTCCGGATAGGTATTATGCAACAGTTCCTGCAAACGCAACTCAAACTCAGGCACAGCGGAAACCGAGATATCATTCAAATATCCGTTAATTACAGCATAAAGAATACAAACCTGCTGTGCCACCGCAACAGGAGCTTTATTCTTCTGCTTCAAGACACCAACGATCCGCTCGCCAAGAGACAAACGTGCCTTTGTATCCGCATCCAGATCTGATCCAAACTGCGCAAAGCTTTGTAATTCACGATACTGTGAGTACAAAAGCTTCAACGATCCTGCAACCTTTTTCATCGCCTTGATCTGTGCTGCACCACCTACACGGGAAACGGAAATACCCGGATTGACAGCAGGCATAACACCGGCATTGAACAATTCCGACTCCAGAAAAATCTGGCCATCTGTAATCGAGATAACATTGGTAGGAATATAAGCAGAAACATCTCCGGCCTGCGTTTCAATAATCGGTAGTGCTGTAAGGCTTCCGCCTCCGTTTTCTTTGGAAAGATGCGCCGCACGTTCCAAAAGTCTACTGTGCAAATAGAAAACATCACCAGGATATGCCTCACGTCCCGGAGGACGACGGATCAGCAAAGAAATTGCACGATAGGCAACTGCATGTTTACTGAGATCATCATAGATCACAAGAACATCTTTTCCCTGGTCCATAAAGTACTCACCCATTGTACAACCGGTATAGGGTGCAATGTACTGCATAGGGGCAAGCTCAGAGGCAGTTGCGGACACAATGATTGTATAATCCATTGCCCCGCCCTTTGTCAGATCTTCAACAATTTGAGCAACGGTAGAGCGTTTCTGTCCAATGGCAACATAAATGCAAATCACATTTTGTCCCTTCTGGTTCAGAATCGTGTCTGTTGCAATGGTAGTCTTGCCTGTCTGACGGTCGCCAATGATCAGCTCACGCTGACCTCTTCCGATAGGGATCATAGAGTCGATGGCTTTGATACCTGTCTGCAGAGGTTTGTTTACACTCTCACGAGCAATGATACCCGGTGCTGGCTTTTCAATGGGCTGAAACTCCGCAGCATCGACAGGTCCTTTACCATCAATTGGCTCACCTAAAGCATTCACAACGCGACCGATCAGTGATTCACCAACAGGAACAGAAACAACGCGACCGGTGCGTTTCACAACATCACCTTCACGGATGCCCTTGTCATTACCAAGAATAACAATAGAGACCGTATCCTCTTCCAGATTCTGTGCCATTCCATATGAGCCGTTGGGGAACGAAACAAGTTCGCCTGCCATACATTGATCCAGGCCTGTAGCTTTGGCAATGCCATCGCCAACCAGAATAACAGTACCGGTTTCGCTGGTTTCCAGCTTTACCTCATAATTTTTAATTTGTTCACGAATGATCTTCGTGATTTCTTCGGGTCTTAATTCCATAGTCTACCTACTTTCAAAGTACGGTATTTTTTAAAAGATCGTTCATAGCATCCAGCCGGTTTCGTACCGTACCGTCCACACACCTACCGTTATAACTAATACGCACACCGCCGATACACGCAGTATCTACTCGGTTGATCAGCTGAATCTGTTTTCCCGTAATATCTGCAAGTTTGCGAGACAAACGTTCCTTTTGTCGTTCTGTCAAAGGAAGTGCTGTCAACGCCAGAACACTGAGTATTCCGTGATCATCGTTATACAAATTCCGATAATACCTGCTGCAGCTCTCAAATTTATTTATATATCCTTTTTCTGTCATAAGCTTTAAGAAATTGAGAAGGTACGGTTGTAACTTATCCCGGAAACCGTCATCCAAAATTTTACAACGCTCTTGTTTGCTCAAGCTATGGCTTGAAAGCAAACGAAGATAATCCGGTTCTTCCGCAAACGCAGCGGACAATGTCTCAACTTGCTGCAAAATCACATCCTCAAGGCTCTGTTCCTTCGCAAGATCATACAGCGCCTGGGCATAAGCCTCAACATTCATACTCATACGCCATCACCCAGGCGATCAATAAAACGCTCAACCAATTCAGAATGGTCCTGAGCATCTAAACTCCTACCTACCACTTTACCGGCAATTTCCATTGCAATACCGGCAATCTCATCCTTGGCATCGTTGATAGCCTTTTTCTTCTCTCTTTCAATATCTACTACTGCCTTTTGGCGAATGGCATCGGCCTCCTCGTTGGCTTTGCGGAGGATTTCTTCCTCTCTGCTCTGTCCACGGGCAACTGCCTCTTTTACCAAGCGCTCACCTGTCTGGGTTGCTTCAGAAAGCTCCTTCTCATATGCTTGGCGCAACCGCTCTGCTTCAGATTTCGCAGCGTCTGCTTCTGTGTACATATCATCGATCTCTTTCTGACGATCTTCAATCATCCTCAGAATTTTACTCCACAGGAATTTCTTCATCACCAGAAACAGAGCTACAGTATTGGCAAGGGTAAAGACTGCCGTCACCGGATTTACGCCAAGTAAGGCTTCAAATTCTCCCACACACCTCGCTCCTTTCGTGCAGGTATTTGCAAATAAATGCTACTTACACCGCAAAAAGAATCAAGAATGCGATCAACAGAGAATAAATACCGGTAGTCTCCGTAATAGCACAACCGAGGATCATATTGGTACGCAGATTGCCTGCACCTTCAGCCTGGCGAGGCATACCCTCAAGTGCCTTACCAACAGCATTGCCCTCACCAAGAGCAGGACCGATAGCACCGATACCCATACACAGACCGGCACCAATTGCACATGCAGCTTTAATAATTGCTTGTTCCATAATTATATCCTCCAAAAATTAAATTTAATAACTACCTTAAGCGTCCGCTTCTTTCGGCGGCGGACAAGCGCCGGCAATATACACCATACTCAAAAGGCTGAACACAAAAGCCTGAACAAAGCCGGAGAACAAATCGAAGTAAACCGACAGCAGACCAGGTATACCAAATTGAAGAATCGGAATATTATTCAAAACACCTAAACATTCCAAGCCACCTGCTAGCGCAGTCATCAACAGGAAAACGCCTGCTACAAATGCGACCATTTTTGGTATCTTACTCATTTTTTTCGAAACTAGGATCAACACGATACCCAATACCAGCATAACAATTGGAATAACAATCGTACCGGACACCACTTTTATCAGCACTGTCGAAGCTAACGAAAGTGCCGTATAAAGAATTGCAGTGATCACACCGCCGCCTGCTACATTACCGAAATGACGAAACGCCATTGAGATCGGTTGTGCGATCTCGGAAATGATATTCATAGGTGTCATAACCACAACCGGCTCTGTAAAGCCTTTCAACCAGCCAAGAAAACCATTGTTTTTTATGCTGTTATACCAGATAATCAGAGTAGTCATAATCGCCCAAACCAGCGGAACACTCAAGTCAGCTGTAGACGAACGAAAAAAACCGGTCAATCCAATCAAAGAGCCAAAAATTGACGAAAGAAAAATCGTAGCAATGTAGGCAGACCAATGTGCATTGTGCGCACCCATAGTGTCGCACACAATTCCATGCATCATCATAACACCCTTTTCAACTAAAACTTGGACTTTCCCAGGGCGTTTAGTAATATGTCGTCCCAAAAAGATAGCTGCCAACATCAAAACAAGCGTAACAACAAATACAGAAACAAGAGTCTGTGTAATGTGGATCTGACCCAACAGCGGAACATTTTCGATAGTGTAGAAGATATACGCACCGGTAACATCCACATTCATTTCTAATCATCTCCTTTCTTACGGAAGAACTCTCCCACAGTCAAGATCGGTCTAACAAACACAAGTGGAAGCACAAGGGGAAGAAGTTGAAAAATACCACTCTTTCCACAGGCGAACAGTACAACAAACAAAACAATATAACGGATAAGCGAAGATATCTGAATCAACGCTTTTCCTCCCTTTACATCCTCTTTCTCCGCCTTATCCGCAGCAAGAGACGTACCTACAGCCATAAAGAAAAAATTTAACACAGCCAAGAGTGCGCCAACCACACCACTGTACACAAGCTTAATACTAAACTTGTTTAAAAGGGCGTAGATTCCGATCATAAAAGCTACACAAATAATCTGTCCGATCAGCACCAACGCAGTTTCTTTAAAAACAATCTTCCTCGAATCCATTACAATCCTCACACCTATTCATGGTCATTAAAAGAAACCTGTGGTGGTTGCTCTTTATTGTCACCGGCTATATTTTCCATAGTCTTCAAGCTAACACGCAACCCATTCACAGCGAATATAAGCCCCAACACGATTCCGATCCACAGGGTCCAATTCCCCCAGCTCCAACGATTTCTTAACCAGACAGCAAGCAAAACAAATCCCAACGGAGGCAAAGCAGTGTTAAGACCCAATTGCGTCAGCCAGGTCAGCAAATTCAGATTTTTCACCTATCAGCGCCTCCTATATTTTTATCAATTATACGATATATCAAATTAAGTTGCAAGTCAATTTTCGAAATTGAACATATATAAAATAAATTGTTCCTGTAATTATATTTACCGAAACTACAAAATCAATGCAGCAAAAGATTCCATATAACACTTTCATTTTGAGTTGAAATGTAGTAGAATATAGAAAAAAGAGATTGGAGCAAACCACGTTGACAGATCTTGAGATATTACAAGGCGTGATCAGTGCAGTAATTTATCATAATTACGAAAACGGCTATGCCGTTCTTCGTCTGCAGTGTCAAGACGGTCAGACCACTACGGTAGTAGGCACAATACCAATGCCGGCGGTTGGAGAAAGACTAATGGTTACCGGAAAATGGAGCACGCATTCCAATTACGGGAAGCAGTTTGAAGCAGAATTCCTGGAACGATTGATGCCGGAAACCACCGTTCAGATTATGGGTTACCTGTCCGGTAGAGTCTTAAAAGGGATTGGCCCTAAAATGGCTGCGAAAATTGTCGGTCGTTTCGGTGAAAAGACGCTGATGATAATAGAACAAGAGCCAGAACGACTGGCAGAAGTATCCGGCATCTCGTTGACAAAAGCAAAGGCGATCGGCGAAGAATTTCGCCTACAGGTAGGCATACGACATCTTATGGAGTTCTTTGCCCTGCACCATCTCCCATCAGAACTTGCTGTAAAAACGTACCGGCTTTATGGTGAAAGTGCCATTGATATGTTATACAACGATCCTTATTTGCTGATGGACGAGGAACTGAATGCACCTTTCGGCGCAGTGGACCAATTTGCTATCGAACTAGGTATTTCCGGAAATGATCCCCGTCGAATCAAGGCAGGAATTATTTTCGAGCTCCGTTACAATTTAAATGCCGGACACAGTTTTTTGCCCGAAAATAAGCTAATCACAGCCACATCGCAACTAATTTCTGTTTCAGAAGAAGACGTCCAAACCTCTATAAATGAGCTTTTGGAAGCAGAGCAGCTTGTAAAGGATCACCTTGCTGATATCAACATTCTTTATCTCCCCGAACTGTACCAGGCAGAACTATATTGCAAACGCAGATTACTTGAGTTCTCCCAAACCAAGTATTCCGCACCTATGCGACTGGAAAAGCTGGTAAAGCAAGCATCCGGATCCATAAACCTCCAATATTCAAAGCAACAGGAAGACGCTGTAAGAACGGCTGCAACTGCCGGTCTGCTTCTGATTACAGGTGGTCCCGGTACAGGTAAAACAACCATTGTCAACGGAATCCTCACCTTATATGCGCAAATGGGTCTTAAGTGTTTGCTGGCTGCGCCAACAGGCAGAGCCGCCAAGCGTTTATCTGAAGTTACCGGTGAGGAAGCTTCAACCATCCACCGACTTTTGGAAGCGGGTATTGATCCTCACAGTGGAAAGCTATTCTTTTCACGAGACGATGAAAATCCACTGAAGGCAGATGCAATTATTGTGGATGAAATGTCTATGGTAGATATTCAGTTGCTATATGCTCTGTTGCAAGCCATTCCAAACCGAACCCGATTGATTCTCGTTGGTGACCCGGATCAATTACCGCCAGTAGGCCCCGGCTTTCCCTTTAGCGATATGCTTAGGAGTACAACTTTGCCTGCTGTACGGCTAACTGAGATCTTCCGACAAGCACAAAAAAGTCTCATTGTTACCAATGCCCACAAAGTGAACAGTGGCGTGATGCCGGAATTGCGCAATACTACTAACGACTTTTTCTTTCTCCGTGCACAGTCCGAAGAAGCCGTAACACAAACTATAGTTGGCCTCTGTGCGACACGACTTCCACAGAATATGAAGATTCCCTCTGAGCAAATTCAAGTCCTTTCCCCTACAAAGAAGGGGATATCCGGCACTATCAATCTGAATAAGATATTGCAAAATGCTTTAAATCCGGCATCTCCAGCAAAAAAGGAACGACAATTCGGAGAATACACCTTTCGCGAAGGTGACCGTGTAATGCAGATTCGCAACAATTATGACATTATGTGGAAAAAGCAAGACGGAAGCACCATTGGAAGCGGAATATTTAACGGAGATATTGGTGTCATCAAAGCAATAGATCCTTCTATGGAACAAATAACTGTGGTATTCGACGACCGTGAGGTGGCTTACGACTATTCACAGCTAAACGAATTGGAACCGGCATATGCTATGACCGTTCACAAAAGTCAAGGCAGCGAATATCGCGCAGTTGTAATTGCTGCGTGGTCAGGCTCACAATACCTTCTGAACCGCAGCGTATTATATACAGCCATAACCCGTGCAAGAGAACTTCTTATCATTGTAGGGCGTGAAGAAACTGTTTCTATAATGACCAATAACGCAAAGGTCGGTCGTCGCTATTCCGGACTCAAACTACGATTACAAGGAAAGGATACGTAAATCGTGCTGCTGGATATTCTTTTTCCGCCAAAATGCATTTTGTGTCATAATATACTTAACGCAAACGAAACAGATCTATGTCACAATTGTCGCGCAACCGTCCCCACTGTAGGAAAAACAAAAAGAAACATTCAAAATATTGCACAATGGACCGCTGTGTGGTATTATAAGGATGATGTACGTTTTAGTATCCAACGATACAAATTCAATAACGAGAGATCCTATGCAGATGCATACGCAAGACTTTTGGCTGTAAAGCTAATCGAATCTGATTTTCTTGAGAAGATCGACACGATCACATGGGCACCCGTATCCTTATTTCGACGCTTTAAGCGTGGTTATGATCAAGCACAACTGATTGCTGTTGCCCTGGGCAAGGAACTAAGTCTTCCTGTAATCAAACTACTGCGAAAGCACCGCAATACAAAGGCACAATCAACTCTTAACGATGCCGCATCCCGACGAGCAAATGTACAAGGTGCCTACGAGGCAACAGATCCTATTAAGACTGCAGGTAAGTCGATCCTCCTTATTGATGACGTGCTCACCACCGGATCCACCGCAACGGAATGTGCACTGGTGCTGCACACCGCCGGAGCTAAAAACGTTTACCTTGCAACAATCGCTGTAACAGATATCGAAAATTCAAACAAACGCAGGTGAAAATATGAAAAATCTCAAATTCAAAATACAGCTGTTATCCAATGATATTGGTATTGACCTGGGCACATCCAACGTATTGATGAATGTGGATGGAAAAGGTCTCTGCATCCGTGAGCCTTCTATTGTCGCTGTGGATAAAAACACAGAGAAAGTGCTTCAGGTAGGCTCCGGTGCAAGAAATATGCTTGGGCGAACACCCGGAAACGTAGTTGCCCTACACCCTCTTCGTGACGGTGTTATCTCTGATCACGAAATGACCGTTAAAATGTTGCAGATCATGTTGCGTAAGATCTCCAAATCCAACATTCTAACACCTAAGCCTCGCGTTGTGATCAGTATACCCAGTGGAGTTTCTGAAATCGAAGAACGCACTGTGATCAATGCCGCTATTGAAGCTGGTGCGCGCCGTGTATATTTGATTGAAGAACCGCTTGCGGCAGCATTGGGTGCAAACCTTGACATCAGCAAGCCCAACGGACATATGGTAGTCGATATCGGCGGCGGAACAACCGATATTGCTGTTCTGTCTATGAATGCCATCGCCATTTCCTCCTCGTTGAAAATCGCAGGAAATGCCTTTGATGAGACAATTGCGCGACATATTCGCCGCAAATATGGTATTGTTATCGGTCAAGTCACTGCCGAGGAGATCAAAATTCAAATTGGCTGCGTTTATCCCCGAAGCGAAGATCTTAGTATGATCGTCAAAGGTCGTGACGCTAAAACCGGCAGACCCAGAGAAATGACAATTCAGTCTTCTGAGGTTTATGAGATACTAAAGCGCCCAGCTCACATTATTGCCGAAGAGATTCTTTCTGTATTGGAAGATACATCCCCGGAATTGGTCGGTGATATTGCATCCAACGGAATCACTCTTACCGGTGGCGGTTGCCAACTTTACGGTATGGATCAGCTCTTATCTGAGCATATAGGCATTACCTGCACCATAGCAGACGACCCGGACTCCTGCGTTGCTTATGGTTGTGGAAAGAGTCTTGCCTGGATCAATCGAATGAATGAAGGGCCTATCAACATTGCAAGAAAACGACTTTTGAAACTTGATAGATAAAGAACAGACCGCTGCAAATATTGCAGCGGTCTGTCTTATAATTTAGTTAGAAAGCAAGTTCCTCATCATCGTCTTCATCAAGAGAGAACTCCAAAAGTTCACCACAATTAGGACACTTCATAGAGCCAGCCTCTAAGGTTTCCTCGTCGAAGTCAATGACATTTCCGCAGGCGCAGGTCACTTCGTAAATCGTTGTCTCCTCATCGCCAAAGTCAAAGCCTTCGTCTTCAAAATCGTCCTCATCGGCATCTTCGTCACCGTAGCCAAGAAGATCGAAGCCGTTATAATCATCATCTTCGTCATCATCCTCGTAATCATCATCTTCTTCGTCGAGAATGAAGTCCTCAATAGCGTCCAGATCCTCTTCGATCTCATCAAGCTCATCAGAAATAGCAATCGTTGTTTCCTCAATATCGGTAACACGCTTTGCAATATCACCAAGCAGCTCAACAATAGACGCAATCATCTTGCCTTCAGGCTTTTCTGTATCCAGCTCGCAGCCGTCCATCAAACCCTTAAGGTAAGCAGCTTTTTCGGAAATCGTCATAATAACTCCTTACTTTGCACGACCCAGATATTCACCGGTAGTTGTGTCGATCTGGATTCTCTCACCTTCATTGATAAACAGAGGCACCTTAACATCAGCACCGGTTTCAACAGTAGCAGGCTTCAATGTATTGGTAGCAGTATTGCCGGCAAAACCAGGCTCAGTAGCAGTAACCTCCAACTCGACAAAACGAGGAGGCTCAACACCAAAAACATTGCCCTTATAGCTCATAATGGTGCAGGTGTCATTTTCCTTAACGAAACGGAAGCTGTCATCCAAAATGCTCTTCTCGATGGGAATCAGCTCATAGGTTTCACCATCCATAAAGTAATACAGATCACCATCTGCATAGGAATACTCCATCTTCTTACGCTCAATGTAAGCGGTGGGGTACTTGTCGTTGGGGTTAAAGGTAGTTTCAGTCACACCGCCGGTGATGACATTCTTCATCTTAACACGGACGAAGGCAGCACCCTTACCAGGCTTAACGTGCTGGAACTCGATGATCTGCATAACCTTACCATCCATATCGAAGGTAATGCCGTTTCTAAAATCGCTAACAGAAATCATTTATTTTTCCTCCTAAGAATATGCTCCACAACAGAGCTATTTACATAGTTTAACAAATACATTCTACAGCAAAACATCAGTAATTGCAATAGTTAAATTTACTTTTTTTAAACAATTATAAGATTCTTGGGACTTCTTGTCATATTAATATATCCCGTTTCGGTAAATATCACAAGATCCTCAATTCTAACACCGAATCTTCCAGGCAGATATATGCCGGGTTCTGCAGATGCAACCATATTCACTTCCATCGGTGTTTTGCCGGAAGGATTGCAGGAAGGCATTTCATGGCATTCCATACCAATGCTGTGTCCGTAGCCATGTCCAAAATAGCTACCGTAACCTGCATCCACAATTACTTTGCGTGCTGCTGCGTCAATCTCTGCACCGGTAACACCGGCCTTTGTTGCGAAAATGCCCGCTTCCTGAGCCCTCAGAACTGTCTCATAGACCTGCTTCATTTCCTCTGTGGCATAACCAACAGCGACCGTTCTCGTCATATCGGCACAATAGCCACCATACAGAGCGCCAAAATCCAAGGTAACAAAATCTCCCTCGCAGATCACTCTGTCTCCGGCTACACCGTGAGGCAAACTGGTGTTGGGACCACTGACAACAATAGGATCAAAAGCCAGTCCCTCACCACCGAATTTATACAGTCGGTAGATCAGTTCCGCTTGAAGCTGTTTTTCTGTAATGCCCGGTTTAATGCATGCCAATATGTCCGCAAATGCTGCATCTGTGATTTCTTGAGCTTTTTGCATACGCTCAAGCTCCCACTCCTCTTTCACGGCACGGAATCGACTAATAGCATCCCCCATTGGAACAAGTTCAGCATTCAGCTTTTCAAACTCTTTGAATTCAGAAACCGTTAGATACCCTTCCTCATAACCAAGCTTTTCAATACCAAACTCAACAATTGCCTCGTTTAGAAGCTTTTTATAGGGATTATCCCTATTCATCTCCACGACCTCAAAACCGCGGATATTATTCTGTGCAGATTCAATATAACGGCTGTCAGTAAAATAACGGCAACCGGACACAGAAACAATAGCAACGCCCTCAGCAATATCAAACTCTGCACCATAGTGGCGACTGTATCGGCTGGTCAGCAGCAAGCCATCTACCTGTTGACCAAGTAATGATATATACTTTTCAATATTTTTCACTTTATAATCCTCCTCTTTCTTGCCAGATAAATAAACGGCATTTCCGCAACGTGACGAAGCTTCAGCCAAATATTATGATTATTAATTGCTCTTACCAAAATAGATGTTACACCACAGGAATTTGCACCTAGGGTATCTGTATATATCTGATCACCAACAAGCGCTGCCTCACCTGCTGGGACACCATATCTATTTAAGCATTCAACAATCCCCTTGGAAAATGGTTTTTTCGCATGGGTAATACAGTCTAGTCCATATTTTCCGCAAAACACCTTGACTCTATCCTTACGGCTGTTCGAAACAACACAAACAATAATTTCAGAATCAACGATTTTTGTCAACCACTCAGACATCTCAACTGTAGGTATGGACGTCGTATAAGGAACAATTGTATTGTCAAAGTCAAGCATTAAAAGACGTATCCCCTTTTGATTCAACAGTTCCACAGATACATCCACAAGGCTGTCAGTTATCATTTTAGGTAAAAAAGAAAAAGACATAACCACTCACCGCAAACATAGATTTTATTGGATTATAACACATCTCCGGAGGTTTGTCTATGGATATAAAATGCTATCTTGCAATGACCGCAGCAGAATATATAAGTGCAACCGACATCCCCGATAATTTAGCCTGGATGGCATGCCATTTTTCTTTATACGGTACAGGTATTACAAACAAACCGCTGTCACTCCCCAGAGGATCTATGCTCATTCTCAACGACAGGATTCCCCCACACAGGCACAACAGAAAAAGCATCGCAGAACAAATGAATCAGGTTATAGAGGAGAACCAGTGTGCGTTCGTGCTTCTGGATTTTCAGCAAAAATTTAACAGTGAAACCCAAGAGATTGCAGCCTACCTCACAAGCAATCTATCAGTTCCCACAGGGGTATCAGAGACATACGCTGCTGATTTGGATTGTGCTGTTTTTTTAAACGCACTACCACTACGGACGCCCATATCAAAAGCAGTGTCTATGTGGAAAGGAAGAAAACTTTGGTTGGAGATAGCTACAGACAGTGAAGACGTTTATATATCCCAGGATAAGAGCATTATTAAACACTGTGACAAAGTGATAACAGATGAACATTACAAAAGCACCGAACTCCATTGCAAATATACAATCGAGGCAGAAGCTGATACAGCAAATATAACTATACAAAGAGATTTCAATAATTTATCTGAATTGATGCTCGATGCTTCTCAATCAGGTGTTGAATTATTTATAGGACTATATCAACAACTGGCAACCTACAATTTTCACACCAAACAATAAAGAAGAGCTGCATAAGCAGCTCTTCTTTATTTATTCAATTCCCAAAGCTTGATCTGTTCCGCTTTTTCATAGAGACGGAGATAACTATCATACCTTGTTGCCTCAATCTCCCCTGTTTCTACCGCCTGTCGCACACAACAACCAGGCTCTGCTCTATGGGAGCAATCGTGAAACTGGCACTTACCAAGACACGATGCAAAATCAGAAAACGCATACTGAAGATTCTCCTTCAGCATAACATCCATCTGGTCTGTATCAAAGGACGAAAAGCCTGGGGTGTCTGCCACAAAAGTGTTATCCTCTAAGCAATACAGTTCCACGTGCCGTGTAGTATGACGACCTCTGCCAAGTTTTTCGGACACCTCGCCCACAGGTAGTGCCAAGGTTGGACACAGTGCGTTTAACATACTGCTTTTACCAACACCCGTGTTACCCGTAAACGCTGTCAGTTTACCACGAATCAGTTGACGCAGTTCATCTACTCCTTCTCCTGTTTCCGCACTGGCACGAATCACAGGAAAGCCTGCGTGTGTATAAATACGAACAAGTTCCGATGCCGGATCCAAATCACACTTATTAATACAAATATACACCTGCACATCCTGGTCGCCGGCAATAGCCGCTACCCTGTCGATCAGAAACGGCTCTGTAACAGGGTTTGTATTGGCAGCAAACACCACCAAAGCATCTACATTAGCAACCGCAGGACGAACAAAACTATTGATTCTGGGTAGGACTTCTTCCACCATACCCTTCCCTTTTTCCACAGAAATTTCAACCATATCGCCTGTAAGCGGGGTAATGCCGGTACGTCGCAAGGATCCTCTTCCGCGGCAAGTTATAATGCTCCCTTCGGTTTTCACATCATAAAAACCGCTTAAGGAACGGACGATACGTCCTGATATCAAATTATTCTGTGCCATCAAACGGTACCTTCTCGAACCAGCCATCGCCACCAACAATAACTTCATAATATACTGTGCCTGAGCCGGTTTGTGATTTTAACGTGATACTCTCTGTTCCCTGCTTAACGTTACCTTCAAAAACAATCTTATCATCCCGTTTTACTACGACCTGACAATCTGCTGAAGCTGCGCTTCCACGCAAACCGATCACAACATCCTTTGTTACTTCCGGTGCGTCAACAGGGCCTTTAGAAACCTCTAAGACAATTTCCGTGAGCACATCCACATCCGTATTCTTCTCAATGGATTGCTTTACAACCGTATCCTTTTCCTCACTGCTTACAACAAGCTCGATCTGGTAATTCTTAAAGCCGGAACCAATCAAAATATTTACCGCTTTGTCAATATCTATTCCCGTCACATTTGGCATAGTAGCCATTTCTGCGCCCTTGCTGACAAATATAGTAACTTTCTGACTTGTCTTCAGCTCAGCACCCTTTTCGGGGTCTGTGCGAACGACATCACCGGCAGCTACGATAGAATCAAATATCTCTTCCAGTATAATATCCAGATCCAGTTTTTGAGATTCCAGACGCTTAATGGCAATGTCCTTTGTTTCACCAATCAAATCCGGCATAGCACCGGTTTTAATCTCAGCTCCTTTAGATACATAGAGCGTTACGGTCTGACCAACTTCAAGCACCGCATTTGCCGCAGGAGCAGTGCGAATAACACTTCCCTCTGTTATGTTCTCGTTGTACTCTTCTTCCACAACGATCTGAAGATTCATACTAAGATTATTGAGACTCTTTTCTGCTTGAGCCCGTTCCCAATCCACAACATTGGGCATTTGAACTTCTTCAACCGCTTTTCCAAGACTTACAACGACATAGATTTCCTTATCCTTTTCCACCAGATCATTAGCATTAGGCGTTTGACTAATGATCTGTCCTGCAGGATATTCGTTATCGTGAACCTTATCATCCAGCTTAATAACAAAATCATCATATTCATCCAGGTCATCATACACAAGGCCAACCAGGTTGGGAACTTTTACCAACTCCGGCTGCTGTCCTGCACTACCGTTGAGAATTACGACCATAAATATAACAAGCGCAATCACCATAACCAAGCAACAAGAAATAATTGCAGCGGTAACTACGTTATTACTTTTGTCAGATTTCTTATCCGTTCTCTTTCTCGGCACATTCTGACCACCGGTGGAAGTTCTGCGTTTGGGAGCAGGAACAGGAATATCATTTTGACTCTCCTTTCCCGTATCACCATTGCGCTTTCTTTCCATACGCTCTGCTGTTGTAGGCTTATCCACAACATCCGTCACAACAGGAGGATGTTGGAATTTCGTCACCTCATCCGTAGGCGGTGTATTATAATCAAAAAGGACCGCAGGATTCTTTCTGAATTCATCCATATCCTTCAGCATTTGCGTAGCAGAATCAAATCTTTTTCCGGGTTCAAGTGCCATCGCCTTCATTATGATCTGCTCTAAGCCGCCAGGAATGTTGGGATTCAGCGTAGAGGGCATTACTGCTCCACCGTTAATATGCTTGATTGCAATTGCAACGGGAGATTCTCCATCGTATGGTGGTCTTCCGCTCATCATTTCGTACATAACTACGCCAAGAGAATAGATATCCGAACGGCTGTCTACCCGTCCACCCTTTGCCTGTTCTGGGGAGATATAATGCACAGAGCCAAGCGCCTCTTTTGTAAGTGTATTTCCCTTAGACATCATACGTGCAATGCCAAAGTCTGTAACTTTAACAGATCCATTCTTCAGCACCATAACATTGTGAGGCTTAATATCACGATGAACAATGCCTCTACTGTGTGCGTGCTCAAGTGCTTTTGCAATTTGGATCGCAAAGTGAAGAGTTTCCTTCCAGTTCAGAACGCCCTTCTTCTCCATATATTGTTTCAAGGTGATGCCATCAATCAGTTCCATTACAATGTAATCTGCAGAAATAGAAGTAGAAACATCATAAATAGATACAATATTGGGGTGACTGAGCATAGCAACAGCCTGACTTTCCGAATGGAAACGACGACGGAACTCTTCATCCTCAAGATAATCATCTTTCAAAATCTTAATAGCTACCAATCGGTTCAATCTATGGCAACGAGCCTTGTACACAACCGCCATACCGCCTGTACCGATAACCTCAAGAATTTCATACCGATTGTCAAGCAAACGACCTATATATTTATCCATATCCGAACTCCTTTCCAACCAGAATCAGACCTGAACCAGAACGCAGGTCACATTATCCGGAGCTCCGCGATTCTTAGCAATTTCCAACAAACGATCACAGCTGGTTTGTTTGTTTACTCCGTGAACGACCTCGAAAAGGATCTCCTGTTCATCCACCATATTAGAAAGTCCGTCTGTACACAGAAGCAAGCATTCGCCGCTTTCCATTTTGCGGTGAAAAATATCGCACTCCACAACAGCTTCAGTTCCAATAGCACGGGTGATCAGGTTTTTTCCGGGGTAGCATTTAGCCTGCTCACGAGACAGTTCCCCTCGCTGGATCATCATCTGTACTACAGAGTGATCAGTAGTCAGTTGCTGCACGCCGGTCGTGTTTACAAGGTAACAACGGCTGTCACCAACATTAACAATCGTTGTATGCTTGCCGTGGATCAGCACCGCAACCATAGTAGTTCCCATACCCGAGAATTCTTCAAACTGCTGTGCCTGATCATATACAGTAAAGTTCGCAAGCTTAACTGCCCCCTGGAGCATTTGATCTAATTTATCCTGCCCCATATCGGAGGACCAGCTTCGCTTTACTTCCTGGACAAACACGTCAACAGCTAATGTACTTGCAACATTCCCGGATTTTGCGCCACCCATTCCATCGCAGATGACACATAACAGCGTATTCCTGTTCAGCATTTCCACCTGAAATGCATCTTGATTTTGCGTTCTGGTACAACCGGGATCTGTAACACCCCAATATTTCATTACGCAACACTCCTTTCGCAGTGTTCTATTGCCCCTTGGTATATTTCCTGCGAAGTTGTCCGCAGGAAGCATCAATGTCACTTCCCAATGTGCGACGCACCGTTGCAGGAACACCGCCATCTTCTAAAATCTTTTGAAATCTAAGCACAGCATCTCTTGTGCTGGGCTTCAGAGGGCTTTCCTCCACATGATTCAGCGGAATCAAGTTCAAATGTGCCGGCAGCCCCTTCAGGCGTCTCAGAAGGATACTCGCCGCCTCAGGTGTATCATTTACACCGTTGATCATTGCATATTCAAATGATATGCGACGGTTGGTCTTTTCATAATACATTCTGCAAGCATTCAGCAGTTCTTCTGTAGGATACGCCTTATTAACAGGCATAATTGTATTCCGTATTTCATCAGTAGGCGCATGCAACGAAACAGATAAAGTCAGCTGCAGCTTTCGGTCAGCTAATTTATCAATACCGGGAACCAAACCGCAGGTTGACAAGCTGATATGTCGCATGGAAATGTTCATTCCATCTGCACTGTTTACAAGTGTCAGAAACTGCATTACATTATCAAAATTGTCCAACGGCTCACCAATTCCCATCAGCACAATATGGGAGACCGGAAGTCCCGAATCTACTTGCGTAAACAGAACCTGATCCAGCATTTCAAATGGTTCAAGGCGTCTAACAAGACCGCCAAGTGTGGATGCACAAAAGGCGCATCCCATACGACAACCCACTTCTGTAGATATGCAAACCGTGTTACCATAGTGGTAACGCATCAACACAGTCTCGACACAATTGCCGTCAGATAATTCCCACAAATACTTTATAGTCCCATCCTTTTGTGACTCTTGCTTTCGTATAACCTTCGGTGTAACAATCGGGTATTCCTCACGCAAAGTATCACGGAGAGACTTAGGCAGATTTGACATTTCATCATAATCCCGAACGCCTTTATGTAGCCAGCTATAGACTTGCTTTGCTCGAAAGGCAGGCTGTCCAAGCTCCTTAAAAAGGATTGACATCTGCTCAAGGGTCATTGACTTAATGTTCATACTTTTCTCCGAAGACGACAAATAAAGAAACCGTCGGTATCGTATTCACCGGGCACCAACGCCAACATTCCGGAAACATTCTCCGGAAACACTTCCGGCAAAGGCAACGGTTCTGTATAAAAATCATCATTTTGTTTTAAAAATTTTTCTACAACGCCCTCATTTTCTCTTCGAACAAGGGTACAAGTAGAGTACAGCAATGTGCCGCCCGGTCTTACATACTTGCTCTGATTGTTCAAAATTTCCAGCTGTAATTCCGGAAGATCCCGCATTGTGTCTGGATTCTTATAACGGATGTCGGGTTTCTTTCGGATAATACCGTAGCCGGAGCAAGGAACATCCGAGATAACCACATCCATTTTCTTCTCCCACTCAGGGTAAAATACAGCTGCATCCTGCTGCAAAGCTGTAATATTTTTAAACCCCAGACGCTGAGCACCGTTAGAAACCAGAGAAACCTTATGTTCGTAAATGTCACAGGAAATAATATTTCCTGCCCCTGCAACTGCGGCAGCAAAGGTTTTTCCGCCGGGAGCTGCACAACAATCCAACACAGAAGCACCCTTGGGGATTTGAGCGCAAATAACACTTAATTTAGCAGCCGCATCCTGAACATAGAACCAGCCTTTTAAGAAAGCTTCCAATTGTTCAATATTTCCAGTATTACTAAGGATAAAACAATCAGACAGCCAGGGATGCTCCGCAACAGAAACGCCATTGCTTATGAGATTATCTTTTAGTTCTTCCTTTGTAGCCCTCAAAGTGTTTAACTGAATTACCAGCGGAACTGCTTCGTTATTTGCTTTCAACATTGCTTCCAGTCTATCTTCACCTACGTAGCTTCTCAGAAGTGCAACGACTTCTTTAGGGTGAGAATACAATACCGAAATATCATCCGGAGCAGAAAGCGTATCCTTCATTCGAATGGCATTGCGCAAAACAGCATTAACAAGACCGGAAGCGTTTCTCTGGTTTTTACAGTATTTCTTACAAAGAAATACAGATTCATTAACCGCAGCAGAATCCGGAATTTTATCCATTTCATATAACTGATATAATCCCAGCAAAAGAATATCGTGGATAACCGGATGCAAATCCCGAAGTTTTCCAACCAACAGCTGCTTCAAGTAATGATCCAACTTTAATTTGTTTTGCAAAACACCGTAACACAACCGAGAAGCCAATGCAGCTTCACGCTGATCCAAGTGATCCCGCTTGCAATATTCCTTTAAAACACCGTTAGACCAAGCACCATCCTTACGGCAGGCGATCAGTGCGCAAAGCGCAGTTTCTCTGGCACCCATATCAGATCTCCAACGGGTGACCACGGAAGTAATCCGGTGCGCTCATTCGTTTACCACCCTCAGCCTGCAATGTGCGAATTTCCACAACACCATCACTGCAAGCGATCTGCAAACCGGTCTTTGTAACACCAAGCACCGTTCCGGGATCGGCAACTACCGCCTCAGAAACCGCTACAGCATCATAGACCTTAAAGCGCCTCCCACAGATCTCCATTGTCGCAACAGGCCACGGATTCATGCCACGTACATGGTCGTGAATCTGCTTTGCTGTCTTATTCCAATCAATGGGACACATAGATTTATCCAGCATAGGCGCATAGGTAGCCATTGTACTATCCTGCGGCACAGCTACAGCAGTACCGTTTTCAATAGAATGCAGCGTCTTATCCAAAAGCTCTGCACCCAAAATTGCCAAGCGATTTAGAAGCTCACCTGCAGTCTCATTCTCTTCAATCGCAGTCTTGGAAACATCGATAATATCGCCTGCATCCATTTCCTTACACAAATACATAGCAGTCACACCGGTTTCTGTTAAACCGTCCAATACCGCCCACTGATAGGGTGCAGAGCCACGGTAAGATGGAAGAATGCTGGCGTGAATGTTAATACAACCCTTCACAGGAATGTCCAGCACACTTTGAGGCAGGATCCTGCCGTAAGCAACAACAGCGATCACATCGGGCTGTAACTGTTTCAAGGTTTCCACGGTTTCAGCATCCTTAAAATTTTCAGGCTGATAAACCGGAAGATCATACGCAAGCGCAACCTCTTTCACCGGAGAGTAGGCAAGCTTCATACCGCGGTTTTTCGGTCTGTCCGGTTGTGTATACACACCAACCACTTGAAAACCGGCATCCAGAATTCCACGCAAGCAGGTGGCTGCAATATCCGGTGTTCCCATAAATACGATTCGCAAAACTTATTCCTCCGAAAAATCAAGTTCCTCCTCTGTTAAGAACCGATCCATAATCTCGGTATAAATAATACCATCTAAGTGATCCAGCTCGTGACAGAAGCACCGGGCAATCAATTCCTCGCCCTCAACCTCATACCAATTTCCATCCCGGTCCTGCGCACGTACTTTTGCATAATTGGGACGCTTTACCAATCCGTAGCGACCAGGTACGCTCAAGCAGCCTTCTGCACCAATCTGTTCACCGGAGGTTTCAACTAAAACTGGATTGATAAGCTCCAAAATTTCTGTTTCCACATCAACCAGCACAACACGACGCAGTATACCAACCTGAGGTGCAGCCAATCCCACACCACCGGAATCAATCAAGGTTTCACGCATATCATCCAACAGAGTGTGTAATTTCTTATCAAAATTTACCACTGACTTGCAGGTTTTATGCAAAGCAGGCTCTGCATCTGTTAATATTTTTCTTAAACCCATATATTTATCCTCTTCAATCTAGTCCGTTTACATCCGCAAATGCAGATACTCCGCGATTTTCACGGTCCTTTGCAAACTGACGAAGCATATGTGCAAGCAATTGCCGCAGCTCTCTGTCCAAGCGGCAACGCAAAGTAATACGATATCTAAAATTATAATTGATTTTGGGTACAGGGCAAGGCGCCGGACCAAGAACCGTACACTCTGCATATGAATAATCCGGAAGCTTTAGGCAAGCATTCAGGCTCTCTCTAAATTTAGAAGCACCTCTAAGAACACGTCCCTCGTCCTGACCGGTAAATACAATAGTCAAAAGATCACCAAAAGGTGGATATTTCTGACATTTACGCAGCTCTATCTCCATATCATAGAAGCGGTCGTAATCCTGTACAGCTGCAAGCTTGATCACTGTGTGCTCAGGCGTCGCTGTTTGGATCATTGCCCGACCTGGCTCATCACCTCGACCTGCTCTGCCTACCACCTGTGTAAGCATATTAAAAGTATTTTCAGCAGCAAGATAACTATCCGTATACAGACTCATATCCGCATCCAGGACACCCACCAACGTCACATCCGGAAAATTTAAACCCTTTGCGACCATCTGCGTACCAAGAAGCACCGGAATCTTCTCATCCCTAAAGCGATTAAGAATCATCTCGTGCGTATTGGTGGCACTGACAGTATCAGCATCCATTCGCAGCACCTGCATATCAGGAAATACTGCCTTCAATTCCTCTTGCACTCTTTGCGTTCCAGTACCAATCCGTTTCAGCGAACCTCCGCAACGGGTACACTTCGCAACAACGCGCTCTGAGTGTCCACAGTAGTGGCACATTAAGCGTTCATTGACACTATGATATGTCAGCCTTGCACTACAACGCGGGCATTCAGGAGCTTCGCAACAATCAATACAAACAAGAGAACGACTGTTGCCCCTTCGATTCAAAAACAGAACTGTTTGCTTACCGGCATTTCTATTCTCGCCGATAGCATCTTGCAATGTATAGCTCACAGATGTCTCATTTCCAAGCTCTATTTCCTTGCGGATATCAACGATATCAACCTTTGGAAGCGGTTTGCCATTGTATCGGTTGCTGAGCCTAAAATAATGATATACACCGCTTTTAGTATGATACATTGTTTGCACAGAAGGTGTAGCAGAACCAAAAATTACAAGTGCATTCTCCTTTGCTCCTCGCCACATTGCGATCTCACGTGCATCATATCTAGGGTTGTTCTCAGATTTATAGGAATGCTCCTGCTCCTCATCCAAAATAAGCAAACCAAGATTACCACAGGGCGCAAAGATTGCCGAACGCGTACCGATCACCACAGTTGCTTCCCCATCACGGATACGCTTCCATTGATCATATCTTTCCGTTGCAGGAAGACTGCTGTGAAGCACAGCAACCTGTTTACCAAAATACGCAGCCATCAAACCCAATAATTGCGGTGTCAGTGCAATCTCGGGAACAAGCAGCATCGCCTGCTTGCCGTTATCAAGGCAGGATCGGATTAAGCGAATATATACAGCAGTTTTTCCGGAACCGGTAACACCGTGCAGTAATGCATACTGAGGTTTATGCGAATGCATCAACTGCAAAAGTCCCTCATATGCGTTTGTTTGTTCATCATTCAGTTCCAACGGTCCGTCAACTTTTAAAGGAGTAATCTCTCTACAGCGTAGTGCTTCTTTATGAGTCAGTTTTATATAGCCCTTCTCCGCAAGGTTCTTAACCGTTGCAGGTTTCGCTCCTGTAAAGTAACACAATTCTTTAACAGAAATCTCTCCTACAGAACATAGCAGCATCAGCACTGCCTTTTGCATAGCCGCCGCTTTTGTTCTTGACTCAGCATAGGAAATTGCCTCCTGTGAAGGAACCGCAAGAGATGCTATTTTTTCTGTTTTATCGCCCAACCTGCGAAGGTAGTCTACATCTGTATGGATCCACTTCTTTTTAAGAAGATAAGAAATTGCACGCTCCCAGGATTCATCATCGTTCGCAACGGTGCGCAGGATCTTACCATCCACAGTGCCTCCCCCATCCTTCAAAACCAAAAGGATCGTCTCTGCAAAAGGTATTTTTAAGTTCTTGTTCTCCCAAGACCTATCATCTGTCAAGTGATAGGTCTCTTTAATTTGAAACCACAATCCCGCAGGAAGCATTGCTCTAATCGCATCATAGAAAGTACAAAAATAGCGTTCCCTCATAAATGAGGCGAGTTTTAGCATTTTTTCAGACAAAACCGGCACATCATCAAGGCATCTTTCGATATCCTTTAACGAACTGTCGTCATCGCACTTCAACTCGACAACAACACCTTCAGTCTGCCTGTTACCCTTTCCGAACGGCACCTGTACACGCATACCGCAGGATATCTGCATTCCCTTAGGAACAGAATATGAGTAGGGCTTGTCTATCGCAAAAGTTGCCGCATCAACGGCGATCATCGCAATCATACAACCCCTCCTCGTTTATTGATCAATTCTTATACTCTTCCTTCAGTGTTGCAGCCAGCTTTCCTTCAGCAACCTCACGGATTGCAATGGTCACAGGCTTTTCGGTCAGTTCCTGATGATAAGTTTCAGCCTCTTCAGAAATCTGTCTTGCACGTTGTGCAACAACATTTACCAACAAATAGCGACTATCAACATTCTTCAGCAAATCAGCTACAGGGGGGTAAAGCATATTATATTTCCTCCAATTTTTCATTAATGATTTCTAAAATTTTATTAACGCAGGTATTTACCTGGTCATTAACAACAATATAGTCATATTTGACGCTCTGTTCGATCTCCCATTTTGCCCTCTTCATACGCTTCTGAATCTGCTCCTCAGAAGTGTCACCACGGCTACGCAATCGACGCTCAAGTTCCTCAACGCTGGGAGGTGCAATAAAAATTAATGTCGCATCCGGACACACTTTGCGCACATTGAAAGCACCATTCGGATCAATGTCTAAAAACACGCTTCCCGTTTCCAGTTTTTCTTCCAACTGCGCACGGGGCGTACCATAGCAACAATCCATATGGACATCATACTCAACAAACGCATCATCACAAATCATTTGTTCAAATTGCTCTGATGTAACAAAGTAGTAATGAACACCATCGATTTCACCCTCTCTAGGGCTTCTGGTAGTTGCGGAGACAGAGAATTTAAATTCAGGACGAATCTCCATCACCTTTTTCAAAACCGTACTCTTTCCAACACCAGAGGCACCAGAAATTACAAATAACTTTCCGGCACTCATATTCATTCCTCCCTGTCACTTTCATCTTTATCATCCCAACGGGCAGACAGCACATCCGGTGTCAACGCTGACAGGATCACATGGTCAGTGTCCATCAAAATCACAGATTTTGTTTTTCTTCCGTAGGAAGCATCCACAAGCATTCCCCGATCCTTTGCCTCCTGCATAATACGCTTGATCGGTGCAGAATCAGGATCCATAAATGCCAAAACACGATTCGCTGCAACCATACTTCCAAAGCCAATATTGATAAGTTTCATACAACCACCTTATTCAATATTCTGTGTTTGTTCACGAATCTTTTCAAGCTCCGCCTTGATATCAACCACAACACGAGCAAGATTGACATCCGTGCACTTTGATCCGATTGTATTGGCTTCTCTGTTCATTTCTTGCAGCAAGAAATCCAGCTTTCTGCCTACTGCACCGCCGGTACTCAGCATTGTCTCCATCTGCTCCAAATGACTGCGAAGGCGCACCGTCTCCTCGTCCACAGCAACCTTGTCTGCAAAAATCGCAGCTTCAGTCAAGATCCGACTTTCATCAATATTCGTATTTTCCAGCACTTCACGGAGTTTCGTTTCCAGCCGGGTACGATAATCAATAACAGTCTGCGCATTCCCCTGCTCTACCTTCTCCACAAAAGAAAGAATCGTGTTACCTCTGGTGCGCAGATCGCGATCAAGAGCCTGTCCCTCCGTGATGCGCATTGCATCATAATTTTCAATTGCTTTTTCAACAACGACCATCAGATCGTTCAAAAGCTGTTCTTCATCCAGTTCCGGTTTCTCCACGACAAAGACCTCAGGAAGGCGAGATACTGTGGATGCGCTGATATCGTCAGCAACTCCATACTCAATAACCATCTGACGCATAGCAGTCAGATAGCCTTCCAGAACGCCCTTATTCAATCGAATACTGGCTTCCTCATCCGTCTCGCTACGAAGAGAAACGTACACATCGACCTTTCCTCGTGAAACAGATTTCTTAACTGCCTGCTTAACAGCATCCTCAGCAAAGGACAAAATGCGAGGCAGTCGAACTGAGCAATCAAGATATCGATTGTTTACAGAACGAAGTTCAACTATAAACTCTCTGCCATTTACTGATTCAACTGCACGGCCATAGCCGGTCATACTTTTAATCAAACCCATTATCTCCTTCATACAAATTGAACTGCACACATACAGGCCTTAATTTTCAGATGTGGTAACAGTTGCAAGCACAGAATAACTGCCAACTTCCCCAACCGCAGGGTCGCTACAAGTAATGATCACTTTTGCCTTTGTCGCACCTGTATCCGTATCTGTAAAGTCTGCAGTTACCTGTACAGATTCAACTGTCAGCACATCGACATTCGCCTTAGGTCCACGAAGAGTGATCTCCAGCGCTTTTGTAACAATTTCCGCTTTATAACCAGCCGGAAGATTGACAATCGCAAATTCCGTCACAGTAAATACTTTCGTAGCAAGCTCCGGGAACTGGACCTTGACCTTTACTTCCGTAACGCCTGTCTCATCCGTGATGCCCTCAGGTAACTTGATTGGGAAAGTGAATTCTTGCTCATCTGCAATCTCACCAAGATCAATTGCGCCAATCTCAAGAGTTTCGAGGCTTTCAAGCAATGTGTCGCTTCCGGAAACCCAAATAGACTCCGTTTCCATTGTAATAACACTATTTTCCGCTGTAGCTCCACCGCCATCAATCACTTTGACTAACAATTTGATTTCCTTCGTACGCAAGATCTTCAACATCAGCGTAACATCCGAAGTATCCGTTGTCACCATATCTGCATCAACAGGTTGTCCTTTTTTATCACAGAGCGTATAGGAATAGCTCTCATTTATGCTCTCATTTCTGCCGTTAAGATCAACGACGATCCGAGCCATATCGATTTTATCAACAACAGATTTCGGACCTGTAATATTGATTTCCGTCACATCAAGAACCTTATTATCCTTATCCGCAACAAAATCCTTATCCACAGTGCCGTTATATTGAACATCCACAGGAACAGGTTTACTGATTCTCTCTTCGATCGTTACTAAAGCAAATTCCGGAGTTTTATCAAGTACCGTAATGCTGTTCTGTGTATCCGGGAAAGACACATTGACAGGAAGTTTATGTTCGCCCGCCTGGTAGATTTTAGACATATCCACAGATACAGTAATATTGGACATATGGATATTATTCAGGTCAGTTCTGGTGCCACCAAGATGTAGAGAAACTGAGGTCACATCGATATTTGTGATCATAAAGCCACGTTCCTGCATAATGATCTCATTTTCTGTGACTACAGGAATATTGCTAAAACTTTTATCAGAATTCGGGCTAACAACCGTAACAACATAAAGCCATATACCAATGGCGATTCCCAAGGAAAGCAATGCAGGAAGAATTTTATTCCTCATTTTCATTTCCCTCCTTGTCCTTCTTTTGCAGCTTTTGACGAAGCTTAACAACAAGCTTATTCTCTACTTTTTCTTCATCAACACAAAGTTCGTTGCGAAGCAGTTGTTCCAGCATCTGCGGTGCAAGATGTCTTTTCAGAACGCCACCCACAGCAACAGAAATCGCACCGGTTTCCTCAGAGACAATTACAACAACAGCATCTGTAACTTCACTGATACCCAACGCAGCTCTGTGTCTCGTTCCGAGATCCAAGCTGATTCGATCACTTCCGGAAAGCGGCAGAACGCAACCCGCAGCAGCAATTCTGCCGTTCCTGACAATCACAGCACCATCGTGAAGTGTTGCTTTCGGAAAGAAAACATTCCGAAGAAGCTGCTCTGTTAATTGCGCATCCAACACCGTGCCGGTTTTATAATAATCCTCAAGATTATGCTCCCTTGAAAACACGATCAACGCGCCAGTGTGATCGCGACTCATATTGGAGCAGGCAATTACAGTTTGCTCGATTACTGTGTGCATCTCCAGCACCGGCTTCTCAATAGACAGAAACCTTTTCAGTTTTATATTACTCATATGGTCAAGCATCCGTCGAATCTCCGGTTGAAATATAATGACCACAGCAAGCAAACCAATAGAAACCAGCTGGCTGAGTATATAATTCAACATATGAAGACTCAACAAATCCGTTAACCAGGTAACCACCAGAATCACGCCGACAATTCCGGCGATTCTTCCGGTTCCTGTGGATTTAAAGACAGGAAGCAATTTATATATCAAAAATGCAACGATAAGGATATCAATCATATCCGTGATCTTCACTACAGGAAAACCATCAAAGAACGACTGCAAAAAATCCATAACACACACCATTCCTTCAAAAGTGTATAACAAGCCTATTATCTTTTCTATTATAGCGGATACACCCTAGGATAGCAATAGGAATTCTAAATTTTTTTGTAAATATGGTGAACATATTTTATGATTTTCATTAGTCTTTCCGTCTGTTTTCGGGATGCGTCGTGACCAAAACTAATTCGCACCGTTCCCGTGTCAAAAGTACCTGCACTGATATGCGCAAGAGGCGCACAATGAAGACCGGCACGAACAGCTATTCCTTGCTGTGTTAACTTCTCGGCAAAAAATTCACAGTCACAATCGGGCACAAAGGAAACGGTACCGCCTTGATGCTCACCTTTGAATACACAGAATCCCTCTTTCTCTAAACAGTCAGCACATAATGCTGCCGCTTTCTTTTCCCTATCCCAAATTGTATTGGAATCACAGTTTAGCAAATAAGATAACGCTGCAGATAAACCTGCGATTCCCGGTACATTTGCAGTTCCTGCTTCGGCGCGGTCGGGGAGAAAATCAGGCATTTGATAGGATTCTGAATTGCTACCTGTTCCACCATACAATAACGGATCCGGCAAGCTTTTACACAGCAGCAATCCTGTGCCCTGAGGACCGAGTAACCCTTTGTGCCCAGGCATAGCGATATATTCTGCACCCAGAGAACGTAATTTTACCGGACAAACTCCTGCAGATTGCGCTGCATCCACTACAAAAGGCACATTATACTTCTTGCATAGATCTGCTATCTCGACGATTGGAAGCACATAACCAAACACATTGGAGATATGCGTAAATACCGCAGCATCGACACCACATTTCAAAGCAGATTCAAAGGATAATAACGTATCCTCCCAATCAAAGAGTTTTCGTCCTGCAACTGTAATCTTAGCGCCAATTGCTGACAACGGTCGCATTACGGCATTGTGTTCAAACCCACTGACAACAACTTTACTCCCCGGTTTTACCAGTGATTTTATCGCAATATTTAATCCGTGGGTACAATTTGAGGTAAAAACGACCTGTTCGGGGTCGGCGTCAAACATAGCAGCTGCTTTTTCTCTGCAATCGTAGAGAACTTTGGAAGCATTCATTGCTTGCCGATATCCTCCCCTACCAGGATTTGCGCAATATCGAAGGGCATTCATCATCGCATAGCGAACACAATCCGGTTTATGAAAACTGGTAGCACCATTATCCAGATATATCATAAATCAATCTCCTCTGCTGTCCCATTTTCACGCATCAAATAGACCTTTCTGTACATAATTTTCTTATCATCAAAAAGTGCTATACACTTCTTCACATCTTGACTTCTTACCTGCAGACTGTAGCCGCATCCTTGTTCCTGCATCCACCTTGGTGTCCTAAGCAGCGCGCAATGATAGCCCGCTTTATTCAATAGTGCCTCTCCTTTTTGCGCTGGCGTCACGGAACGAAAAGTAATCATTGAATTCTTCATAAAAACAACCTCCCGAAACAATTTATGTTCGGGAGGTCGAAAATGTGTAATTAACGACGAACCGATGTTATTCGGTTCGTTAGAAGATAACCCAGGATCATACCCGGAAGATTGAGAATGAGATCATCAATATCACAGCTTCCCAGGGATGTTATATATTGCACCGTTTCGATTGCAACGATTGTAGCTGACGACAAAACAAGAAAGGCAAGAAATTTGCGAAACCGCGGCCAAATTATGGGAACAAAAATTCCAAATGGCACAAACATCAGCACATTGCCAGCAAGATTAATGATTGCTTGTTTTGAATAAAACACACTGTCTGATGCCAGCAGGCGCCAATAAAGGCAAAGGGTTTTAAAAGGTATCAGATTTAAATTCTCACTGTTTTCCGATATATTTGAATTCATCCTCTGAACAAAGAGCAGCCAAATCATTAACCCAATATACGCAAGAAACAGCATTCTGAAACCTGATTGCGAGATAACACGTTTACTTTTATCTCCCATCCAACGTCTCCAACAGACACACAGCATGACAAGACATACCAGATCCGTCTCCTGTAAACCCGAGTCTTTCCTCAGTAGTAGCTTTAATGTTGATCAAATCAACAGAAATACGCAAGAATTTTGCAATATTCTCCTCCATTTTGGGGATATAGGGACGTAATTTAGGTCTTTGTGCAATCATCGTAACATCTATGTTACCAACACAATATCCTTTCTCACGAATCTTATCCCCAACAACAGATAAAAGCATCCCTGAATCCGCACCTTTGTACGCAGGGTCTGTGTCCGGAAAATGCTTTCCTATATCACCAAGTCCCGCCGCCCCGAGTAACGCATCAGAAACAGCATGGAGCAAAACATCTGCATCAGAGTGTCCATCTAAACCTTTCTCAAAAGGAATTTTCACACCACCGATGATAAGATCTCTTCCCTCCACCAATTTGTGGACATCATAACCGTGGCCAATACGCATTACATATCCTCCAAAAGCAACTCAGCAATTTTTAAATCCATGGGTGTTGTGACTTTTAGGTTCCTCTCATCACCGTCAACAACTTTTACAGACATCTTTAGTCGCTCAACCGCACTGCTGTCATCTGTTATCATTTCAAAATCAGCCTCTGCTTTACGCAACGCCGCAAAAAGGAGATCTCTGTCAAAAACCTGAGGTGTCTGAACAGCCCGAAGTTTATCCCGTTCCGGTGTTGACTTCACAAGGCCTCCTTGAACAGTTTTAATGGTATCCTTAACCGGGATCACAGGAATCGCCGCATTGTAGGTATTTGCAGCTCGTACAACTCGATCTATAACTTCACAAGTCACCAATGGTCTTGCTCCGTCATGGACAGCTATCAATTTTGCAGATTTGGACAATGCATAAATTCCACGTTTAACAGACTCTTGACGTGTATTACCACCGGCAACCACCGCTCGAACTTTATTGAATTGAGAACAGGAATCCATAATTGATTCAATCAAATCCTGTCTTGTGACAATTACTATTTCAGAGATCACATTACATTTTTGAAATGCACGAACCGTTCTGGTGATCATTGACTCACCACCCAACAGTGCCATAACCTTATCGATGCCACCCATTCTGGATGCACTGCCTGCGGCTACAATAACAGCGCCGCAACTGCGCAACGGAAGAACATTTCGAATACATTTTGTAACAACATTGATTTTCATAAATCACAACTCCGAAACAAGTTTCTTAAAGTACTTACCACGTTCCATAAAGTTCTTGAACTGATCAAAAGCTGCGCTTGCAGGGCTCATCAATACAATATCGCCAAAATTAGCGTAGGCTGCAGCTTTCTGCACTGCGTCTTTAAAGTCTGTGCAAACAACTATCTCAGGATGTCCGGCTTGGTAATCGGGTGCGTTTTCAATTGCCGTTTTGATCTGCTGTGCAGTAGAACCGTTTACAAACACAGCTTTCGTATGCTCACAAACCTCCGGTCCAAGGACATCATAAGGAATGTGTTTATCATAACCTCCGGCAATCAAAACTACTTTCTCGCGAAAACTTCTCAAACCCGCAATTGTACGACTTGGCGAGGATGCAATTGAGTCATTATAAAAACGCACTCCGTCTTTTACCCGTACAAGCTCAATTCTATGCTCAACACCCCCGAACGTCTTTGCCACCTCACGAATTACATCATAATCAACAAGACCTTCGACAGCAAGAATTGCCGCCATATAATTCTCCACATTGTGTTCTCCGGGGATAAGGATGTCATCTTTATTCAGAACGGCTTTTCCGTTTCGCACAATCGCATTACCATCCACATAAATGTCAGCAATTCTTTTTCTAGCAAAATAAAGAGTCTCTCCGTTACCCTGGAAACCTGCTGTTATTTCATTATCAGCATTCAGGATCAACTTGCCAAAAGATGATTGATATTTAAAAATATTCTTTTTAGATTCAACATACTCTTCCATATCCTTGTGCATATCCAAGTGATTGGGCGCAAGATTTGTAACAACGGAAACATCGGCACTACGACGCATATCCATCAATTGGAACGAGCTAAGTTCAACCACAGCAATATCATCATCCTTAATCTGATCGCATACCGGGAGAAGCGGTGTTCCAATATTGCCACCCAACCAAACTTTATAACCGGCTGCCTTCAAAAATTCAGAAATCAACGTTGTTGTGGTCGTCTTACCGTCCGAACCAGTAACCGCAATAATTTTACAAGGGCAGAGCTCAAAGAAAAGCTCCATTTCGCTTGTTACCAACGCACCGGCGGAACGAAGCTTCTCAAGGGCCGCATTTCCAGGATGCATACCGGGCGTTCTAAAAACCACATCGGCTGAAAGATTTTCAAGATAATTATCTCCGGTACGAAGTATACAACCAAGTCGTTCCAATTCCAGTACATCTTCATCCAGCTTTTCACGGGGCGTTTTGTCACAACCGATTACATTACATCCGAACGAAAGCAGAAGACGAACTAAGGGTCGATTGCTAACGCCAAGCCCTAAAACAACAATACGCGTGTTTTTAAGACCGTTAAAATAAGATTCAAAAGATGGATTCATAACGATTCCTCACTAATATTGATTTTACTATAGTATAGCCGCAATAAACAGAATTTGCAAGGGATTTCAATCGTATTGCATTTCTTGACATCATTTTTTTATAATGCTATAATGTTAAAAATCACTTTGGGGGTCAATAATGGATATACGAATTCTACATTTAGTTGAAGGCGCAAGGCAAGCAAAAGGCATTGCAGTCATCATCGACGTCTTTCGCGCCTTTACTGTTGAGACATACTTAATGCGCAACAATGCTGCAAAGATCATTCCCGTTGGTGATGTAGAGATTGCCCGAAATTATAAATTAGAGCATCCTGATGCTATCCTTTGCGGAGAAAGAAAGGGCATCATTATTGACGGCTTTGACTATGGCAACTGTCCTACCGATTTAGAAAATCTAGATTTAACAGGTAAAACCATTGTACACACAACAAGCGCAGGAACACAGGGCATCGCAAATGCTTCAAATGCTGAAGAAATTATCACAGGAAGTCTCGTAAACGCATCTGCAGTTGCTGCATATATCAAGAAGAAGAACCCAGAAGTCGTTTCCCTCGTATGTATGGGATTGATGGCAAACAAACAAACTGACGAAGATAACCTGTGTGCAGAGTACATCCAAAGTCTTTTGGAGGATTCACCGCTTCCTGACATTTACGAAAGGATGGAACAATTAAAGCATACAAGCGGTGCCAAATTCTTTGATCCCGAGCGCCAACACATCTATCCCAAGCGAGACTTTGAGCTTTGCACAAATCTCAATTCTGTTCCTTTTGTTTTACGGTTAAAAAAGTGTAACGATGAACTGAATTACATGGAACGCATTGATGTTTTATAAAAAGTAACCCCCGGCCTAGCCGGGGGTTTTCGTTATAAAAAACGCCTCACAACCGGAGCTGTGAGGCTTGTGTTCGCGTTACCTATCTTCCCGGGCAGTCGCCCGCCAAGTATTGTCGGCGTATATGAGCTTAACTTCTGTGTTCGGGATGGGAACAGGTGGACCCTCATAACAATCAACAC
>JAZRRS010000009.1:0-2741 GCA_045651005.1 Faecousia sp.
TGCCACCATAGCTTCTATCGTCGGTAGCAATTCCTTGATATGTGTGTAATTTCGCTTAGACATAACGACACCCCCTAATGTAGTTATTATCCTACATTAGGGGGTGTTTTGTCTATTGTCCGATTTTACTGGTTCGGTTCAACCCCTTAGGAGGTTTTTTAGTTGAAAGTTAAACGTAGACAGTTTCTAATCTTTCGGGTCGGATCACAGCAATATTGCCTTCGGCAATAAGGGCAGGTCACAGCCCTGCCCCTACGAAAGCTGCTTCGTCACCGAGCAATTACGAGTAACAAACACAACCGCACTGTGCACGCATTGTCCGCGGCGACTCGCCGCCCTCGCCCCTACGAGAGGGCGACCACAGGTCGCCCCATTCTTTTTTGTTGCACTTAGGGACACATCGTGGTATGATAATAAAAATTCTTTCAAAAACAGGTGATTTTTTATGGCCAGTTGCGTGATTTTTTGTGCCGGCAGCTTTGACGCTCCCGTTGCACCCATAGAAAAAGACGACTACATCATTGCTGCCGACGGCGGCTACGCCCACACAAAGGCACTGGGGCTGACGCCCAACTGCATTCTGGGAGACTTTGATTCTCTGGGCTACATCCCGGAGGGCGCACAGGTATTCCCTGTGGAAAAAGACGACACCGACGCAGCTTTGGCCATTCGCCACGGTCTGTCCCTTGGCTTCAAAAAATTCATTCTTTACGGTGCATTGGAAGGGCCGCGGCTGGACCACACCTTTGCCGCCTGCCAAAACCTTTTGTTTTTGGATAAACAGGGTGCGCAAGGCGTTCTTGTGGGCAAAAGCCAGTGCGTCACCACCGTTTCCCGCAAAATGCAGTTTCCAAAAGAGGCTTCCGGTACGGTGTCCCTTTTTGCTGTGGGCGGTCCTGCGGAGGGTGTGACCATAGAAAACCTGCACTACATTCTGCAAAACGGCACTCTGACACCGGACTTCCCCCTTGGTGTCAGCAATCATTTTATTGGTGCACCGGCTACCATCCGGGTGGCAAAGGGAACACTTCTTGTGTTCTACCACAAGGAAAACGGACTTCTCTGGCAGGACTAAAGGAAGAAGGTGCATTTTTGCTTACATATGAACTGAAAAAGCAGTCGGGTATGCCGCTGTATGAGCTGCTTTACCGATCCATTCGGGAGGACATTCGCACCGGGCGGCTGGCTGCCGGTGTCAAGCTGCCCTCCAAACGTGCCCTGGCTACCAATCTGAAGGTCAGTAAGATCACCGTGGAAGGTGCTTATGAGCAGCTTTTGTCAGAAGGCTATATCCGTTCCGTGGAAAAAGTAGGCTATTTTGTGGAGGAAACAGAAGCGTCGACAAATATCGACACTTTTGACGAATTTTTGGCGCAAGCGCCTGTCAAGAAAAACTTGTCGACAAATATCGACACTTTTGACGAATTTTTGGCGCAAGATGCCGTTATTGATCTCACCGCCAACCGGTCAGACCGGTTTCCTTTCTCCGTTTGGAGCCGGCTGCAACGGGAAGTGATGCTGGATCTGGGCAAAAAACTCCTTGACCCTGTGCCCAACCAAGGCATTTTTGCTCTGCGATACGCCATCAGCCAACACTTGCTGGCTTTCCGGGGGATGCAGGTAGACCCCCAAAATATCCTCATCGGTGCAGGAACAGACTTTCTTTACAACCTTTTGATCCAGCTTTTGGGTCGTGACAAATGTTATGCGGTGGAAGAGCCGGGATACACCAAGATCCGAATGATCTACAAAGCCGGTGGCGTCCACTGCATCAGCGCACAAATGGACAGCAGCGGTGTTGACCCCCACACCCTTGCTCCTGCGGATGTGCTGCACATCTCTCCCTCCCACCATTTTCCCACCGGCATAGTCACCACCCCACGAAGACGGCAGACGCTTTTGCATTGGGTGCGGCAAGCAGACCGGTGGATCATCGAGGACGACTACGACACAGAATTCCGCTTCAGCGCAAGACCGATCCCTCCTATGTACGCTATGGACAGGGCAGGTCGTGTGATCTATATGAACACCTTTTCCAAAACCCTGACCTCCTCCATCCGCATCAGCTATATGGTGCTTCCGGGGGAGCTGATGGAACGGTTTCAAAAAGAGCTCGGATTCTACAGCTGCACCGTGCCCAGCTTCGAGCAGTACACCCTTGCCCGTTTTCTGGACGGTGGTTACTTTGAAAAGCACCTCAACCGAATGCGGAAGCTGTACAAAAGCCGCAGAAATAAAGTGCTCTCCGCTTTGGAGCATAGTCCTTTGGGCAAGAAATGCAGCATTTTGGAGGAAAATGCCGGTCTGCATTTTCTGCTGAAGCTGGATACCGCCCTTTCTGACGAGTCGCTGACTGCGCTGTGTTTGCGCCACGGCTTGCGTTTGCGCAGCCTTGGCAGCTACTACCACGACACGCCCCCGGGGGAGGATACCCATACCCTTGTGATCAACTATTCCGCACTGACGGAGGAACAGAGCGAACATCTGGAACAGATCTTCGCCACCCTGTCAGAGGAACTGTAACGCTTACTGCGTAGGGGCGAGGCTGTGACTCGCCCTGATTGCCGAAGGCAATGCTGTTGTGGTGCAAGGGCGGATCAAAGCTGTATAGTGTAGTAACATAGTTTACACATTGTGCAAGGACATGGTTTACAGTTTTTGATACAATCAAGTCATACCACAGAGAAAGGGAGAATTGGTATGGCTTGGGATGGAAGGACTGTAGAACAAATGAGAGAAGA
>JAZRRS010000010.1:0-48278 GCA_045651005.1 Faecousia sp.
GGGGCGGTCACCACCACCACTTCCCGCGTGGTCTCGATAAAATCGTTGTTGCCGTAGCCCTCATCAGACACGATGTGGGCGATGTTGGCCGGGTAGCCGGGGATCTCATAATGATGGTAGACCTTCACGCCCAGAGTCTCCAACCGGGCCTGAAATGCCTTGGCCAAAGTCTGCTCGTTAAACCGGGTCAGCACCACCGAGCTGACATACAGGCCAAAATCCCGGAAAATGTCGATCAGCCGGATCACGTCCAGATCGTAGGTAATACCCAGATCGCCACGGACTTTATTTTTCTCAATATCGTCGGTGTTGATGGCGATCACCACCTCCACCTGCTCCTTAATGGCCAGGAGCATCCGGAGCTTACTGTCCGGCTGGAAGCCGGGAAGCACACGGGCGGCGTGGTTATCATCATAAAGCTTACCGCCGAATTCCAAATAAAGCTTACCGCCAAACTGGGCGATCCGCTCCCGGATATGGGCCGATTGCAGCGTGATATATTTGTCGTTGTCGTAACCGATCCTCATAGGGCCGCACCTCACTTACAATATACCGTCTATTATAAAATCTCTCCCGGTAAAATACAAGACCTTTTTTCCTCTTTCCCGCATTTCTCCGAAAAAACTTTCCTTCCGGAAAAGGAAAAACCGCCCTGCAATGCAAGGCGGTTTATGAGCATAAATCAAGAGGGATATTAATAGAACTTTCTCTTGTTCTTACGGGCAGCTTCAGACTTCTGCTTCCGCTTCAGGCTGGGGCTGACGTAATGCTCGCGCTTCTTAACCTCGGCAATAACGCCCTCCTTGGCGCAGCTCCGCTTAAAACGGCGCAGGGCGCTCTCCAGAGATTCGTTTTCCTTAACGCGAATTTCAGACATTGTTTTCCCTCCCTCCGATGGCATCCGGCTATTTCCTGGATGCGTTCAGGGCCTAATACAATCAGGCTAGAGTATTATAATCTTTTTTCTGCAAAATGTCAAGCACAATTTCATTCTTTTCTGCCATTTTCCCCCTTAACCAACGCTTAACAAAACAAGTCCATTTGCCGTAGGAATCTGCATTTTTACTCTTCCTGCTTTTGGTGGCAGGTGACAAGGTCCAACACTGCCATCATAAGAAACAGACAAAAGGTCTTCCACAAGAATAGATATAGGACCGCTTGACCACGGGTGACAGAAACTGGTATTAAACTTTTGATCCTTGCCCCAAGCTTCCATACAGCATGTGCCACCGTCGATGATCATTTGATACCAGCTATGTTCATCGGTTGCGGTGATTCGATCGTAAACATAGCCGTACTCCCCCAGTCTGCACAACGCCTTCAAGTAGAACCAGGACATATACACGCCGCAAGCCATACCTTTTTCTTTCAAAAATGCCCCCAGCTGTGGCAGGTGAGCCTCCGGTGCAAAGGAGAAAAACACAGGGAGAATATTACTATGAAGACTGCAGTGGTCACTTGTTTCGCTATCGGCATATAGACCGGTGTCTTTTCGATAGAACGCTCTGATAAAGGCAGAAATCAGTGCCTCTTCACGTTTTTCATAGGAAATTTCCAATATATCCTTGATTTCCTGCACTTTCAAAATACTGCCGATATAAAAGGCATTGATCACGTTATGGACACCGGGGCCTATGGGATTGGAAAGCTCAAAATCATAACCATCCCGCATATTCTTCGGCCAGTCCACCAAATTCCACTTATCGGTCACAGACTCCAAAAGTCCATCCTCCCGGGCAAACTTCCCAAAATGTTCCAGCATCCCCTCCGCATAGGGCAACATCTGCCGCAAAAAAGACTTATCCTTAGTAAAGCTGTAATGCCGCAGCAGAAGCAGCGGAAACTGGAGAGAATAATCGGCAATTTCCTGCATAAGAGAACCGGATAGTACCGCCATCATACCAGGACAGATGGCAGAAGATGCAGCATGGGCTCGGATACCCTTTTCCAACATATATACATCACCGGTAAGCCACAGATGACTTGCAGAGGTGACGGTCATATCGCCGGCATACTGACCCTTTTCCCGGCTAGGGCAGTCAGTAAAGATCTCCTGCGTACCATATTTCACACCGTTTTTACAAAGCTCAAAAACGGCTTTTAGTACCGGATCGTCGCACTCCAAGGTGCAGAGGCTGTCATCAAACTGCCCGTGTCGAACTACCGCTGCAACCTCCAATATCTCTACTCCCGGCGATGGGATGAGAGTCAAATACCGGAATGCTTTATAATCGAACTGTTCTAGGGTCACTTCCCCCTCATCCAGTGTCCAAGTCTCATCGTAGAGGCAGTAGCACCGCATATCGTAACGGACTCTTTCCGGAGTGTCGGCAGATTCTTCTCCACAGAGGATTCGAATAGTATCCCCTGCTCTTCCCTTTGCCCGCAGGCGCAGGGAGGCTGTAATCTCTTGGCCAAAATCATAATAGTGCCCATTCTGCTTTTCAGGAAGCATATAAGACAGCTGAACAGGTTGTGCCGGAGTTTTAGCAAAAGCAACGCCACAGCCGTGTCGAATCGCAACCGGCTCCCAATCGCCCAACGACATTCGAGAATCAAAGTTCTCCGCAAATTGCGTATTCAACCCTATGATATGGCTTTCTGTATAGTTGTGGATCCAGGCAACCTCCCAGCTGCGATCCGTTGAGAGAATCACATTTCCATCCGGATCCAACAAATCTGCGATCAAACCCATACGCAGGTCGCCGCTGATCCACACTCGGTTCACAAGACCTTGATAATACACGTGGGCCATAAGCACATTCGACCCATCCCGGAGAAGCTCTGTCACATTGAATTCGTTATACTGGTAGTTCTCCAAAAAATCCGGTGCCGGACCTTGTCCAAAGAACGTACCGTTTAAGGAATATTTCCCATAATCATCAGCAGAGATCCGCAATCGGTATTCACCCGGCTTTTTGGTAAGCACAAATTCCCGACGAAACAGCATATGGATATTCCGGGGATCCTTCTCCGAAAGGGTATACTTCGCTGCTTCATGCTGCTTATGATACATATTCCGGGGTATCAGGTCTGCAAAATCATTGCTGCAAATCCAATCACCTTGAAACGGCTTATTCATCGCCTCATCCCCCCTTATTCGCAGATATTATACCACCAAATCCTACAGATGTCCAGCTTTTCATACCAAAGATATCCGTCGAAAATAGGCGTTTCTTAAATCCGACTAATAGTTTAGCGGTAGAAACCACGATTTTCCCGTAATTTCTACCGCTATTTCTAGCTATAAAAGATATAAGAAATTAATCTTCGGGGTAAACGATCTGCACAGGCATACCGCACTTTGCAGACTCAACTGTTGCACGGCAGACTGCCACAGTAGACGCACCCTCGATTGAGCTGATGGGATTGGGTCTGCCTTCAATGATCGCATCCACAAAATCGCTGATCTCTGCAGTCATATTATGACCCACAGGATTGCTGGAGATCAATCTGGGAACGGTGTAGAACTTACCCTGCTTATCCACCTGGTAGAGCTTGATCTCCTTGCCGTTGCTCTCAAATATAATCGTACCTTCTGTGCCATAGAGACAAGTGCGCATTGTATAGTTCCGCTTCACGCCAATAGAGCAAAATACTTTGCCGATGACTTCATTGGGGAACTTATAGACAGCAATAGTGGTATCATTGACCGGCCAGTCAGTAAGGTACTTATGAGTGGAGTAAGCAAACACCTCTGTAGGATTGCCTGCAACCCACCGGAGGAAGTCCACAGCGTGGCAGCCGCCACCGATCATACCCTCACGCTCAGGTGTGACACGCCAGTCATCGTAGCCTCGAGCACCCTTATAATCATGGGCATACTCGCTTTCCACAAAAACAAGATCGCCGATAGCGCCCATATCCACAAAGCTCTTTGCGCGCTTAAAGTTGTCATTATAGCGAACGACCTGACCCACCATCAAGCGGTTTCCAGTCTCTTTTTCCACACGGCGCATCTCCTCGCATTCCTCAGTAGTCAATGCCATGGGCTTCTCCAACAGCACCTGCTTACCGGCACGCAGGAATGCACACGCCATTTCCTTGTGGGTCTTATCAGGGGTGGCAATAATTGCAATATCCACCGCAGGATCATTTACCAGCTCTTTGTAATCCTTAACTGTGATCTGAGGATTATATGTCTTTGCTCTGCGCTCCAGGCGGTCATCTGCTGCATTGTCGCAGATAGCATACAAGGTGCACTGTTCCTTTGCTAAAACACCCTTCATATGGAAATCAGCGATCTCACCGCAACCAATAACAGCAACATTAAAGTTTCTTTTAGACATTTTACTTGCTCCTTTTCGTTTTTTATGATAAAACAATAATAGCAAACAAGAATTGTCTTTACAATGGTAACTTGTTAGGAATTTTCTTCATTTTGTTGGGTGGTGACGCTATGACAAGCAATCAGATCTTACCATCAGTGATCCTCTGTGCAAAAGAACAGCTTACGAAGGGAAGCCGTTTTGGTCCGATTATTCGAAGATTCTTTGTAATAGAATGCAATCAAGCAGGACAAGGAGGAATCGTCATTAATGGGAAGGAATTCTCCTTTGGGCCAAGGCAATGCTATGTGCTGTTCCCCGGAGACGAGGTAATCCAATCCTCCAACGAAAGTGACCCTCGCGGCGGTATTTACTGCATACTGGACGCACCGCAATTGACCCTTTATCTCAAGGAAGCCGGTATAACCTCTGAGAATCCCTTCATCCCAAGTCACCTGTTTGAAGCGGTCCAGCAATGGATACTAAAAATGCTGCAGGATTTCAGCAGTCAGGATGCCGGTACACCACTTCGACAGGCAAGCAATATCTACGGTCTTCTCGGTGCTCTTTTGCAGCAAAAGCCAGCAGAAAAAAACGATGCTGTTACAAAAGCAACCGGTATTATGGAAGCCAATTATCCGGATGCGATCACCATTGAGCACCTGGCAAATTTAGTAGGATTAGAGCGGACGTATTTTTCCTGTCTATTTAAAGAGAAGACCGGAAGATCTCCCTATCAATACCTTACACAGCTGCGCATCCACAAAGCCCATACTCTGCTGACTAAAACCGATTTGAGTATTGCGGAGGTGGCAGAGCTGGTGGGTATGGATGCCCGTAACTTTGCGCGTTGTTTCAAAAAGGAAACAGGACAAACACCGCTAAATTACAAAAAGAACCCTCCAAAAGGGTAAACAAATTACGGTATGCTTACAAATTGCAAGCATACCGTAATTTTCATTATTTAACAATCAGATTGACCAGCTTATTCTTGACCACAATGGTCTTGATGATGCTGCCGCCCTGCTTTTCCAGGAACTTAGCGATCTTCTCGTCTGCCAGCACATTGGCTACCACAGTATCATTGTCCAGATCGGCTTCCATCTCCACAGTGCCACGCATCTTACCGTTGACCTGAACAGCCATAGTAATCTCCGTATCCTTACACTTTTCCTCACTGTAGGTAGGCCAAGGCTCATAAGCGATGGTTTTGTCGTGACCTAATGTCTGCCAGATCTCTTCACCTGCGTGAGGAATGATGCAGGAGATCATCTTAACAAAGCCTTCTGCATACTCTCTGGGGCACGTACCATTCTTATAGACCTCATTCACAAAGACCATCATTTGCGCAATGGCTGTATTAAAGCCAAGGGTCTCAAAATCAGCTGTTACCTTCTTGACAGTCTGGTGGTAGATCTTGGTCAGCTTGCCATCATCTTCCTCTGTGATGTTCGCAGGCTCTGTAAAGAAGTTCCACACACGGTTGATGAACTTCTTAGCACCGGCAACACCGGTGGTAGACCAAGGTTTACTGACCTCCAGCGGGCCCATAAACATTTCATACAGACGCAGAGTATCCGCACCGTACTCACGAACCACATCGCTGGGATTGACCACAAACTCAGGGAAACGCTTACCCATCTTGATGCCGTTTTCACCCAAGATCATTCCCTGGTGCACCAACTTCTTGAAGGGCTCTGCCACAGGAGACAGACCATTGTCATACAGGAAGCGTGTCCAGATACGAGAGTAGATCAAGTGACCCACAGCGTGCTCCGGTCCACCGATGTACAGGTCAACAGGCATCCAGTGCTCCAACAGCTTAGGATCACAGAATTCCTTCTCATTCTTGGGATCGATATAACGCATAAAGTACCAGGAAGAACCGGCACTACCGGGCATTGTGGAAGTCTCACGCATACCTTTGATGCCGTTGGCATCGTAGTGCTTCCACTCCTCTGCATTCTCCAAGGGTGCCTTGCCGCCCTTGCCCTTATAGTCCTCCAACTCCGGCAGCACCAAAGGAAGCTCCTCATCAGACAAGAACACAGTCTTACCGTCTTCTGTATAAACACAGGGTACAGGTTCGCCCCAGTAGCGCTGACGGGCAAAGATCCACTCACGGAAGTGATAGTTGTTCTTTCTTCTGGCAACACCCAACGCTTCCAGCTTTGCTGTAATGGCCTCCTTAGCTTCTTCCACAGTCAAACCGGTAAACTCCTCAGAGTTCATAAGCTTGCAGCCCTTACCCAAATAATCCTGCTTCTCAAATGCACACTCAGACACATCACGGCCTTCAATGACCTGGATCATAGGAATATTATGCGCAACCGCATACTCAAAGTCACGCTGATCGTGGCTGGGAACCGCCATAACAGCACCGGTACCGTAGTTGCCCAAAACGAAATCACCGATGAACACAGGGACTTCTTTACCATTGACAGGGTTAATCGCATAGATACCCTTCAGCGGACAGCCGGTCTTGATCTTGGTAGCATCAGTACGGTCAATGTCGCTCTTCTTAGCAGCCTCCGCAATGTAAGCCTTGACCTCATCTCGATTCTCGATGCGATCCATCAAACCTTCCACGATCTTACCATCCGGTGCAAGCACCATAAAGGTGATACCGTAGATGGTTTCGATACAGGTGGTGTAAATAGAGAATTCACCGCCACCAACCAGCTTGAAGTCCACCTCAACACCGGTAGACTTGCCGATCCAGTTGCGCTGGATCTCTTTGGTAGATTCCGGCCAGTCGATTTCTTCCAAACCCTCCAGCAGCTTTTCAGCAAAGGCAGGCTGGTCAATAACCCACTGCATCATATTCTTTTTCACAACGGGATAGCCGCCACGTTCAGACTTGCCGTCAATGACCTCGTCATTGGCAAGAACTGTGCCCAACGCTTCGCACCAGTTGACAGGCATTTCCACACGCTTTGCATAGCCTGCCTCCCACAGCTTCTTAAAGATCCACTGTGTCCACTTATAAAAATCGGGATCGGAAGTAGCCAACACCTTGGACCAATCGTAGTCAAAACCCAGTTCCTTCAGCTGACCGGAGAAGGTCTCAATATTTTTCTGCGTAAAACCGTTGGGGTGGTTGCCGGTGTCCACCGCATACTGTTCTGCAGGCAAACCAAAGGAGTCATAACCCATAGGATGCAACACATTGAATCCTTGCATACGCTTCATACGGGACATAATATCTGTTGCAGTATAGCCTTCGGGATGTCCTGCGTGCAGACCTACACCGGATGGGTACGGGAACATATCCAGCACATAATACTTAGGCTTGGAGAAATCCCAAACGTCTGTATGGAAGGTATCGTTTTCCTCCCAATACTTTTGCCATTTTTTCTCAACGGCAGAATGATCGTAAATCATCTTCTCTACTTCCTCTCTCATTAATCAGGCAATACGATGTCGCTCAGGTCGATCTCCTCGGCATCTGCCCACAAACGCTCCAAAGCGTAAAATTCTCTTGCTTCCTCGGTAAACACGTGGACTACCACACTGCCAAAATCCAGCAGTTCCCAGGAATTGCCACGGTGCCCCTCACGCCCCAGCATAGGCTCACCCAACTGCTCAAAGGTATATTCTGCATAATCACAAAGGGTCTTAACATGGGTATTGGACGTACCGGTGCAGATAATAAAATAGTCTGCAAGGCTGGAGATCTCACCGATCTTCAACAGCTTAATATCCATACCTTTCTTTTCATCCAACGCTTTTGTAACCTCAACGGCTACCTCTCTCGCTGTCAGCATAGTATCTTCCTTTCCGTATTCAGCAGCTTCACTACTGTCTGCTATTTAAATAATCCAGTGCTTGACGGGACTCCGGTGAAATTTCTTTCCCTTCCTCCTTCAGCACAGCAAGCGTCATTTCCAATCCCCTGCGCAGTGCCCCGTCTAAATCGGTATATGCCAAATATCGAAGCTCCTCCACACCGGGAAAATCACGGTTCGGCTCCATATAGTCTGCCACATAAATAATCTTTTCAAGCGTATTCATATTGGCTTTTCCTGTTGTGTGGCTGCTAATTGCACTGACCACCTCAGGTGCTTCACTAAAAATTCTTTCTGCCACAATACTACCTGTAAGCGCATGTAACGTCTTGGGATTATGGCTGGAAAAATTGTCTAAAATTATACCATAGGCATTACACAATGTCAATTGCAGCGGTCCATCCAGTGCCTTTGTCACATCGTGAAGAAGTGCTGCGCGACCAGCTTGCTCAATGTCTGCTCCCCAGCGCTCGGCAAGTTCCACCGCTGTATCCCGACATCCCAGCACATGTGCCACCCGATTCGGCTTCAAAAGCCCCTTTACAACTTCTTCAAGCTGTTCCCGAGAAAGATCCCGGTAATTCTCGCAGCAACCGTAAAGGCCCTTTTCCTGAATATAATCATTGACCTCCGGCGACAAATGCCCTTGGGCACAGCGAAATACCAACAATCTTCGTAAATCTGTGGAAGATATTTCTGTCACAGGATTTTCTATCAAATAAACCCTGCCGCCGGCGTTTTCAACTGCTTTCTTCTGTTCTGCAACCGCTGCTACTTCATCCCGATCCCCTCTGTAAAAGACACCGAGAGATACACAATCAAGTATCCGGTCAGGATTCTTCCAATTCATAAAGGACAGAAACATATCTGTTCCCATAAAGAGTACAAGCTCTGTATCCGGATATTGAGTGCACAGCTGCTCCACCGTTTCGTAGGTGTAGCTTGTACCGCCACGGGAAAGCTCCATATCCGAAACTGTAAAGCCGGAATCAGTGAAACAGAGCTGCGTCATTTCCAGACGCTGCTGAGGCGTAGCAGAGCCATCAGGGAGCTTTTTATGGGGGGCAATACAAGACGGTATCACCAGAATCTCATCTGTCTTCAATGCGGTCTGCGCATACTGCGCCGCACGAAGATGCCCCAAATGTGGTGGGTTAAACGTGCCGCCGTAGATTCCGATTCTTTTCATAGAACAGCTCCCCTTTGTAACCTAGATTGGCACACCGCCTTTTGCGGCTTGCAATGTATTACTTTTCTTCCCGAAGCTGACGCTCACGGTCACGCTCAATGGCTTTTTCAATCGCCTGCTGGCGGAAATATTCATTGCGCTGCTCACGCACCTTACGGGCAGCATCCCGACGTGCTTTTGCGCCCTTGCGAACAGGGTTGGCCTTGGAAACAGGGGTTGCCTTTTTCTTTGCTCTTCCGGTCTGGTTGCGCTCTTTCTGCAACTTTTCACTAAACCGATAGATCACAAACTTGGTACCGATGACCGCAACACCATCTGCACCTGTAGCCTGGCAGATCTCATCGCTGACCTCACGAGGTGTCATCATTGCACCTTCAAGAACTTTTCCCTTTACCAATTCCCGAGATTCCAACTGATTTTCTGCTTCCGCAATTACCGCCTCGGTTACGCCGCCCTTACCTACCATCAAGGTTGTATCCAGTGTGTTAGACTGGGCACGAAGCTCTGCTCTTTCCTTACTTGTCAGCATAGCCCGCCTCCTTCATCTTCTCATAAAACAATTTCAGTGCATTTGCACGGTGAGAGACCTGATTCTTCTCCTCAGAAGTCAATTCAGCCGTTGTCTTTCCCAATGGCGGATAAAAGAAAATAGGATCATACCCAAAACCGTTATCGCCTGCCGGCTCACGGGTCAGCTCGCCGTGGATCTCACCTCGTGCCTGTATGATCTCCCCGTCCGGTGTGACAAAGCTGATGACGCAGACAAATTGTGCCTGCCGCTGACCGTCGGGTACGTTTTCCGTATTCTTCAAAAGGAGAAGCAGTCTGCCCCAATCGTCAAGGGTCTCATCAAAACCATAACGGGCAGAATAAATTCCAGGTGCTCCGTTAAGGGCATCCACCGCAATGCCGGAATCATCTGCCAGCGCAGGCAGTCCTGTCGCCTTCATAACCGCCTCCGCCTTTAAAAGAGAATTTTCTTCAAAGGTGGTGCCGGTCTCCTCCACATCAATATCCACCCCAAGCTCCGACTGAAGCACAAGATCAAATCCGAATTTTTCGGTGATCTTGCTGATCTCCACAAGCTTATGAGGGTTTTTACTTGCTAAAACTACTTTCATATATTCTCCCTTAAATCAGCGCATCCACAAACTCCTGGGCTTCAAAAGGCATCAGGTCATCCACACCCTCGCCAACGCCCACAAATTTCACAGGCAGCTGCAAAGCGTCTGCCACTGCCACCACGATACCGCCCTTGGCTGTACCGTCCAGTTTGGTCAGTGCCACCGCTGTAACTCCAGCAATCTCCTTAAACTGTTTTGCCTGGATCAGTCCATTCTGACCGGTGGTGCCGTCCAGCACCAGCAAAACCTCTTTAGACGCATCCGGCAATTCTCTGCCCACAATACGGCTGATCTTGCCCAGTTCGTTCATCAAGTTTTGCTTGTTGTGCAATCTGCCAGCCGTGTCAATAATGATCACATCGCTCCCCTTGGCTTTTGCGGATTGAATTCCGTCATACACCACCGAAGCCGGGTCTGCGCCCTCGTTTTGCCGCACAATGGCAGCACCGGAGCGTCCTGCCCAGATTTCCAACTGATCTGCCGCAGCAGCACGAAAGGTATCACCTGCCACCAGAAGCACTTCCTTGCCCTGTTTGGTCAACTGTGCCGCCAGCTTGCCGATAGTAGTGGTCTTTCCCACACCATTGACACCGATCACAAGAATGACAGCAGGCTTTGTATCCAAAGGAAGTGCCGTATCACCTACATTCAGCATATCCACAAGAATCTGCTTCAGAGCATCTCTTGCTTCTTCCGTGGTTTTCAGGTGGTTTTCCCTGACCGCTTTGCGAAGCGCTGTTGTTGCTTTTAGCGCTGTATCCACGCCAAGATCCGCAAGAATCAGACATTCCTCAAGCTCATCATAAAAATCGTCATCGATCTCAGAAAAACCGGAAAACACACTGCCTAAAGTATTGCTAAGCGCATCCCGGGTCTTGGCAAGACCGGCTTTTATTTTATCAAAAAAGCCCATAGTTTCTCCTTTATTCTACAATCCCCAAATACTGTTCCATCTGATTCAAATCCAGACGCAGCAGCTTACTGACACCCTGCTCCTGCATGGTCACACCGTAAAGCACATCGGATGCTTCCATAGTACCACGACGGTGGGTAATCACGATAAACTGCGTATTCTTACTCAAATTGTGCAGATACGATGCAAAACGCTCCACATTCCGGTCGTCCAAAGCCGCATCGATCTCGTCCAGCAAACAGAAGGGTGTGGGACGTACCTTCAGAATAGCAAAGTACAATGCCGTTGCCACAAATGCCTTTTCGCCACCGGAGAGCAAGGTGATGGTCTTAACCTGTTTTCCGGGGGGCTGCACACGGATCTCGATACCGCAGGTAAGCGGTTCATCCGGATCTTCCAGAATCAATTGTCCCTTACCGCCACCGAACATTTCCTCAAACACAACACCAAAATGGTGATTGATCTTCTGGAATTCTGCCACAAAGATGGTGGTCATTTCCTCTGTGATGTTGCGAATGATGCTTTCCAGTTCACGCTTCGCTGTCAGAACATCATCTCGTTGTGCAGTCAAATAGGAATATCGCTCGTTGACACGGGCAAATTCCTCAATCGCACCCAGGTTAGGTGTGCCCAATGCCGCGATTTTCCGCTTCAATTCGCTGATTCTGCGGTTACCCGCCGCCACCGATTCGATCTCGCCACGCTTCTCAGGTGCAGTACCGGGGGTCAGCTCATAAGAATCCCAAAGCTTATCAATGATCTGGCTCTCTTCCATTGCCGTTGTGGTCTTTTTGTTTTCCAGCAACAAACAGGCACGCTCTTTCACATTGATATCCTTGTTCATTTCCTGCGCTTCACGCTCGCAACGGGTCTTGGTAGCTTCCGCTTCCGCACGCTGGCGGAATGCGTTCTCCATTGCTCCACGCATACGGTCTGTCTCTTCGTCGTTGCTCTGCTGACGAGCCTCCAACTGTGCGATCTCACCCTCAAGCCGCACTGTCTCATTCCGGATAGCATCCGCCAGTGCCAGCTTCTTCTCACGATCGCCTTCCATATCTCTGCACAAGGCGCGCAGATCTTCAATATGTGCCAGTGCAGTATTCTTTTCAGCCTGCAATGCCGCTTCCTCTGTTTTCAGAGCCGTCATATCATCTGTAAGCTGGCTCATATTCCGGGAAGCATCCTGCTGGGACATCTCAAGGCTTTCCAGCTTTCTTCTGGTTTCATTCAACTGTGTGGTAAATATCTCGATCTTCGCCTGCTGCGCACCGTAACGCTCACGATCCAGTTTTTCACGAGCATCCAGCGCTTCCTTTTCCCGGCGAGCAGAGCTCATGGCATCTTCAATCGCCTGGACCATGATCTCATGCTGCTTTTCCAAACCCTGCAGACGGAGTACTTGATCCTCCGCACCACGCAGCTGTTCTTTGGCGGTGCTCATTTCGTACTCCACCTGATCCAGAGAACGCTGTGCCTCCTGCAACTCACCCTCACAGATCATCTTCTTGCGTTCCAACTGCTCCTGGCGCTTGGACAGCTTTTCCACCTCATTGGCACGACTTAGAATGCCTGCTTCTTTATTCACCGAACCACCGGTCATAGAGCCACCGGCATTGACCACTTGACCGTCCAGGGTGACGATCTTAAAACGACGCTGATACTGGTTCGCCATAGCAATGGCAAAGTCGATATTTTCAGCAATCACGATTCTTCCCAGCAGATCATCTACAATGCCACGATAACGGTCATCGCAAGTCACGAGCTCCGATGCGATGCCCATATAGCCACGGCAACGCTCCACGCCTTTTTCCTGCAAAACACGACCCTTAACCACAGAGATCGGCTGACAGGTAACACGTCCGCCGTGGGTGCGTTTCAAGAAGTTCAATACCGCCTTGGCATCCCCTTGATCATCCACCACAATATTCTGCATAGCAGCACCCAAGGCGATCTCCACCGCAACGGTGTAATCATCGTGGGTACGAATCAGCATAGACAGCGGTCCGTGAACGTTCCGCAGTGCACCACGCTGAGCCTCCTGCATAACCATACGCACAGACTTCTGGTAGCTTTCAAAATCACGCTCCATTGCCTTAAAGACACGAAGCTTTGCTTGCACACCGTCCAGTTCTGCAGTCAGTTCCCGCAACTCCTTGTCCAACTCATCCCGTCTTTGTGCACGTGTCTGCTGACGCAGAGTATATCCGTTAATGGTGTTGTTGTTCGCTGTAACTTCATCCTGTGCGCTTTGCAGTTCCTTCCGACAAGCCTGCAAATCCGCTTTCGCTTCCTTTTCCCGCTTAGTGCCGGATTCCAGGTCTGCGTTTAATTGCGCAAGGCGTTCCTTATTCTCAGTCAAAGAGGCATCCAAACCACGCACATCCGCCTCTCTGCCGGCAATATCTGCCGCCAAAGTACCTTCTGTTGTGCGCAGCTCCAAAAACTGCTTTGTAATACCCTCTGCACTGGCAGTCAGCGCGGACAGCTCCTGCTGCAAAGCACTCAGTTTCTCTGTCTTTTCAGACAGTGCCGCTTCAATCTCACGAACACGCTGCAGGGACTGCTCCAGCTGCACGCCTAAGCCACCGCTGCGATCTTCCTGTCCTTGCAATTCCTCTTCAATACGAGCAATATTGTCGTCGTTATTCTGAATGTTGCCCCGCAGCACGGCAATCTGACCATCAAACTGCTGGTGGGTCTGCTCCAGCAGATTCACCTGCATACGGATATTCTCAAGCTCCTCGTCTCTGTGACGAAGGGTTGCACTCATCTCTTCGGATTTTGCATAAAGCTTGTCCAAATCGTCCTTTGCCTGCTGCAGCACAAATGCTGCGGAGGCATAGTCCTCTTCCGCTTTTTTTGCAGCAGCAGAAAGCTTGTCCAAGGTATCCAGCCAAACAGCGACCTCAATACCCTGCAACTCTTCTTTCATCTCAAGGTATTTCTTCGCCTTTTCAGACTGGACACGCAAGGGCTCCAGTTGCAGCTCAAGCTCAGAAACTTTATCCCCGATACGAAGCAGATTATCTTCCGTATGGGCAAGCTTACGTTCCGTTTCCTCTTTGCGGTGACGATACTTGGAGATACCGGCAGCTTCCTCAAATATCTCACGACGGTCAGCACTCTTTAAGGACAAGATTTCATCGATCCTGCCCTGGCCGATATTGGAATAACCCTCACGTCCCAGACCCGTATCCATAAACATTTCGTGAATGTCACGCAAACGGGCAGACTGACGGTTAATGTAATACTCACTGTCTCCGCTGCGGTAATAACGTCGGGTGACCATCACCTCGTCAGCATCATAAGGCAATGCCCTATCTGTATTGTCAAGAGTGAGTGTCGCTTCCGCAAAGCCCACTGCCGCACGCTTCTGCGTACCGCCAAAAATAACATCCTCCATTTTTGCGCCACGAAGGGTCTTGGTGCTTTGTTCACCCATTACCCACAGGATCGCATCGGAGATATTTGATTTACCCGAGCCGTTGGGTCCGACAATGGCGGTGATGTCATCGCCAAAGCGAATCAAGGTCTTATCCGGGAAGGACTTAAAGCCCTGCACTTCCAAACTTTTTAAATACACAGCGTAACCTCTTCCAAAAAAGTTATAACAAATCAATTTATTATACTGATAAAGCTGCAAAAAAGCAAGTACCGGTCACATATTTAAAGGAGTTTTTTGCAAATTGACAAAGAGAACCGCAGGACATATAATGACCAAAAGGAGTGATACTTATGGAAATAGTTTTGTTAACAGCTGCCGGTGTAGGCGGTGCTACAATATTTGGCTCGATCCTTGGATTTATTTTTAAGAAAATATCCCACAAATTCAGCGACATTGTTCTTTCCTTTGCTGCCGGTGTTATGCTTTGTGCGGCAGTCACAGGACTGATCCTTCCCTCTTTGGAATACCAAAGCTTTTCACCGCTTTTCATCACCGTTGCCGGTGTGATCTGCGGCGCACTGTTTCTGAATATTCTTGACAAGCTTGTTCCCCATTTACACCGGCTGGCAGGCGTTGAACCGGAAGCACATCCGGAAGGGTCTGCAAAGCTGAACAAAATTCTCTTATTTGTGATGGCCATTGCTATTCACAATCTTCCCGAGGGCATTGCCGCAGGTGTTGGCTTCGGCAGTGGCAACAACGCGCAAGCCATTACCATTGCCGCCGGCATTGCGCTGCAAAACATTCCGGAGGGCATGGTGATCATAGGCCCTATGTTGGCAGCCGGTATGAAACCCGGTCGTACCTTTGTATGTGCTCTACTCACAGGCATTGTGGAAATTTTGGGCACACTTCTTGGCTATTTCGCTGTCAGCATTTCTACCGCCATTCTCCCCTTTGCCCTTGCCTTTGCAGGCGGCACAATGCTTTATGTGATCAGCGACGAAATGATTCCCGAGACCCATCACGAAGAAACACGCGGTGTCACCTATGCCCTGCTCGTTGGTTTCTGCCTGATGCTGGCAATGGGCTACTGGCTTGGATAAACTGTCCCCCGAAAGGCTAAAAAAACGAGGTGCAAATGCACCTCGTTTTTATTATTTTACATAGTCCATACTGATCCAGCCTTTGGAGATTCTTCCCCAAACAGCGCCGTTCACTGTCTTGGTTTCCAGAATTTCTACCTTAGCGCCGGTGTAAAGGTAACCGACAATGGTATTATTTGTGCCGGCATCGCTGCGAATACGCAGGCAATCTGCTGTCACCGTTTTCGTCACTTTCTGGGATTGCTGGGACTGCTGCGGCTGCTGTGGCTGCTGTGTCTGCTGTGAGAACACAACATAACTCAGACTGATCCAGCCTTTATCGATCTTTCCCCATTCAGTACCGCTGACAGTTTTTCTCTCGGTCACCTCGACCTTTGTTCCGTTTTTCAGATATGCGGCGATCGCATAGGATGTACCCGGACCACTACGGACACGCAGCAGGTCGCTAACCTTTACCGTTCCCACTGTCTTCTGTACCGTGGTAGTACCGGTAGCATCCAGCACCACATAATCCATACTGATCCAGCCCTTGGCGGTCTTACCCCAGGTCATAGATCCTGAAACCGTCTTTTCCGTAATGGTAACACGTTCACCGGATCTCATATAACCTACCACAGCATCGCTGGTGCTGGGACCCTTGCGGATACGCAGCTGATCGTTGACCTTGACAGTTCCTGTCCAAACACCCTCTGTCTTTTCCTCGCTTTCAGCAGGAGGTGTGGGCTCGGTAGGTGCAGGCTCTGTAGGCTTCGGCTCGGTAGGTGCAGGTTCTGTAGGCTTCGGTTCCGTGGGAGCTGGCTCAGTAGGAGCAGGCTCGGTGGGTGCCGATGTCTCAGGCTTTGTTTCAGGCTGTGCATCCAGCACCACGTAGTCTAAGCTGATCCAACCCTTTTCCGTTCTGCCCCAAACAGAAGAACCTACAAGCTTTTCTTCCAGGATCTTGACTCTGTCACCATTTTTCAGATAACCAACCACTTCATAGCCGGTGCTGGGACCCTTGCGGACACGCAACTGGTCATTGACCTTAACTGTACCCATACGGGTGGTAGTCTCTGCAGGTGTCTCTTCTTCCGGTTTTGTCTGAAGGTCATAGTTGGTATACTTCAGACAGACCCAACCATTGTTGAACTGACCCCACAGATAAGTGCTGTCTGCCTGAGTCGCAGTAATCACAAGACGGTCACCGGTATTTACCATACCCTTTACGCTATAGCTTGTACCGGGGCCACTGCGTACATTCACACCGTTGGCAGTAACAGTTACCTCAACGCCAGTCTGACCGCTGGGAGACTGCTGATTCTGCGCATCCTTATCCCATCTTGCATAAAGTCTTGCATTGCGGACACTACTGTCCAGCACCTTGACTTCCTTGCCTCCGGTAAGCTCGGTGTACCAACCCAGGAAGTTAGCACCCTCCTTGGTAGCAGCCACAGTGATCTTGGCCGTTTCTTCTGTATCATAGCCCTGCACATTGGGCTTCACCGTACCACCATTGGCATCGTAGAGCACATAACCATACTTCTCAGATGCCGTCTGGGAATATTCGCCATTCAGATATATATTCACTTCACACAGACGGCGGCGCAGCAAATACGTCTTAATCTGACCACCGGCATTGCACCAACGGGCAAATGCATTGGTGAGCGTACTTCCGGTTGCACCGCTGACAATGGCATTATAAAGAATACCGCTTGTGTCATAAGTCCAGCCCGAGCCACAGTTATAAGAGAACAGCATCAATGCATCAAATTGCTTCTGATCCAGCCACACGCCGGTACGAATCATAAACCCATGAAGCTCAGACTCAAATTTTGCAATGTATGTACGAAGCAGCTGCTCCGCATCCTCTTCCGAGATACCGTTCTGACGGTACTCTTCCAGTTTATCATCGGGGCACTTTGTGCCATAGCCAACGGTCCACTGCGCATAATCCCAATAGGGCGTTTTACTGAAGCCCTCTTCAAGTTTCAGAATCCGCATTGCTTCATCACTGATGGACAACACCTCGTCTGCAAAAACCGCAGGCGATACAGCTGTCAGCAGCAACAGCAGACTCAAAAACAAACAAACAATCCGTTTCTTCACCTATAATTTCTCCTTTCGCGCAACTTTCTGCTATATTATAGCAAAGGCATTGTCCAATTTCAACCCCCAGTTTTTGCATTTATTACATTTTGTTACTATTTTTTTCTGCAATTTCTTCTAGATTTTCTCATAATTTTACATATTTTCCATATTTTGGTAAGCAGAAATTACATATTTACATAAATCCCCGGCAATCCTTTTTTCAAAGAAGATTGCTTTTCCTGCATAATTGTGATAAAATCCAACCATTCAAAGAAAAGAGGGGGCGTTTATAAATGAAAGCACTGATCGCAATGAGCGGTGGCGTCGACAGCTCTGTAGCAGCCTATCAAATGCTGCAGCTGGGTTACTGCTGTGCAGGAAGCACCATGCGGCTTTGCGACGAAGAACTGTTAAACACCCCTTTGACAGATTCCTGGGAAGATGCACGCAGGATTGCTGAGAATCTGGGCATCCCCTTCTTTGTAATGTCCTGCCAAGCAGCATTCAGACAGTGTGTGGTTGAGCCGTTTATTGACTGTTATGAAAACGGTGGCACACCGAATCCCTGTGTATACTGCAACAAAAAGCTGAAATTCGGTTTATTTTTGGAAGAGGCGTTGCAGAAAGGCTACGACTGCATCGCCACCGGCCATTATGCAGAAATCAAAAAGGATCCCACAACCGGAAGACACCTTCTTTATCGTGCAGCAGACGGCAGCAAGGATCAGACCTATTTTCTGTACAGTCTGACACAGCATCAGCTTGCCCATACCTGTTTCCCTTTGGGCGCACTGACCAAGGAGCAGGTACGTACCATTGCCGCAGAGCAAAACTTTCTGAACGCACAAAAAAAGGATAGCCAAGACATCTGTTTTATTCCCGACGGTGATTATGTGACTTTCATGAAGCGTTACACCGGAAAAACATACCCTGTGGGCAATTATTTAGACAAGGACGGCAATGTGCTGGGGCAGCACAGCGGTGCTGTATCCTACACCATCGGTCAGCGCAAGGGTCTTGGCATCGCCCTTGGTGCCCCTGCCTATGTTTGCGCCAAGGATATGGATGCCAACACCGTCACTCTGGACACTGACGAAGCGGTTTTATTCCACACTACGCTTCTTGCCAACGACTGGAACTGGATCCCCTTCCCCACCTTGACAGAGCCGTTGCGTGTGACTGCCAAGGTGCGCTACCGCCACAAGGAGCAGCCGGCAACGGTTTACCCGGAGGATAACGGTTTTGCTCGGGTGGTATTCGATACGCCCCAACGAGCCATTACCACCGGGCAGGCTGTGGTGCTGTATGACGGAGATCTGGTCATCGGTGGCGGCACCATTTGTGAAGTCCTATGAGCAACGACACACCCCCTATGCAAGTTGCATAGGGGGTGAATTGTTGCTTTGCTTTAAGTTCCGGCATTTTTGCGTGGATCACTCATTATCAGACTCTGCATTCCGGGAAATACTCTTCTGCGAAGTCTACTTTTTCCACCCGGAAGGTTTTTCCGTTTAAATAAGAAAGGCTGCCGGCATCCGTGGTAAAAGCAAATTTCAGCTTATAAGAATAAAGTGCTTGATAATTGCGGTCATAGCGTTTATCCAGTTTTCCATATTTACCGTCACCCAACAGTGGATGTCCTGCGTGAGCAAACTGGGCACGGATCTGGTGGGTACGGCCTGTAATCAGCTCACACTCCACCAACGACAGGCCCTTTGCGCTGGCTAAAGTAATATAGTTTGTTTGGCAAGTCTTGCTCCCCGGTTGGGGCGTATCGCTGACAAAAACGCGATTTTTCTTGGCATCCTTAAAAAGATAACCCTTCAGACTTCCCTTAGGCGGACGGGGTGTACCCTCCACAACAGCAAGGTAGCGCTTATCCATCTCCCGGTCTTTGATCTTCTGATTCATAACCCGGAGTGCTTCTGCTGTCTTCGCAGCAATTACAATACCACCGGTATTTCGGTCAATACGGTTGCAGAGTGCCGGTGTGAAGCTGTTCTCCCCTCTGGGACTCCATTCCTTTTTTTGGTACAGGTACGCCTGAATGTGATCGATCAACGTTCTGCCGTATTCCGCCCCGTCGTGGGGGTGTACCGCCAGACCCGGCCGCTTATCCACCAAAAGGATATTATCATCCTCATAGACAATGTTCAACTTTGGGGTTGCTACCGTCAGATAGGCATTGTCCTCACGGGGTTTATCAAAAAACTCGTCGTTAATATAAAGCTGCAGTACATCTCCGGTTTCCAGTCGGGTATCCCGTTCTACTCTGCCGCCATTTCGTTTGATGCGCTTAATGCGAATGTACTTCTGTGCAAGGGATGCCGGAAGCAACGGCACTGCTTTCGCCAAAAAACGATCCAATCTTTGCCCAGCATCATTTGCACCTATGGTAAATTCCTTCATATTACACTTCTCCGCTACGGGCAGCATCAAAGTAGCTGTCCATCTGCTCACTGAACTCCTTAGCAGGATTGTAGCCCATCTTTCGCTGACGGTTATTCATTGCCGCCACCTCAAGGATCACCGCAAGATTTCTTCCGGGGGTGATAGGAATAGTATTCATAGGTATTTGCACACCCAGAATGTCCATATGCTGCACCTCAAGGCCAAGACGGTCATACACCTTCTGTTGATCCCAAGGCACAATATTCACTACAAGGTTGATCTCATTTTCCGACTTGACTGCACCCATACCAAACAGCTTTGCCACATTGATGATACCAATACCCCGAAGCTCTACATAATTGCGAATCAGAGCCGGCGCAGTGCCTACCAGCGCACCTTCGGAAATTTTACGGATCTCCACCGCATCATCCGCGATCAAACGGTGACCACGCTTCAGAAGCTCGATGGCGGCTTCGCTTTTGCCGATGCCGCTTTCACCCAAAAGCAGCAATCCTTCACCGTAAACCTCCATAAGAACGCCGTGACGTGTAATACTAGGTGCCAGCGCCGCCTTCAGGTAAGCAATAATGCCGGACACGACGGTACTGGTGGCTTCCTTACTGCGCAAAAGGGTTATATTATGCTTTTTTGCCATTTCCATGCACTGAGGTCCCGGCATCATATTACGGGAAATCAGAAGTGCCGGGATTTTATAAGAAAACAGGCGGTCAAATGTCATAGACCGTTCATCTGCTGTCAGCTTTTGCAAATAACTGATCTCCACATTGCCCATAACCTGCAGCCGCATAGGCTCAAAATGGTCATAATAACCCGCAAGTTGCAGACCGGGACGAGCCACATCCTCAACCGTCAGACGGATCTTATCGTAATCTGATGCCGCATAGGCAATTTCCAAATCAAATTCCCGCACCAATTCGTGCAGGGGTACACTATGAATATCAAACACAGGCGCTCACCTCTGTGTCCATTATACTATCCACAACAAAGAATAGCAATATGAAAATAAAATTGAAATTTTTTCAAAAAAAGGCTTGCTTTTTTTAGAAAAGTCTGCTATTATACTTTAGCGCCTGTTTGGGCGTAGTTTTTGAGTTATGATTTCGGATAGGAGGTGCAGTGAATGGCGAAGTGTGATTACTGTGGCAAGGGCGTTGTTTTCGGTATCAAGGTCTCTCACTCCCACAGACGTTCCAACAGAACCTGGAAGCCCAATGTTAAGCGGGTCAAGGCCATTGTGAACGGTACTCCGTGCCATGTGTACGCTTGTACCAGATGCCTCCGTTCTAACAAGGTTGAGCGGGCTGTTTAATGAAACTGGCAACCAATTACGGCATTGCGAAAGCAATGCCGTTTTTTGTTTTACTATCATAAAAGCAGGCGTTGACCGGAAACACCGAGCCAACGCCTGCTTATTTTTTAATTTCTTGCCGCAAACAACTATGCAGCCGTTTGCGCCCTACTCCTTATCCTTCTTAAAGAGATTGGTCTTTCGCTCCTGTCCACGAATAAGGCGCATAATATTCTGTCTGTGCATAACGATGGCAAGCACGCTCATAAAAACGCCGCATATCAAAAGCGTCGGGTTGTTGTAATGAAAGATCACAAATCCGATACCAAAGGTGGCTGCAGCCAACACAGAGCCCAAAGAAACATACCATGTGCTAAAATAAGCAACTGCAAAGACCGCAAGGATCATAAGCGCTATACGCCAGTCCACTACAAGCGCAATAAACAGGCCGCTAAGGATCCCCTTTCCACCTCGAAAATTCAGAAACACAGGTAATGTGTGACCAAGCATTACCGCAGTGCCGCCAACTGCTGCACCGGTCTGAAAGCCGCCGGCATTCAAGAAAAGCAGTCCACCCAAAACACAGGCAAGTACCGCTTTTCCGGCATCGATGGCAATCACCATCGCAGAACGACTTGCACCATAGCTGCGGATAAAATTGGTAAGTCCTGCATTTCCGCTGCCGTGGGTTCGCACATCATCCCCCATCAGCTTGGATGCGCAGATTGCTCCGTTCAGGTTACCAAGCAGGTAACCAACCAGTATCGTGATGATATAACGAAGCATCCTTAGTCCTGCTTGTCGCCTTTCTGGCGGATCGTAATACGCACTGGCGTTCCCTTCAAACCAAACACCTCACGGATCTGATTCTCCAGATAACGCTGGTACGAGAAGTGGAACAACCGCGCATCATTACAGAAGATCACGAAATGACGCGGCTTTGTGCCTGCCTGGGTCATATAATAGATCTTCAGCCGACGGCCCTTATCAGTAGGCGGTTGGACACGAGCCGTAGCTTCCGCCAGCACACTGTTCAGCGCACCGGTGGTAATACGGCTGGTATTCTGCTCATACACTTCCCGGATCACAGAGAACAGCTTATCTACACGCTGGCCGGTAAGGGCAGAAAGGAACACCACCGGAGCATAGGTCATATAACTCAGACCATCCCGGACTCCGGCTTCCTTGTCACGCATGGTGTTGGTCTCTTTGTCCTCCACCGCATCCCATTTGTTTACCACAATAATGGCAGCCTTACCTGCCTCGTGAACAAGACCTGCAATCTTGGTATCCTGCTCTGTAACACCGTCATTGGCATCCACCAGAATCAGACACACATCTGCACGCTCAATGGCGTTAATGGTACGCATATTGGAATACCGTTCGATCAGATCATCGACCTTGCTTTTACGGCGCATACCGGCAGTATCAATAAAACAATACTTTCCGGTCTCATTTTCAAAATCAGAGTCAATGGCATCTCGGGTCGTACCGGCAACATTGGAAACAATAACACGCTCTTCACCCAGGATTCTGTTCAGAAGGCTGGACTTGCCCACATTGGGTTTGCCCACGATGGCAACCTTAATTGTGCCGTCATCTTCTTCCTCCACTTCCGCCTCAGGCATATTCTCCAGGCACCAATCCAAAAGATCGCCCGTACCGTGACCGTGGACCGCGGAAACCTCAAACAAATCCCCGATACCCAGAGAATAAAATTCATACACATCCGTATTCACAGGTCCCACAGAGTCACACTTATTTACTGCCAGAGCAATTGGCTTTCCGGACTTGCGAAGCATAGTAGCAACATCCACGTCCGCAGCCGTAACACCGGTGCGCACATCTGCCACCATTACTATACAGTCCGCCAGTTCAATGCCAATCTCCGCTTGGCGGCGCATAAACTTCAACATATCACTGTCGGTACCCGGCTCAATACCACCGGTATCCACCAAGGAAAACTGGCGTCCGCACCATTCGCAATCTCCATATATACGATCACGAGTGACACCGGGAGTATCCTCCACAATAGAGGTACGCTGACCGGTCAGTTTGTTGAAAAGCATTGACTTTCCCACATTGGGGCGACCTACGATGGCAACCAAAGGTTTTGCCATACTATCACTCCTCTCTCAAACACTAGCTACATTATGGCACAAAAATTCAGCCTTTGCAAGAATTTCCTGCCGTATTTTACACGCAAACTCTGAAAATTCCTTTTTAATGATTTGGTCACTTAGCATAGTAGTAAATTATTCCTACAGCTTAAGTACTTCAAGAAAAGGAAAAAGGGGAAGGCAATGCCTTCCCCTGCGCTTACGCTTTTTTCCTGCCTTAGTCAGCCTTGGCAGCCAGAACCTGACGACCGTTGTAGTTGCCGCAAGCCTTGCAGGCTCTGTGAGGCATGACGGGCTCACCGCACTTGGACCAAACCGCTACGCTGGGAGCAGCCAGCTTCCAGTTGGAACCACGACGCTTGTCGCGACGGGTCTTGGACACTTTACACTTAGGGACAGCCATGGATGACACCTCCTTGGTCAAACTGCTGGGGCAGCATTTCTTATACTTACTTATCTAGAAGCTGCCGTAAAGCAGCAAAGCGTGGATCCAGTTCCTTTTGGCAATCGCACGGTCCGTCGTTCAGATTTTTACCGCATTTGCAGCAAAGACCTTTGCAATCCGGACTGCACAGCAGCTTAGAATCCAGATTCAGCACAAACACAGTTCGCACAATCTCGTCCAAATCCGCAGCATCCGCATCAAGAGGAAATACCCACTCGTCCTCACTATCTTCATTTGACAGCTCTTCCACCAATACAACATCCACAGGGATCTCAATATCCTGCGTAAAGTCGGAAGCGCAACGGTCACATACACCGTGCAAACAGGTAGTGATCGTACCCTTCATCATCAGCACATCCGCAGTGTTGCGAACTGTACCGCTGATCTTCACCGGCTCTGTCACCGGATTACAGGTACCAAACTGAAGGTCGCTCAGATCCACACTATCCGAAAATGAAATACTCGCACCGGGTGTGTGCAGAATCTCCGACAGTCCCAGTCGCATAGTATCCCCCTCTCCATAGTCGTGCTCACATATTATATAGTGTTTTACGCCATTTGTCAAACATTATTTTAAAATTATTTTTATTGATTTTTCTCTCCTTAAATCTGCATTTTATGATTGCTTTTTCTCTTCAGTTCATATATAATAACGAAGCGTCACGGCAGATAACAATTGATCACTAAAACACATACCCCATCGCAACAGGAAGAGCGCTTGCTGCCGCATTCCTTCCCTGTTTAATTTAATAATAACCGGATGTGGCTCAGTTTGGGGAGCGATGCGACCGCCGCCTGTGGCGGATTAAGGGAGCTGAGCGAGTGGCCGCGGTCTGTGGGCAACGCCGCCGCTCCGTCGGCAAGGCGCACACAGGGCACCGCAACAGGAAGAGCGCTTGCTGCCGCATTCCTTCCTTGCTTAATTTAATAATAACCGGATGTGGCTCAGTTTGGGGAGCGATGCGACCGCCGCCTGTGGCGGATTAAGGGAGCTGAGCGAGTGGCTGCGGTCTGTGGGCAACGCCGACGCTCCGTCGGCAAGGCGCACACAGGGCACCGCAACAGGAAGAGCGCTTGCTGCCGCATTCCTTCCTTGCTTAATTTAATAATAACCGGATGTGGCTCAGTTTGGTAGAGCGCTTGCTTTGGGAGCAAGATGCCGCAGGTTCGAATCCTGTCATCCGGACCATAATACCTACCCTTATTTGATACAATGGCATCAGCAAGGGTGGGTATTTTTCCTTACAAAGCATTATTGTTGAAGTTCCTGATCGTTTGCTATATAATAAACAAAAAGGTGGTGAATCAGGTGAAGAAAATTTCTTGGAAAAAAGTTGTAATTTTAAGTGCAGTTGTTGTATTTTTGCTCATTGTGATTGGTACGGCATTGGCATCAAATAGCATTGTACAATTTAGCAAATTGGATGAAAAGACCAATTGCGATACAGTAATCATACTGGGTGCGGCAACAACCAACGGAGAAGTTTCACCTGTGTATCGGGAAAGAATCCACCACGGCATTTGGCTTTATGAAAACGGATATGTGGACTGCTTAATCATGACCGGTGGAGTTGGCAATGGAAATGAAACATCGGATGCCTATGTTGCAAAACAATACGCAATTTCCAAAGGCATTCCCGAAGAAGCGATCTTTATAGAAGAAAAATCTACAATTACAGAAGAAAATCTAAAAAACGCAAAGGCAATTATGGCAGAAAATTCTCTGGATACTGCCATTATCGTAAGCGATCCGCTGCATATGAAACGGACGATGACAATGGCGAAGGATTACGGTATCAGCGCCTACTCATCGCCTACACCCACAACCATGTATAAGAGCAATAAAACAAAGATACCGTTTTTGGCCAGAGAAGTATTTTTCTATATCGGTTATTCAATTCTACGCCCATTCCGATAATACCGGTCGTTTAACGAATGCAACGCTCCGTCGCTTAGCGTTGCATTGTATCAAATTGTGTAGTATATGCCAAACAGCCGACACTAAATGATACAATCGTGTCATTTAGTGTCGGCTGTTTTTATGCCTGATATGGCACATTACATTCTTATTGACCGTAGAAAAAACTATGTTATAATCATTACAGAGGTGATTTCATGAATAACAAGGCTGACTTAATTGTCTACTTAGAGCAAGGAATTGCTAAATTGAATTTCGAATTCCCTCAATATGAACATTCTACATCAATGTTGTTTCAGCAGATTTTTGATTTTCTCGATTCCGATTTTGAAGAAATGACAGATAATTATATATATCGATATTTTCTCACTTCGTTTAAAGAATTGATTTGTTTTGCCTTTGAAACAGGGGTGACGAAGTCCTATCTGCGTTGCTTGTTTAAATGCTTAAATAATCGTATATTTATCGGTTATTTGAGTAATTTTGCAAAGTGCAGATCTAACGATATACAACTAGTTATGGATCGTTTTGTAGATTTCTTTATTGCAAGTTGGCAAGGCGTTGACAACGATAGAAAGCGAGTGCTAAACAACATTGTTTGTTCAATTGATTACTGGATGAAATTATAGTTATATGCAGTTGTTTAACGAATGCAACGCTCGGCGCTACTGCGTTGCATTGTATCAAATTGTGTAGTATATGCCAAAATCGGCAATTCTCGACAGAGAATTGCCGATTTTACTTATTTCCTCTTGACTAAAAATTGCATAATTTGAAATTTTATAGGTGCATTTTTTGTCGTAATATGATATGTTATCTCTTGGGTGATAAATATGTTTTTTGTAACCAGTGATAATATACCGAAAGGAGTGGGTTTTCAAGCCTTTGGGCTTGTCCATATTCTTTGGCTTTTGGCAGGTTTACTTTTCTGTGTTGTTGCCTGCTTTTTCTACCGTAAGCTTTCCGAGGACAAAAGAAAAATTTTCCGGACTGTGCTGGGTATATACATTTTCCTTCAGGAAATGACAAAAAATCTGGTACTGATTTGTTTGAACGAATTTAGCTGGGGGTATCTTCCGTTCCATCTTTGCGGTATCAATATTTTGCTAATTTCTTTTGATATTATCAAGCCAACCAAAGTGGTCAGAAGCTTCCTGTATTATTTTTGCATACCCGGTGCTATGCTGGCATTACTGTTCCCAAACTGGACAGATATGCCCGTTTGGAACTTCTTCCATATCCACAGCTTCACCATCCATATTTTACTGGTACTGTATCCCTTGTTGTTGGTCACTACCAATCAGGTATCTACAGACCTGAAATCAGCCCTTCAGGGAACGGCTCTGCTGATCACCATGGCCATCCCTGTGTACGGCCTAAACCTGCTTTGGGATACCAATTTTATGTTTTTGATGAAGCCGGATTCTGGAAATCCGTTGGAAATGTTTGAAGAACTTTTAGGTTCTCACCTTTGGGGGTTTCCGATCCTTTTGCCCGTTGTGATCCTTGCGATGTATATCCCTGCCCGTGTATTTAAGAATCGAAGAAGCGTCACCAAGGTGCATTGCTGATCCTCAAAAAGAAAAACTTTATTAGTTGATTGCAAAAGCCGTTGGCATTACGCTCCTTTTGTGTAAATCCTATAAAACAACTCGTACCAAAAATCCAAATTCGCCTATTTGTCGGGTTTGGATTTTTCTTTTTATAAATATTTTCCACATTCTCCAGTCAGATTTTTACTGATTTAAAATTATTTAACAAACAATTAACATCACACCTTTCGCATTTATTCTTATTTACTGCATACTGAATTTTGACGGTAATAACTTTTGATTTGCAACGGTCAAACATAATGTTTGACTGTTCAAAATCATTTGATTGTTGCACGCATTGATGTTATAATGTGAAAAAAGGAGGCGATACTATGAAAATAGAAATTGGAGAGTCCCTATTCTACTCATGGCTTCGTCATGTAAAAGGCTGTCAAATCGTTCAAACAAATTGGAAAGCATCTACACAGTGGGAACAGAATAATATTGAGCCCTTGCAAGAAATGATGCGAGTTGTCGATAGTTATTTTTATGATAAATATCATTATGGCGTTTTTAAGGGGAACGCCACTTTGAAACAACTTGTTCAACAAGGTGAGTGTGATACTCTTGGCGTTCAGTTGACAGATGATAAAATCAGCACTTATGCTATTGATGTGGCATTTCATGAAGCCGGATTAAATTATGGTGATAGAAAAACAACCGTCATGAAAGTTATTGAAAAATGTGTGCGTACAGCTTTTTGCTTAAATATGTTTTTGGACATAAATAATGCAGAAATAATTTTTGCTTCCCCTAAAATCAATCCTTCCGTATTAAAAGACCTTGAGCCGTGTATAGATGACCTTAACTATATTTTTACATCAAAGGGATATGAATTTACTTTTTGTGTTATAGCAAATGAAGAATTTAATAGTAAAGTTTTACAGCCAATTTTAAATACAAGCAAAGGCGTTTCCGATACTGCCGAATTGTTCTTGCGTAGTTATCAAATGTTTACTATGTTTGCTGATGCACCGATAAAGAATAAAAACGCAATTGCAATTCAACCTACTGCACCAGCTACCGATACAACACACAAGGATGTTACTCCTGATATGTATCCTGAATTAAAAGTGGGTCAACTTGCAAAAAGAGTCCTCGGTAAGATGCTTTGTGACGGATGTGCAGATGCCGAAGAAATACAAGCCATGCAAACACCCGAATACAGTAAAATTACTTTTGGCTTAAATTATCCTTTATTAGCTCATAAAGACTGTGAATTCGACACGGTGCGCTATTACTCAAATCCCATTAACATTAATGGCGAATATTACTATCTATGCTCACAATGGTTTGAAACCACAGCTAATAATGACCGTCCATTTTTATTAAAATGGATTGCACTACATTTGAAATAAGAAATTAGGAGTATTCAAATGTTAGATTGGAATGGTAACGGAAAAATAGACCCTGTAGATATCGGTATATCTATTGCTACCGAAAAAGAAATAGAATCTACAAAGCCAAAGTCAGAGAATAAAAATTCTAATTTAGGATGTTTAACTTCTGTACTATTAGTCATTGGATTGCTCTCCTTTATAATACTTTTTATGTTTTGATTTTATACTGCGATTATAAAATTAGAGGACATGTACTGTTTATGACTGCGAAAAACCCAGTATTTATGCAGGTTTTCGCTTGATTACTATATCGCCACTCCGACCAAAACAGACTTTAATTGTGATGCAATCAGATTCCGTTTTAGCTATCCCTTTACTAACTATTTGCCAGAACCTGCAAAATCCCCTTTGCTACAGGCAAAGTATATGTTATATTGTAAAAATAAAGCCACAATTCATACTAACAACGGTTGATTTCTCCCCACTCAACCAACAGTTCGTAGACTATTTACTGCAAAATAGGTATACTGGCAGTGAAAGGAGGATAGCAATGGATCAAGCGACAATTGGAAGGTTCATAGCCGATTGCAGAAAGAAAGCCAATTTAACACAACTGCAATTAGCAGATAGGCTAGGCATCACCGACAGAGCCATCTCCAAATGGGAGACCGGAAAATCGCTGCCCGATTCTTCCATTATGCTGGAGTTGTGTGGTATTTTAGGTATTACAGTAAATGATCTTTTATCCGGGGAGGTTGTTACAGTGGATAATTACAACAAAGAGCTAGAAAACAAACTTATTGAAGTACTGAAAGAAAAGGAAGCCGGTGACAGAAGACTCTTAAAACTGGAATGGGTAATTGCCGGACTGTCTCTTATTATCCTATTTGTCCCCATCATCGTGGGAGCATATGCACCTTTAGAGGAGTGGCAAAAACTTTTGATTGTATTCTCCGGATTTATTCCGGCACTGATCGGTCTTGGTTTTACTATACGAATCGAGCAAGTAGCAGGCTATTATGAATGCCAACACTGCAAGCACAAATATGTGCCTGCACTCAAAGCTATGTATCTTGCGCCCCATATGGGCAGGACCCGGCATATGCGCTGCCCCCAGTGCGGCAAAAAATCCTGGCAAACAAAGGTACTGACCAAAGAATAAACGCAAAGAACCAAGCCGCAATGCGGCTTGGTTCTCCTTTTTATGCAGATTTCTGTGCCACTATCAAGAAGCGGTGGGTCCTACCCTCTACAAAACCGTTCTCGCCTAAGATCCGTTGCGCATTCAAAAGTTCATCAAAATGGGTATCCACAGAAAAGTCTGTAAACTCCCAAGGGATCACACGAGCAAACCAAACCAGCGCTCCCACATCATAAAAGCGGATAGATTGGAAGCATTCCTCCTTCCGCAAAACAGAAAAGCCGGCATTGCAGAATTTATCAGCTACCTTGTCTGCGTACTGCTCCGGAAAAGGCATCGCCACATTTCCACACAAAAGCTCCACCAATTCCCGGTCATTTTCGGCACCCACCTGCTGGGTAATAAACACGCCCTTAGGCTTCAGCACCCGGTAAATCTCCTGTGGATTAAAATCACCGTGCCGATCGATCACCACATCAAAACAGCCGTCTTCAAACGGCAACGCGCCATTTCCATCTGCCTGCCGAAAATCAATTCCCAAAGGCAGCATTTTTTCTTTACACAGCTGCACATTGGGGGGATAATTCTCCGTAGCCGCAGTATTTTCATAGGGATGCCCCAAGGACAGCAAAAATTCTCCGCCTCCGGTATCGATGTCCAACAACTTCTTTTCCGGCATTAAGGTTTCGCTGATCACTTCCCTGTAATTCCACGAAAAATCTGTATCTTCCACACATCTTCCGTCAATATGTGAAAAATCCCATCCGTGTATGTGCGCAATCTCCTCTTCCTCTTTCCAAGTGCGAATTAATTGATTTGAATTCATTTCCTAACCTCTTCATTTCTATCTCAAGAACGTGTCTACTCCTTGGCACTCTACGCAGCATAGGTTGTATTACCCTTTCTTTCGTGATATGATCATACAAGAAAGGACGTGTCTTTTATGAACACCTATGTAACCGGAGCCACCATTAAAGCATTACGGGAAAGCCGAAATTTGACCCAGTCAGAACTCGCTGAAACCATCGGTGTCACCAGCAAAGCAATCTCCAAGTGGGAGACTGCCAAAGGACTTCCGGACATTTCTTTGTTGCAGCCATTGGCACAGGCTTTGGGGATCTCTGTCATCGAACTGATGAACGGTGAGCATATAACCAACAAAAACATTTCCGCCAATATGCTGCGGTGCAAATTTTATGTTTGTCCCATCTGCGGAAATGTAGTCCACAGCACAGGCGACGCTGTGATCAGCTGCTGCGGCATCACCTTACCTGCCCTGGAAGCTGACGAAATCAACAACGACCACGCAATAACCATCGAAACTGTGGAGGATGAGCATTTCATCTCTATCTGCCACCCTATGACAAAGCAGCATTTCATCTCCTTTGTCGCCTTTGTCACTGCTGACAGGATTCAGATGGTAAAATTCTACCCGGAATCCAACGCTGAAACACGGATGCAGCTCCGGGGTCGAGGTTTTCTCTATTGCTACTGCAACCACCACGGTTTATTTAAAATTAAAATATAAAATTGTTTTATATCAATATACCATTACAATGATCGATCTCGTGCTGGATGATTTGCGCCGTCCAACCGGAAAATGTCTTGATTCGGGTTTCAAATTTCTCATTGTACCATCGAACTTTAATGGTTTGATATCGCTTACAGGGACGAGGTCCACCCAAAAGGGAAAGGCAGCCTTCCTCTGTATCATAAGGATCTGACATTTTCAGAATTTCCGGATTGAACATAATCATATACGTTCCATCATTATCAAAGGCGATGATCCGTTTCCGTACGCCGATCATATTTGCTGCCATACCTACGCAGGCGTCCTTGTTTGCCATCAAGGTATCCAACAGATCCTGGGCAATTTGCAGATCTTCCTTTGCTGCCGGCTCTGACTTTCCTGATAGCAAAATCGGATCGTGCACCACTTCTTTAACCATTTCGACCTCCTTTTCCCAACACACCGGAAAGCAGAAATATATGTCCGGCATCTTTTTTTGCATCAACCACGTACTTCCTTCAGTATACCACACAAAAATGCACCTTGCAATGGTCATAGGTTCTGCGGTATAATATACGCAAATAAGGACAGAAGGAATACTATGCGTAAAAACTTCGGCGCAAAAGAAATGTGTTAACCTATGCCGGTGTTTATTATCGGCACCTACACCCAACACGGCACACCCAATGCTATGAATGCTGCCTGGGGCGGTATTGCGGAAGAATCACAGCTGACCATTTGCGTAGACGCAGAGCACAAAACCGCAGAGAATGTACTTGCCCGCAAGGCTTTTACCGTATCTATGGGCACTGCACAATATGTAAATGCATGCGACTATGTGGGCATTGTTTCCGGAAACCGCGAGCCAGACAAATTTACAAAAGCCGGTTTCCACGCCACCAAATCAGCGTTTGTAGATGCGCCTTTGATCGACGAGCTCCCTATGGCGTTGGAGTGTGAGATGATCTCCTATGACCCGGAAAGCTGCCAACTGATAGGCAAGGTCATTAACGTCTGTGTGGATGATATGTATCTGGATGCTGACGGCAAAGTGGATGTTGCCAAATTGCAGCCCATCACCTTTGATCCCGTACACCATCGTTATCTGGTCTTGGGCGAAAGTGTTGGTCGGGCATTTCACGACGGTCTTATTCTAAAAAACGTTTAAACGCTCAACAAAAAACCTGAAATTGCTACTGCAATTTCAGGTTTTTAGTTCATAAATCGAGCTCAGAATAATGCCGTTTCGCAACAAGAGCTTTCCTTCCCCGTTTACCAAACAAAAGGTATGATCCGATACTTAACTTTCTTTTTGTAATCGCAATAACCGGGAAGTTCTTTTGTCAGCAATTCCTCTTCATCTCTCAGCCGGACAATGATCAGCAACGGATAAAACGCAAAGGCAATCAGTGCATACCAGGATCCAAGCACCAGCGGAATCATCAGAAACAGCAAAATCGTTACCGCATACATAGGATGACGAACGATGCTATACATACCGGTATCCACCACGCTTTGTCCCTCTTCCACCTTGATGGTGCGGCTGAGGTAAGCGTTCTCACGCATCACCTCTGCGTACAAAGCATAGGCAACCAGAAACAGCACCGATGCCGTGATGATCATCCAAGAAGGCATAGTCGACCAGCCAAAACGAAAGTCCAGCCCTGCCAGCACAAAACCGGCAACAAACATTAGACCCGACAAGGCTACGACACCCTTCTGTGTTCCCTGTTTTTCCTTCACATCCAACCGCTTTTTCAGAAATCCCGGGGATTTATACAGCATCACAAAACCGGCGATCAGCATCGGTCCAAAAAGCAATCCCATCAGCAGCCAACCATATGCATAGCGAATTGTTCCTGCAGGCAGAAAGATCAGCAGCCCAACCAGCACCAAGCCGCAGGCAAACTTTGTCAAGGCCTCCATCAGCAGTTTCATTTCTCTTCCTCCACTGTTTCCAGATAAAAGCTCACAGGGCGAAAGCCATCGTTACAACTGATCATCGCTGAGTATGGATTCTTCATCCAGCCGTCGTAAAAATTGCCACCACCGGACGCCAGTGTCTTCACAAAGTCGGAAACACTGTCCCACGCACTGTCGCAGAAGTTTTCCGGTTTTTCACCATTCCGGCAAATCCAGGCCATCCCCTCTTCCACATCACAGGCGTGCTTAATAGGATTTTCATACAATGCCATTAGATCCGGATAACAAGCCTTACGAATCACTGTAATTTTAACATCCTTCATTTTTCTCATATTACAAAGACTTCAGCACATTTTCAAAAGCAATGATCTCTTCTTTTCCGTCCAGAACGCCCACCTCTACACAGAAGGTTTGAGAACTATACCCCTCTAAGCTCTGCAGCGTGCCGTTTTTCTTTTCCCGATCTCTGCCCAGCACTTGATTATTAGAAGGCTCAAGGCCAAGTGCATAATCGTGAGAGCACATATTCCGCCAGTGCATCAGCCACGGCAAGGTATCCATTTTATACTTGATATAGCAGCCAATAGACAAAGAATCGTTGATCAGCGCCGCATAACCCCAGCCATCTTTATCCGGAGTATTTTCGTGGCAGAACAAATCCTCATCCTTATTATCCTCCGGCTCACGGCAGGTTTCCCAGCCTTCCGGGATCGGGCCACCGGTATGGATGCTATAACCACCGCCTGCACCCTTCACCACCCGGCTATCGGGAGAAAGAAGTGGGTATCCCAAATTGATATGGTACAAAAGTTCAAACTCTGCCGCCTGCGGCTCACGGTTAAAAACAGTATCCTCGTAACGAATGTATTTTCCATCTGCCGGGAAGAATATCTTCCTTTGCAGCTCCATATGGTAGCCTGCCAGCATACCTTCGTGGACACTGCCGCAAATCGTAACCCCCTCTGCATTGCGGGTGACTGACACATTCTCCGCCGGCAGCATACCAATGCGACCGTGATCCGGATAAAACTTCCCGTCCTCCATCACACCGCCGGGACCCACGTTGGTCAGTCCACAGGTGTAGAGCATTCCGGCAGGCCAGTAAAACTCAAAATCCGGCGCAGCAGGATTAAAGTATCTTCCGGATACCAACCCGTTTTTCTGCTGGAATGCAAAATTGATTCCTTTATAAGAGAAATCAAAAAGGTTTAAGCACTGATCCTCAACACAGGTAGCATACAGGCCGCTGCGGTTGCGCAGCTCCAATGCACGCACACCACGGGAGAGACCATCTTCATAGGTCACTCTCCGGGCAGTAAGCAGCTGATTTTCGTTGCCAACATAACGTTTTTCCATAGCACACCTCAAAAAATGATCAGCATTCCCACAAGGATGCCTATAATGGTAGAGAATGCAGGCACTTTACTATTATACATCAAAATGGACTGGGGCAAAATTTCACCAAACACCACATAGAGCATCGCTCCGCTGGCACAACCAAGACTCAACGTAAGGCCGACAGGACCGATCTCACCCAATGCATAGCCCAAAAGCGAGCCCAGCACAGTGGGTATACCGGAAGCTGCGGTAATCAGCACCGCCTTCCACCGCTTCATTCCACCGCTGATCAGCGGTACAGAGACTGCCATTCCTTCCGGAATGTTGTGCAAACCGATAATCACTGCCAACACCAGTGCTGCACTACCCATAGCACCGTCATTGCTGGCATAAGACGCACCAATGGTCATTCCCTCCGGCACATTATGAAGTGCAATGGCAGAGGCCATTACAAGGCCTGCCACAAACAGCCCCAACTTGCTGTCATTGCGTGCATAATGCTGTTCCAGATGGTCGCTATGGATCAATTCCTTCAAGTCATCTGCTGTCTTGGGGTGGTTTTCATCAATATGCGGAACTTCCGGATTGGTCTTTTTATCGATCAGGTGATTCAGCAGATATGTAACTGTCACGCCAAAAGCAATAGCAAGTGCCACCAGCCACACACCGGAATTGGTTTCAATTGCCTCTGTGACCAAGTCAAAACAAACCACGCTAAGCATAACGCCCCCGGCAAAGCTCAGCAGCAAACTTACGGTCTTGTTGGAATCCTTTTGCAACAACGCACCCACAATTCCGCCCAGACAAGTACCGCCAACGCCTGCCAGCGCCGTTGTCAAAACCAAAGTAGTAATAATACCCATAGCTTTCTCCCAAATGATAGAATTTTCGATAATATCATAGCATAAGTTCCTATTTTTGACAATGCGGTTTTTATTCTCTTTTAAATAACAAGATAAGAACTACATATAAAAACGGTGCTGCCTTGTAAACAAGACAGCACCGTTTTTATTCTTCCTCTTTATTCGCAGAATCGAACAACGACAGACTCTCTGCATCACCGATTTCCTCGCCTGCCATACAACGAGCAAACTGATCACCGGACATTGTTTCGTGTTCCAAAAGGAATTCCACGATCTTCTGCATTTTATCGGCATCACGCTTCAATATCTGAACGCAGTGGTCATAGGCTTTGTCAATGATCACCTTGACCTCATCATCAATCGTTCCTGCCACCTTTTCGGAATATCCCTTTGTCTTCTCGTAATCTCTGCCGATGAAGACCTCGTCACCGCTGGTATAGGAGACAGTACCCAGTTTCTCACTCATACCGTAGCGACCCACCATATCCCGTGCCAATTTGGATGCACGGTCAATATCATTGGATGCACCGGTGGAAATATCCTGCAAGAAGATAGCTTCTGCCACTCTGCCACCCAACAGACCTACGATTCTCTCATACATCTCATTGCGGGTCAAGTGGTTACTATCCTCTCCGGGCAGTGTCCAGGTCAAGCCAAGCGCCTTGCCTCTGGGTACAATAGAAATCTGATGCACAGGATCATGGGTCTTCAGACTGTACATTGCAACCGCGTGACCGGCTTCGTGGATGGCTGTGATTTTCAGATCCTTACGCAGCTTCACACAGCTCTTCTTCTCCGGACCTGCAAGGATCTTCATCATTGCTTCATTCAAATCCTGCATATTCAACACAGGCCGGTCTGCACGTGCCGCAAGAATCGCCGCCTCATTCAAAAGGTTGCTTAGATCCGCACCTGTAAAACCACCGGTTGCCAATGCCACCTTATGCAGATCTACAGAATTGTCCAGCTTCTTAGTCTTGGCGTGGACCTTCAAAATCTCCTCACGACCCTTAGAATCCGGTGCGTGAACGTAGACCTGACGGTCAAAACGACCAGGGCGCAGCAACGCAGGATCCAAAATATCCACGCGGTTGGTAGCTGCAATAACGATAACACCCTCCGTTCGGGTAAAGCCGTCCATTTCCACAAGAAGCTGATTCAGCGTCTGCTCACGCTCATCGTGTCCGCCGCCCAAACCGGGACCACGCTTACGACCCACAGCGGCGATCTCATCAATAAAGATAATGGCAGGTGCTACACGCTTTGCCTGATCGAACAGGTCACGGACACGGCTTGCGCCTACGCCCACATACATCTCCATAAAGTCAGAGCCAGAAATAGACAAAAACTGTACATCCGCCTCTCCTGCCACTGCACGGGCAAGCAAAGTCTTACCGGTACCGGGAGGGCCTGCCAGCAAAATACCGTGAGGGATCCGTGCGCCAATGGCCGTGAATTTTTCCGGGTTGCGGAGAAAATCCACCACTTCCTGCAGTTCTGCCTTTTCTTCGTCAACGCCTGCCACATCTGCAAACGTAACCTTTTTATCCGCAGGAAGTCCGTTGACAGTACGCGCCTTGCCAAAGTTATTCATAGGGTTGTTACTGTTGGCACGACCGGCAATGATCGCCCACACAAAAATCAGCGCAAGACCGGCAATGATAATAGGTATCACATAATCAAAAGGAGAAATCTTCTCCGCAGGAATAAAGTCAAAGTTTTCCAGTACACCCTTATCCTTCTGTTGCAGCAAAAGCTCCCACATATCGGCACGGAAGCCTTCCGGGTCTGCCAAGTGTCCGATCACCTTTGTCTTTCCGTTATATTCGGAACGCAAGTTCAACTGAATCGTATCCCCATCCACTACAAAGCTTTGAACCTGCTCCTTCTGAAACATATCCACGATCTGAGAGTAGGTAAGGCTTTCGTCACCGATGCTAAACAAGTTCCAAATAAATGAAAATGCCAGCACCAGTGCTGCTATATAGAGGATCAAGGGAAAAATCTTAATTTTCTTCAATTCAAGGCTCCTTCTTTTCGTAAACTTCCGGCTTCAACACGCCCACATAGGGAAGATTCCGGTAATGTTCATTATAATCAAGTCCATAACCCACAACAAATTCATTGGGAATGGTAAATCCCACATAGTCAGGCTTCAGATTTACCGCAGGGTTACGTCGTTCCGGTTTATCCAGCAATGTACAGATCTTTAAAGACGCCGGCTTCTTGCTCATCAAATGGCGATAGGTGAAATCCAAGGATGTTCCTGTATCAAAAATATCCTCAAGGATCACAACGTGCCGTCCTTCAATATCCACAGATACATCCCGCTTGACCTCCATACCACTGGACAAAGTGCCTTTGTAAGAAGATATCCACATAAAATCAATCTGGCACGGAATGTCAACTTGCTTCACAACATCAGCAAAAAACATTACAACGCCCTTCAGAACACCAACAAACACAGGATCCTTTCCTGCATACTCCTCAGATAACGCGCGAGCAAACTCTGTTACCTTTTCCTTGATCTGCTCTTCGCTGATCAGCACATATTTGATACTCTCTTTCACGGATAAGCCTCTCTTTCTTATTCTTCTTTTTCTTCAAAAAGGATCTCTACAGCAGGCAGCGACAACGCCTCCCTGTCTTGATGGACACCGATCCCTTGTACGCATAAAACGCCTTTTTCATCTGCTACAACCGGCACAAAGGCACGTTTCGATGCGTGAATTTTTTGATCGATAAACAATTTCTTTAAACTCTTGGTACCGCCGGTCAGCTTAATGGTATCTCCCGACTCACGGGAACGAACCGTCATCTGCCCCTGCGGCCGCACCAAATACCCCCTTGTTTGCAACGTCTGCGCCGGTCTGCAAATGACCCGGACTCCCGAAAATACCGTTTCCCCCGGACACGCCAAAATCACAGGCGGCTGCACAGGCATTGATTCCAGCTTAACAAGTGTATCATATTCCCTTCCAATATGAATCGCACCGGGAAAAGACGCACTTGCGGAAGGCTTGGGAGAAAACACAAGCTTCTCCAAGAGCTTGATATGCTCTGCTTCCGGCTCACGGACTCCGCAGTTTTCCAAAAAAGACGCCAACGCACGGCTGCGAATCGCATCGGGCATAGTGCGTAGAGTATTCACATCCGCAACCGGCTGAGATAAGGCGCACAGTGCTTTTTCATCCGCCTGCAACCGCAAAGCCATTGCCGACAGATTCTCTGCGATCCGGGGATTTTCCGCACGCAGAAAAGGCATTACGTTATGCCGCAAACGATTGCGCAAAAAATCATCTGTCCCGTTGGAGCTGTCTTCCACATAAGAAAGACTATACTCCTTAACAAATGCCAGAACATCCTGCCGTGTAACAGAAAGCATAGGGCGGATGCGATTTTCGATTTTCGGTGCAATCGCACCAAGGCCCTTCAAGCCTGTTCCACGCACCATACGCATCAGCACAGTTTCTGCGTTATCGTCGGCAGTATGTGCCGTTGCGATCTTACCGGGAAGCTTATCCAAAAAGCCGTAACGAGCTTCCCTTGCAGCAGCTTCCAGACCTTTTTTCCCTGCTGTCACAGTGCCACTTCCGCAATACAGAAGAATGTCGTATCGGTTGCAAAGCTCCTTGACAAAAGCTTCATCCCGATCTGATTCCGCACCACGCAGGTGATGGTTGTAATGCGCAGCACAAAGAGTAATTCCCAGCTTGTCCTTAAGAAGATAAAGTGCAAACAACAAGGCAACAGAATCCGCACCACCGGAGACCGCACAGATCACCCGGTCTCCCGGTGCAATCAGCGCATAATCACGGACAAACCGCTGAAGCTTATTCAGCATGCTTCCACTCCCTGTCGGCAAAGGTCTGATACTGAGGGATCCATTGCAGCTTCACCGTACCCACTTCACCGTGGCGGTTTTTTGCCACGATACACTCCGCAACGCCCTTGTCCTCCGTATTGGGATTGTAATATTCATCACGGTACAAGAACATAACCGAGTCTGCATCCTGCTCAATAGCACCGGATTCACGCAGGTCTGAAAGCATAGGACGCTTGTCTGTACGGCTTTCCGGTCCACGGGAAAGCTGACTCAAGCAGATAACCGGCACGTTCAGTTCCTTTGCCATAATCTTCAAGGAACGGGATATATCACTGACCACGTTCACACGGCTGTCGCCGCCTTTTCCATAACCGGAGCCATTCATCAGCTGCAAATAGTCAATGATCACAAGACCAAGATTGTCGATCCGTCGCAGCTTTGCATTCATTTCTGCCACAGTAATGGAGGGATTATCGTCCACACGAATATCCGTCTGGCTGAGAGAAGACGCTGCCATAGAAAGCTTTGTCCACTCTTCCTCTGTCATTTTACCGGTGGTGATCTTCTTTCCGTCAACAAAGCTTTCAATGGCAAGCAGACGCATCGCCAGCTGCTCTCGGGACATTTCCAAAGAGAACATCGCCACGGTCTTATCGTACTTCTTCGCCACATTCAAGCAAAGATTCAACGCAAACGCAGTCTTACCCATAGCAGGGCGAGCCGCCACAAGCAGGAGGTCAGACCGGTTCAGACCGCTGAGCTGGGTATCCAAATCACAAAGGCCGGTGGACAAACCAGGAATAGCAGAATCAGACAGACTTAACTCATTCAGTCTGTCAAAGACCTTGTAGAGCGTCGTTCCAATATGTTCCAGGGAATCGCCCCGTTCGCCCTTACGAAGTGCGTAGATCTTCTTCTCCGCACGTTCCAGTATCTCACTGGGTGTACCAACCTCTTTATAAACCGTTTCCGAAATATCCGATGCAGCATCCGCAAGACCACGCAGCATTGCCTTATCGCGAACAATACCGGCATACCGGACAGCATTGGCTGCCGACGGAGTGATCTCCATCAGCTGCAGGATATAATCCCGGGTATCATCCCGGTACACTCCCAGCTCTTTCATCTTATCCATCACGGTGACGGGATCAATGGTCTGAGAGAAATTAAACATCGTGTAGACGGTTTCGTAGATCTCTTTATTCTGCTGCAGATGGAAATCCTCTACACTGAGAATACCAATTACATCCGTCAAACAGCGGCTGTCAATGAGAATTGAACCAAGCACCGCCTGCTCCGCTTCCAAAGACTGGGGCAGATGTCGGACATTCAGTTCCTCTTCCAATTGGGCTCCTCCTCCCGAAAATATTATCGTTTATATTATGCCTCGACGATCTTCACCGTCAGAGGTGCTGTGATCTCATAACCCAGCTTGCACTGAACAGTATAGGTTCCCACATTCTTGATGGGATCCGCAATCACGATCTTGCGCTTATCCAGAGCGATGCCGGAAGATGCCTTCAATGCGTCTGCAATTTCCTGATTCGTAATGGAGCCAAAGAGTCTGCCTGCGCCGCCTCCCTTGGCAGTTACAGTCAGGGTCATCTCACGCAGTTTCTTGGAAACCTCCAAAGCCTCTGCACGCTCCTTTGCTGCCTTTTCCGCAGCCGCCTTGTCGTTCATACGCATAGTATTCACAGCATCGGCAGTTGCCTCCACAGCCATCTTACGAGGCAGCATATAGTTACGGGCATAGCCGTCAGACACGTCGATCATCTGACCTTTTTTTCCCTTGCCTTTTACATCCTGCAACAAAATAACTTTCATATTTTTACTCTCCTTTTAAGATTCATAATACTTTTCAATGGAATCCACCAATTTTTCCAGAACCTCTTTTACATTGGTGTTATCGATCTGTGCGCCTGCTGTTGCCGTATTACCACCGCCACCGAAAGGCTCCAAAATCACCTGCACATTGGCACTACCGATGGAACGGGCAGAAATGATGACCCGGTCACCATCGGGGAACAGAACAAACGATGCGGTAAAACCGGAAATATTCAGAAGCTCATCTGCAGCCTGCGCCGCCAAGGTTCTCGATACCGTTTGGGTCAGTGCCGCAATGGCGATCTCCTTGCGGTAAGGACGGGCGGATTTGATAATATTGTACTTTTCCACTGCCTCGTTTAGGTCATTTTGCAGAAGCTTTTTCACATCCACCGTATCTGCGCCCAACTGACTCAGATAGGCAGCTGCTTCAAAAGTACGCTCACCGGTGCGGACATTGAAGCTTTTGGTATCCAGGAAAATGCCTGCCATCAGCGCCTTTGCTTCAATAGGAAGAACATCCTTACGCTCCAGCGCATATTCCAAAAGCTCTGTGGTCAGTTCCGATGCGGAAGACGCATAAGGCTCATGGAAGTTCACAACCACAGGCTTGATATAATCCACCGCACGACGGTGATGATCCACGACACAAACCTTCGGGATCGTCTCCAAAAGGTCTTTGTATTCCACTTGATCGGGTCGGTTGGTATCCACCACCACAAGTGTACTGCGGTTATCGCAAAGAAGCATAGCCTCCTGCCCGGATATAAAAACATCCTTGTAAGCCGGTACCTCCCGAATCTCATCGATCAACTTTCCGGCGGCGTTATTCTCAAGATCCAGCACAATATAGAAAGGCTTTCCCTTTTTTCTGCAAAGACAGGCAATTCCCATTGCCGCACCTACAGAGTCCATATCCGCATTCTTATGGCCCATAATAAAGATCTGACTGCTCTGTCCCATCAGTTCCATAAGCGAATTGGCGGTAATGCGGGAGCGAACCTTGCTCAAACGGTCCGATTCTTTATTTCTGCCACCGTAGAAATTAAAGTTCACACGGTCCTTCACCACCGCCTGGTCACCGCCCCGGCTCAACGCCATTTCGATGGACAATGCCGCAAACTCATAGGTTTCCTCAAAGGTAGCACCATCTACACCCAGTCCAAAGGAAATGGATGCCTCCAGTCCGGAAGGAGATGTGATCTCGTGGATATCCTGCAGGACGGAGAATTTATCGTCCATAGCCTGCTTCAGATCCCGCTTTTCAAACACAAGCAGGAATCGATTCTTTTCCAGTCTGCGAAGAATTCCATGGTAGTCTTGCGCCCATTTCATAATGGTGTCGTTGATACGGGCATTCATAGCAGAAGTCGCAGCTTCAGACAAATTACGGGTCAGCTCGTCATAATTATCCACAAGAATGATGGATACCACCGGTCGGGAGCGTACATATTCATCCCGAATCTCATAAAGCTCTGTCAAGTCTGAAAAGAACAGAACTCCCAATGGTGTTCTCTGCGTATCCCCTGCACGAAGGAAACTGCCGTAAACCCGGTAACGCTTCCCTCCCACAGACACATCATAGGGACATACCGTTTTTCCGGATGAGAGCCATTGCGTATCAAACTTAGGAATCACCTCGTCCACTTGACGCTCCCCAAAGGCATCCTGTAGATTTAAAAGCTTTGAAAGCGCATCATTGGCATAAACGATCCTGTTGTCCATCAAGCGGACCATTGCCGTAGGAAACGGAGCTTTTACCCCTTCCTGCGCACCTGTCATCTCATCTGTATATTTTTGCAGATAGACCTGAAGCGCACTGTGGCGACGACCTTTATACATCAAAAAGCTCACCAACAGCAGAAGTGTAATTCCCAGTTCAATACCTGCTAAAACATAAGAACCCATAATTGCGGCCAAAATGCCAAAAGCAAAAAGAATCACAAAATAGCCACCCACATTAGGTCTCAGTAATCTGCCTAATTTTTTATCCACAATGCACAGCCTCCTTTCTACCAAAACCATCTGTTTCGATAGTAACCGCTATTTTATACATTATAACAAAAACGCAACAAAGGTGCAAGCATATTTTACTTTTGTCCCTTACAAAAATCTCTGTCGAAATAAATGTGAAAATAATTGTGTACAACCATACACAAATGTGGTATAATATGGACGAAAGCATCAGGATGTGAGTCCTGAGCACCTGAAGTTTTATACGTTTTGCGGGCGTTACCGCACTGTAATCGGCGATACGGGGCCGGGAGCAGTGCCACGGCTGCCTGCTTTGTTATGCCATTAGACTGAAAGGAGTATTTCATTGGCTGAAAAATTAAAAATCATCCCTCTGGGCGGTCTGGATGAGATCGGCAAGAACATCACCGTGCTGGAATACGGCAGAGATATGATCGTAGTGGATTGCGGTGTCGGCTTCCCTGAGGAAGATATGTACGGTGTTGATCTTGTCATCCCTGACTTCACCTATCTGGTACAAAACGCAAAGAAGCTGCGTGGTATGTTTATCACCCACGGACACGAAGACCACATTGGCTCGATCCCCTACTGTATGCAGCAGGTTACATGTCCCATCCACGCAACACCTATGACCTTGGGTCTTGTAAAGCTGAAGCTGGAAGAGCACCGCATTGCCGACAAGGTCAAGCTCATTACCCACAAACCCGGTGATGTCGTAAGAGCCGGTTGCTTCACTGTGGAATTTATTCATGTAAATCACTCTATTGCTGATGCTGTAGCATTTGCGATCCACACCCCTGTTGGTACAGTGGTGATGACCGGTGATTTTAAGATCGACCCCACCGCAAAGGACGGCATGATCAACCTTGCCCGTTTGGGTGAACTGGGCAACCAGGGTGTTCTCGCACTTCTGTGCGACTCCACCAACGTAGAACGGCAGGGCTATACCCCCAGCGAAAATGTTGTGGCAGAGGGTCTTGATCGTCAGTTCAAAAACTGCGATCAGCGAATCATTGTCACCACATTTGCCTCCAATATGCATCGAATCCAGGCTGTACTTGCCACCGCCCACCGCTATGGCAGAAAGGTAGCCGTTTCCGGCCGCAGTATGGAAAATATGCTGAAGGTGGCACAGGAGCTTGGTTACATCAAAGTTCCTGCCGGTACTATCGTAGATTTGGCTGCTACCAAGAGTCTGCCCAAAAACAAGGTGGTCATTGTTTCCACCGGTTCTCAGGGTGAAAATATGTCTGCCCTGTATCGCATGGCGTTCTCTACCCACAAGCAAGTGGATATTCAATCCGGTGACCGCATCATCATTTCCGCATCTGCCATTCCCGGCAACGAAAAAGCAGTATCCAGAATTATTAACGAGCTTTACCGCAAAGGTGCTGAGGTGGTCTACGAAAAGAGCGAAGGTCTCCACGTATCCGGTCACGCCTGCCAGGAAGAACTGAAGATCATTCACGCTCTGTGCAAGCCCCAGTTTTTTGTGCCTGTGCACGGTGAACAGCGGCATTTGCAAATTCACGGGAAGCTTGCTGTAATGATGGGCACACCTGCCAAAAACGTCCGCATCGGTGAGATCGGCAGTGTGCTGGAATTCACCCGAAAAACCTGCAAGATTAATGGTACGGTTCCTGCCGGCAAGGTATTTGTAGACGGAACAGGTGTAGGCGACGTAGGAAGCGTTGTTCTGCGTGACAGAAAGCACCTGGCACAGGACGGTATGATCGTTGTGTGCGTCAACATTTCCGCACAAGACGGCAGTGTCATTACCGGACCCGACATCATCACCAGAGGCTTCATTTATGTCAAGGAGTCCGAGGAGATGATGGATGAACTTCGGAATGTGGCATTGGATGCCATCGAGCGCTGCGGCCGCAAGCGTGTCCGTGACTGGACCGCCATCAAGTCCGCCATCAAAAATGATATGAACAGTTATCTGTTTAAGACCACCAAGCGGAATCCTATGATCCTACCTGTGATCATGGAAATCTGATAAATACCACAGGGTGCGCTCTGCGCACCCTGTTTGTACGAAAAGAGAGATTTATGCAGTATTATTTCGCACCAATGGAAGGCTTGACGGATCGCATTTACCGCAAGCTGCACCACACATATTTCCCCGGCATTGATCGTTATTACACGCCGTTTTTTTCCCCTACGGTCCACCGCGCTCTGACCCCAAAAGAACGGAAAGAACTAACTCCGGTTCAGGGATTACCCCTCATTCCGCAAATTCTGACGAAAAACCCAGATGACTTTCTGTGGCTTGCAGAACAGTGTAAAGAGTTGGGATATCCAGAGGTAAATTTGAACCTTGGCTGCCCCTCCGGCACGGTCACCGCAAAAGGAAAAGGCGCAGGACTTCTTCTGGACCTCGGCAGTTTAGACAGTTTTCTTTATGAGATCTTTGCAAGAACGCCTATAGCCGTTTCTATCAAGACCCGCATCGGCTTCCACACCCCGGAGGAATTCCCCCAACTGCTGGAGATTTTTAACCGCTATCCCATCCGGGAACTGACCATACATCCCCGCGTTCGTGCGGATTTTTACAAAGGCTCTGTAAATATGGATGTCTTTCAGCAAGCTGTTAAGGAATCCAAGTCGCCGGTATGCTACAACGGTAATCTCAACACACCCTCTGACATTCGGGGCATACAGGATGCATTCTCCAGCGTAAATGCCGTAATGCTGGGAAGAGGTCTGATCGGCGACCCCGGTATGATGTCACCCGGTGGTACAACCGCAAAAAAGCTGGAAGCATTTTATGGCGAGCTTCTGGATTGCTACACAGAAGCCTTTGGCAGTCCGCGCAACGCTATGTTCCGGTTAAAGGAAAACTGGCGGTATTTAAGCTGCCGGTTTGAAGGCTGTGAAAAGTTGTACAAGCAGCTTCGCAAAACAACCGATATCGCACAGTATCGCAGCATCACCGCTGAAATATTCCACACACTTCCGTTGCTTCCTGAACTGAAAGCAGATTGGTAAAAACGCATTTTAACAGACGAAAAACACAGCAAATCGTTTTAACGATTTGCGGTGTTTTAATTTATGCAAGCTCCAACTCGCTCAGTGCGATCTTCTTATAGGTGACCTTAGACGGATAGGACTCCTTGATTTCGGCCAGCATCTTATCTGTACGCTCGCTCAGCAGCTGCGTTCTGGCACTCTCCTGCCAGTAAGGCTTGCCGCTGACAAAGTACATAATATGATAACCATACTCTGTCTGAACAATACCGGTATCGCCGGTCTGACGGGTCATATCCACAGACCAGTTCAGGAAGTTCTCCACATAGCTGGATGTGGGGTTAATGTCCTCATACAAACCGCCGGTGCTTGCAGAACCGGGATCCTCTGTGTAGGTAGCCACAAGGTCTGCAAAGCTTTCCTCGGTAGCTGCACCATCTTTCCATTCCTGAAGGATGCGTTCTGCCTCAGCAAGACATGCTGCCCACTCTGCTTCTGTATACTCGCCGCTATCAGTTGCTTCTGTGGCATCTGTAGCACCTTCTGCGCCTTCTGCGCCTTCTGCAGTCTCCTCTTTCTTGGGGCACACCAAAATATGACGCACAGAGGAAACAAGGCCACCGTCTTTAGTAATCTGGCTTGCCGCGAAGGCTTCCTGATTTTCATCAAAGTAAGCCTCTACCTCCGCATCTGTGGGAATTAACTTTTCATACTCAGAGGAGTAGTACATATTCGCAAGGGTATCGATGCGCACATAGTTCATGTAGGTTTCCAAATCGCAGGCAGGTCCAAGAATTTCTTTGATCATTGCATCTGCAGATTCGTAACCGCCTTCCAGGGCCTGCGCTTCCAAAGATTCCGGGATCTTTGCAATCTCCGCCTCAGTCTCTTCGTCAATTTTAAATCCTGCCTTCTCAGCTGCCAGACACAGTGCCTGGTAGTTGCTCCAGCTCTCAATGGATGCGTTGATAAAATACTGTTCCCAGCTCATAGTGTCATCCATATAGCTGATCTGAGAGGACAAAGGCTGTGTATAATCAAAGCCCACCTCAGACAGATAGCTGCCGTAATAGTTGACGAAATCCAACACTCTCATACGGTAGTAGATCTGCAGCTGGGCATTGGTCAGCTCGGCATCTCCAACCTTTGCAACGACTGTATCACCCTTCTCTGCTGCCTGCTCATCGCTGACTGTATACTGATTTTTTCCGTAGATATCATTGGTAGGGAACTTCACTTCCACACCCAATGCTGCCAGCAACACCACAGCGAGAACGCCCAGTGCCAACACAGAAGCCAGTGTCCACAAAATAACGGGCCACACCTTCCGATTTGCAGGAGCTTTCACATTTTCCGCTGGTTCACAATCACAAGTTTCCTCTTCCTTTACTTCTGTCGCAGGCGCTTCCTTTTCGGATTCTTCCGGTTCGTTTTCTGCCACTACAGATTCATCAGAGGGAATCTCCTCTGTAACTTCCGCAACCACGGTGGTTTCCTCGGCCACCACTTCAGCAGTCTCTTCTGTCAGAGCCATACCGCAAACAGGACAGAGCTCCGTACCGTCTGCCAACTCTGCATTGCAAAATTTACAAATCATATTCTTTCTCCTTTTACAAAGATAGTCCCATTTTATCACGAGCAAACCACAATTGCAATAAGGGAATGTAAAATGTTTACATTATGTTAAAAACAGCCCGGACACCACTTGCAAAATCGCAAGAAAAATGCTATCATTTATTGTTGAGATCGTATCCTTTGGAGGAAACTTTATGGGCAATAAGACTACCACCGTTTCTCAGGAGGCTCTGCAGCGGCAGCTTGCCTTCTGTCATCAGATACATGCCTTTTGGCGTGACCAGTCCATCACCCCCCTGGCCTATGTGGAGACCTACGGCTGCCAGCAGAACGAAGCCGATTCTGAGCAGCTGCGCGGCCTGCTTTCTGAAGC
>JAZRRS010000011.1:0-29744 GCA_045651005.1 Faecousia sp.
GGGCGTTTACTATTTTTTGGAGGTTTCTTTATGAGCAAAGGCAATTTTTACATCACCACACCTATCTACTACCCCTCTGCAAAACTGCATATCGGCCACACCTACTGCACCGTAGCGACCGACGCGATGGCACGGTATAAGCGGCTCACCGGCTACAATGTCAAGTTCCTCACCGGCACCGACGCACACGGTCAGAAGATCGAGGACAAGGCAAAGGAAGCCGGGGTCACCCCCCAGCAGTTCGTGGATGACATCGTGCTGGGCGAGGGCGGTGTGCTGGATTTGTGGAAGCTGATGAACATCAGCCACGACCGGTTCATCCGCACCACCGACGACTATCACGTTGCCGCCATTCAGAAGATCTTCAAGAAGATGTACGAAAACGGCGACATCTACAAGGGTAAGTACACCGGCAAGTACTGCAAGCCCTGCGAATCCTTCTGGACCGAGAGTCAGCTGGTGGACGGCAAGTGCCCCGACTGTGGCCGTGAAGTTCAGGACGCCGAGGAGGAGGCATACTTCTTCCGTCTGAGTAAGTACGCAGACCGGATTCAGGATCTGCTGGAAAACACCGATTTTCTGGAGCCTCGCAGCCGTGTCCACGAGATGGTAAACAACTTCATCAAACCCGGTCTGGAAGATCTGTGCGTTTCCCGTACCAGCTTTACCTGGGGCGTGCCTGTGGATTTTGATCCTGGTCACGTGGTCTATGTGTGGATCGACGCTCTGTTTAACTATATGACCGCACTGGGCTTTGAAAATGACAAGTACAATGACCTTGCTGATTTCTGGCCTGCCGATGTCCACTTTGTGGGCAAGGAGATCGTCCGTTTCCACTCCATCATTTGGCCCGCTATGCTGATGAGCTTAGATCTTCCCCTACCCAAGAAAGTATTTGGTCACGGCTGGCTGCTGCTGGACGGCGGCAAGATGAGCAAATCCAAGGGCAATGTGGTAGATCCCTATATCCTGGCGGAGCGTTTCGGCGTGGATGCTTTGCGGTTCTTCCTGCTGCGCTCCTTCCCCTTCGGCTCTGATGGCAACTTCTCCAACGAGCTGTTGATCTCCACCATTAACACCGACCTTGCCAACGATCTGGGCAATCTGGTTTCCCGCACTGTAGCAATGGCACAGAAGTACTTCGGTGAAAGGCTGCCTGCACAGCAGCTGGCAAACGAAGAAATGGATGCAGAGCTGTTGGCTCTGGCAACCGGTCTGCGTGCCAAGTACGAGGAGCAAATGGAGCATTACGCTTTCCAGAACGCCCTGGCTGACATTTTCAAGGTCATTTCCCGTGCTAACAAATACATTGACGAGAACGCCCCCTGGGTGCTGGCAAAGGACGAAGCCAACAAGCCCCGTCTTGCCCGTGTGTTGTATAACCTCTTGGAGACTGTGCGTATCTGCGCCGGTCTGCTGACTCCCTTTATGCCCGACACCGTCACCGAGATCGCAAATCGTCTGGGTGGTGCAGATATGACCTGGGATTCCCTCGCCACCTTCGGCGTGCTGCCTCAGGATGTGGCAACTGTGGGCGGTGCTGCCCTGTTCCCCCGTATCGATATGGAGAAGGAGCTGGCAGCACTGGAAGAACTATCCAAGCCCAAGTCTGATATTGAAATCGAGCCTTACGCTGAGGAGAAGGTAGATTTTGACACCTTCTGCAAGTCTGACTTCCGTGCTGTGAAGGTCAAGGACTGTCAGAATGTGAAGAAGAGCGATAAGCTGCTTCAGTTTACACTGGATGACGGCACCGGCACTGACCGTCAGATCCTCTCCGGCATTGCAAAGTTCTACAAGCCTGAGGAGCTGATCGGAAAGACTTTGGTTGCCATCACCAACCTGCCTCCCCGTAAGATGATGGGCAAGGAATCCTGCGGTATGCTGATCTCTGCAGTCCACACCGAAAAGGGTGAAGAAAAGCTGCACCTGTTGATGATCGACGACAACATCCCTGCCGGCGCTAAGCTTTGCTAATTAAACAAAACAGTTCACCTTTTTAAGAAACCCTGGCTTTGGGAAATCCCAAAGCCAGGGTTTGTTTTAGAACCAGTTTTCGATGTTGTAGGTGTTTACGAAGGTTTGGAATGCCTCAGGGTTTTGATCCTTCAGAATCCAAAGAATGTCGAAAAGGCTGTAGGCAACCTCGTTGTCGCTGACCAGCACCGTGCCGTCGGGCAGCTTCACATAGGAAGCAGCATAGATGTCTGCAATAGCACGATCGGCATCGCCGCTATCTCCCTTGAGGATGTTGCTGACCAACACACCGGTCGTACCCTTGGTATACAGGGTATCCTCGTCGGTTTCAAAATCTGTGCCGGGTAAATCAACCAAGCTGACCGCAACACCGGTCTCCAATGCTTCCAGCAGCACCTCGTCTGCAAGGAAGGTTGCCGTGTAGTAAATGCCGGCATTGGAAGGTCTGAGACTTACACTGCTGATGTGCTGACCGCCAAACTTATGGAAGCCGTTTGCCGCTGCAATATAGCCTTCCTTGGCGACCAGCGTGCCGGTGACCGTTCCGGTGATCTCACCGCACTTGCCGTCAGAAACATCATAATCATCGGTGGCAGAATCGCAGACTACCAAAGAGCCGTCTACAGTCAGATTTCCGGTAATATCAAAGCCATTCAGATCCAGCACCAGAGCAGGATCAACAGTGACATCTGCAGTAATATTTTTGTTTAGCTGCAGCTCCACATAACCGGTGGGATAGGAGTCACTCAGATTGTAATATCTTGCATACACCGGTGCTTTTGTCAGATCCACGCCACCGGCAATGATCGTTGTATTACCGTAAACACGGCCATAGATTCTTGCTGTTCCGTACACCGCCGGTGCGGTTACATTCTCTCCCAGAACGATGGTAACATCTCCCAGCACCTTACCGCTGTTCACCTTGGAATTGGCGGTGTAAGTACCGGCGAAAATGCCGTGTTCCGTATCCGTGGACTTGTAGCTGGAAATCACTGTGTTAGAAATATTCATCTGCAAGCTTCCAACATTGCCACGGTAGGAAGCTGTGATGGAGTACAGCACAGTGGCGCCCGAAACATCCACCTTGGCAAGACCGGTAACATCGCCGTAGTAGCCGCCTGCGTGAACCATTCTCCAGGTGCCGGAACGGATCGTCACATCTGCTGTGTCCACCGACGTTCCGTAGGACACACCGCCACCAACAACAGCAAAGTAAGAATTGGCCTTAGGGGCAGTGGTGTTGATATTTGCACCCAACACCAGCTTATGACCGTTGGCAAAAATATAGTTGTATGCATAGGTGTTGTTCACATGGAGTTTCACATTTTGGAATGTGGTATCACCGTGCAAGTGGATGGCACGGTCGATCTGAGCATCTCCTGTGCCTCCGATAAAGCTCAAACCGTCCTCGGTGGTCTTACCGGTAATGGTCACCGGGAAGTTAAAGGTGGGGAAATGGTAGGTTGCGCTACCCAATTCATAAAGGCCGGAAACCACAACAGTACCGTTAGAGCCATCACCACCGCCTGCAAGTGCTGCACCCATGAGAACATACGCCTGCTCCAAAGTCTGGACGGCAGTTGCTGCGGTCAAACCGTCATTGGTGTCCAAACCATCTGTATTGTCCACATAGACCGTGACCTCAACAGGGGGAATCTCCACAATGGTGTAATCCACAAAATCATCTTCATTCAGATCGTGGATATAGCGATAGGTGGGGAACATACCATTCACAGGGACGATCAGCTCCTGCTGTGCCAGAGAGCCTTTTTGATCTGCTGTGTAGTTCACGTCGACCTCCATCAGCATACCCAAAATCTGAGCATCCACCTGTGCCATAGTAAAGACATACGCACCATCCCGGAAGGTTACGGTTTTTTCTTCTGTCAAATCCGCTGCTGTCACTGTGCCGATGTACTGCTGTAGCGGCAGCGTTGCACCCTTGGGAATATAGGTGTAGGCAATGCCCTGCATATCCATCAGATTCAAGATATAGCTGATGTTGGTTAGATCTGCAGGAAGCACATAGGCAGTGGGCGCAATACGGGTACGCACAATAGAGCCTGACCATTTTGCAGAATGTTCGCATTCTGTTGTTTCACCGGTGGTGAGGCTGATCTTCTCGCCCTTAATATAATGCTCCGGTGCATCCACAGATGCGGTCTTCATAGTAAACAGGTCATCTTCCCGGTAGGTTTTACCGTTTTCGACCATCATATTCCGCTCGTTTTTAATGACCTGCTTGACTTCTGCTGCATTCTCACTCAGATAATCAAGAAGACCGGTAACTGCAGAGGCGTGGCTTGCCACACGACGCTCATACATATTCAGTCCAAAATTGGAACCCATTGTCTCCATCAAAATGTGGAATGTGCCACGGGCAGCCGTGTTGGAGCTGCCGGTATTGCCGCCGACACCACCCATACTGCCACCGGAGCCACTGTCGTACCAGGAATAGCTCAGTCCGTCCGCATCCAGCTGTGCAAAGGATGCATAGGTCATTGCAATCGCTGTTTCGTTGTAAGCATCGCTGGCAAAAGGCAGCGGGTGGCAACAGAACATCATATCTGTTCTTTGCGTGGATGTGCTGGAGATATCAAACTGATATTCGTGGTTGTCAAAAACCACCTCAGGATCAAAGGCATTGAAAGCACGCATACGCGCCTGCACCTCAGAGGTTTGCAAATGCAGGAAATCACGGTTAGGATCGGTATAGGTGCTGGAATCGATCCAGGTGACACGCTTGCTCTTGTAGGCGCCGTAAGGATTCAGACGGGGGATTACATAGATGTTCAGATCATCCAAAACCGTCTCACCGTATGCACCGTCCAACTGCTTGATCATACCCAAAGCAGCTTCACCGGCAGCCGGCTCGTTGCCGTGGATCTGTGCCTGGTAATGCACCGTTACCTTGTTGTTCTTTTCACTGTCCGCACGGATCAGCGCAGCAGCCTCTTCCCAAGTCTCGGCACCGGAAAGATCGATCTTTGTTACAACCACCAAGGGGATGTTAAAGGACTTTACCGCAGTCTGTCCTAACGTATACACATAAATGTTATCGTCGGGATCATCCAGTTCTGCAAGGAAGGCTTCCATTTCACTCTGTGTGGTCTGCTGGTGATCGTTGCGACCCTCGCGGAAAGCAGGAGAGGTAAATACCGCAGAATACTGGGGCCAAAGAGAAGCGTCCGAAACTCTTGCGTTTGCCAGGATCTCATCTGTAAAATCGCTGACTGTCTCAGGCGTATCCCATCCGGCTGTGGACCGCACGCCGGGAGTCACATCCAATACCGTCTTTTGGTCGGCTTCTTCCTCGGTGATATAAATATTTTTATGGATCGTGTAGCGACCGCTGCCGGTAGTGGGCTTGGAAACATAACGATAACGGGTCCCGGCAGTAACATTATAATACCGGTCTCTGCCATCCACATAAACAGGATTTTGCAGGTATTCTTCTTTTGTGGAGAAGTATTTATAAAACTCAACAGTAACGTTGTCTGCAGTGGTGGTCAGCACCAAACCCTTAAAGTTTACGGTGTCAAATTGAGGCTCTACAGAATCAGAATACTTCCAAACGCCGTTGCTGCCCACGATGCAGTCATCGCCGGCAAACTTAATGCCACTGGAAGCAGATGCAGTTACATAAGCGTGATCTGCCAGTACGGTATCGGTAACATCACAATTCAGTGTACCGATAACTTCAAGCGCAGCCAGGGAAGCACTGCCGCTAAACTGCAGGATGCCTGCACTGTTTACGGTGGTAGCTGTGACGGCGCAACCCTTTAAGGCAAAGGTTTGATTCTGGGGGATCTCCAGGCGCACCTCATCGAAATTGCCGGGAGCTACAGCCAGTGTGCCGCTTTTCAGCACCAACACCTTCTTGTTCACAGAGCCGGTCTTCTTCTCAAACGCTTTGATGCCGGATGCATCACCGTCAATGGTAACCGTAACGGTTCCACTGATGGGACGGGCACTCTGGGGACGGACCTTGGTGAAAGTACCACCGCTTATGGTAATGTTCACATTGCCGGTAACAGAGCCGGTTGTGTTTGCGCCCGGATCCAGCGCATTGATCGTGCCGCCGTTAATATACATCGTAACATTGCCGGCAACTGTACCGGAGTAGGTAGGGCCAACAATATTATTGACACTACCGCCATTCATATACAGCGTGGCATTGCCGGTATTCGCCTTGGTGTAGCCTGCTACGAAGATGCTGCGCCAATTGCCTGCATTGACCGTCAGTGTCGCATCCCCATTAGAGCCTTCACCGTACTTTGTGGTCAGACAGAAGCGACGGCCGGAAACGGTGGCCTTTGTGGTAATATTGGAACCGATGGTCAGGTCGTGACCCTCGGAGGAAATGTAGGTGGTGTTGTTATCTGCAGCCACCGTCAGGGTCATTTTGTCCAGCGTTGTGTCGCCGCCAAGGAAGATGCTTTTGGAAGCGGTAATGCCCACGGAAGTCGTCTTGCCGGTGATGGTCACCGGGATGTCACAGGCGGGAAAATAGGTGGTATCCGTCAATTTCAACGTGCTCAGCAGGACGATCTTACCTTCCTCTGCACCGCTGAGGGCAGCGTAGGCCGCTGTCAACGTTTGAACCGGTGTTGTTTCGGACAAACCGGTATTGGTATCCGCACCGGAGGTTGGATCCAGATAGACCGTCCGCAATTCAGCTGCGAAGCTGATGGCCGGGAGCATAGTCATAAGCATAACTATGGCACACACAAAACTAAAAAATCGCTTCATAGATGATTCCCCTTTTCACAAAAACTACCTTTTTAAATACGCAAAAAATTAGAATTTGCCAAAATTATTATAATATGGTATAATCCCCATAACAATATACGATATTAAGTTAATTCTATATTATTTTAATGGGGTAATCTTATGGACGCAAAGCGGAGTTATCGTCGTAGGGGTACAGCGGATCTGCCTATTGCCACCTATATCGGCATTGCCGGAGAAAATATGGTCATAGAAAAGGATGCGCAGTACCATCCGGAGACAGAGATCGTGTTGCAGCTCAAAGGTACTACCACCGAAGAGATCGACGAAAAGGTTCTCACCTATAAGGACGGGGATATTTGGATCATCCCCAGCGGTGCAATCCACAGACGGATCGGTTTCTCAGAGGACAGCCTTGTCCACCGTGTTATTTTTTCCACCGAGGCCATCCAAATGCCACCGGATCATTTTTTTCAAAAAGACTTTGTGCAGCCCCTTTCTCAGGGACATTTGGAGATGCCTACACTTTTACGGCCGGGGCACCCTGCCTACCAAGCAGTGTGCAACTATATGATGCAGTTGGAAAGCTGTCGAATTTACGAAAATAATTACAAACAGAATCGTCTTTTGGTGGTTATGGGCATCTGTCTTGCCCTAATGCCTCATTGCCGCATCCTTACCTATGACACGCCCATCGCCGATCCCGGTCACGAGGGGGTAAAGCTGTGTATGCGCTATCTTCACAACAACCACACCCGGCGGGTCACTTTGGAGGAACTGTCCGCCCATTGCCATCTTCACCCCAGCTACCTTTGCGCCGTGTTCAAGGAGCATACCGGAGTGACTGTATTTGAGTACCTGACCCGTATCCGTGTAGAATCCGCCCAACGACTCCTCTGTGAAGATCTGCCCATCAGCAAGGTGGCAGAGCTTTCCGGTTTTCACACAGAATGCTTTTTCTACAAAAAATTTAAAGCACTGACCGGAATGACCCCAAAATCCTATAGAAAATACAACCGCAGCCAGCAAAAGAAAACATAAAACGATCAAACTTTAAATCCGGTTTAGCAACCAATTGATCGTCAAACCGGATTTTAAAAAAGCAGTAGGCAAACGAAAACATTTGTGCTATAATCATTTCGAGGTGAGCAAAATGGAAGAAGAAAAGAACACCCAGCAGGAACAGCCTGAGGTACAGGAAAGCACCGATTATCAACCTCGCCCCCTCTGGCAGCGAATTGCCGCCTGGATCGGGCTTGTACTGTTCGTAATGGTGATCATTATGTACTATATAAATATTATGCGGGGTGGCCTGTAATGCGAATCCTTGGGATCGACCCCGGTTATGGTATCACCGGTTTCGGTGTTATTGACGCAGACCGAAGCAGCACAAAGCTTGTGGGTTGCGGTGCCATCACCACTCCTGCCGGTATGGATTTTTCCGCCCGATTGGAAATCATTTACGAGGATATGCGTGCACTGCTGGAAAAATCAAAACCGGAGGCTGTGGCCATTGAAGAATTGTTCTTTGGTCAGAACGTGACCACCGGCATTGGCGTTGCCCAAAGCCGCGGTGTGATCCTACTTGCCATCCGGCAAGCAGGTCTTCCGGTATTCTCCTACAAGCCTATGCAGGTAAAACAGGCAGTGGTAGGCTACGGCAATGCCACCAAGCATCAAGTTCAGGATATGACAAAACGGCTTTTGGGTCTTGCGCAAATGCCCAAACCCGACGATGCGGCAGACGCCATCGCCATCGCCCTTTGCCATGCAAGAGCCTCCACCTCCCTGCTGGCACAACTACAGAATAACAAGTGAGGTTTTCCTTATGCTATACTATGTTTCCGGAGCCGTAACGATCCTGGAGCCGGGTTTGGCTGTGATCGATTGCGGTGGTGTGGGTTACGGTTGCCGTGTAACTGCCTATACTGCTTCCCAGCTGAAGCTGAATCAAGCAGCACGGCTTTATATCACAGAGTCTATACGGGAAGATGCCTATGACATTTACGGCTTTATTGACCGGGAGGAGCAACGGTGCTACGAGCTTCTGACCTCCGTCAACGGCGTTGGTCCGAAAGCAGCTATGGCAATTTTATCCGCAGGACCTCAAAACTTCACCCTTGCTGTGATGACCGGAGACGAAAGGCTTTTGACTGCTGCACAAGGTGTGGGCAAGAAGATCGCCCAACGCATTATTTTGGAGCTGAAAGACAAAATGGGCGGCAGCAATATGACGCTGGATTTCTCCACAGGCAGCAGCACACCTGCAATGCCTGCGCAGGAAAACAATGTTGCGCTGGCCACCGCAGCACTGCAGGAGCTTGGCTACACCGCTGCAGAGATCCACTCTGCATTGAAGGGTGCAGATTCCACAGCTACCACAGAGGAACTGGTGCGTTATGCCCTACGCGCTATGGTAATGAAGAATTGAGGTGTTCTCATTGAGTTTGGAATTTTCAGAAGAATTGACTGCCCCGGTAATCTCTCCTGTCTATGCACCTCAGGATGCCGGTGAGATCGGTCTGCGCCCAAAGCTGCTCTCCGACTACACCGGACAGGAAAAAGCAAAGGGTAACCTGTCTGTTTATATTGAAGCTGCCCGTCTTCGCAACGAACCGCTGGATCATACCCTTTTGTACGGCCCTCCCGGTTTGGGCAAAACCACCCTTGCCGGAGTCATTGCCAACGAAATGGGTGCCAATATCCGCATTACCTCCGGCCCTGCCATTGAAAAGCCCGGTGACCTTGCGGCATTGCTGACAAACCTAAATCCCGGAGACATTCTGTTTATTGACGAGATCCACCGTCTTAACCGGATGGTAGAAGAGATCCTGTACTCCGCTATGGAGCATTTTGCCATTGATATTATGGTTGGCAAAGGCCCTTCCGCCAACTCCATTCGGTTGGATCTTCCCAAGTTCACACTGGTGGGTGCCACCACAAGAGCCGGTCAGCTCTCCGCACCGTTACGTGACCGTTTTGGTGTCAGTCTTCGTCTGGAGCTGTACACACCTGAGGAGCTCTCCCGGATCGTCACACGCTCCGCTACCATTTTAGGTATGGAGATCGACCCCCAGGGTGCTATGGAGATCGCCTCCCGCAGCCGGGGCACACCCCGTATTGCCAACCGGTTTCTCCGTCGTGTCCGTGACTTTGCTCAAATTATGTGCGACGGTGTAATCACAAAAGAAGCCGCTGACCTGGCACTGTCTCGTCTGGAGGTGGATCACCTGGGTCTGGATGCCATTGACCGCAGAATGCTTACCGCCATTATTCAGAATTACGGTGGCGGCCCTGTAGGCTTGGATACCCTCTCTGCCACCATCGGTGAAGAAGCCATTACATTGGAAGATGTGTATGAGCCTTACTTGATGCAGCTGGGATTTTTGACACGAACGCCCCGGGGACGCTGCGTAACCGCCCTTGCTTACGATCATCTGCACATTCCCTTCACCGGGCAAACAAGCATCCCTATTTGATAATTTTGCACAAAACTTTTTTAAAACTAATATTTTTTTCATAAAGTATTGACAATTTCCCTATTTTTGTGTATAATCCCAAACGTGGTGTACTATCATCACTAATATTAGTCCTGCGTTATTTCCAGTCGATTCGATGGTCTTTCACGGGGCGCAACTAACCGAAAAGAGGTAAACACAATGTACGAAGACAAGACTTTAGTATGCAAAGATTGCGGCAACGAATTCGTTTTCACCGCCGGTGAGCAGGAGTTCTACGCAGAGCGTGGCTTCCAGAATGAGCCCCAGCGCTGCAAGCCCTGCCGTGATGCTCGCAAGAACAGCGCCCGTGGCCCCCGTGAGTTCTTCACCGCTACTTGCGCACGCTGCGGCGGCGAGGCAAAGGTTCCCTTTGAGCCCAAGTCCGACCGTCCTGTGTACTGCAGCGACTGCTTCGCTCAGATCCGTGAAGAGGCCTGATCAAGCATATTAAGAAATGGAGAGTTCCAACCGGAACTCTCCATTTTTATTATTCAAAGAACAACCCCTGCTAAGCGAGCCGCAACAAATCCTTTGCTGCAAAAACAGGTTGCATTTCAAAATCCTCCACTGTATAATTATTTTAAGGGTCATGCCCTAAATTCTAAGAAGTGAGGTAATAGATATGTTTTGCAATAACTGTGGCACAGAGCTCTTAGAGAACACCCACGTCTGTGGCAACTGCGGTACACCTGTTCAGCAAACGCAAACATCGCAGATCCCCACACCGCCTCCTGTCCCCCCTTACATTCCCATATCGCAGAATCCCACTGCGCCAGTACAGAAGGTCATCCCCGAAGAGAACGAACCTTTGAGCCCTTGGGCATACTTCGGTCTGCAAATTCTGTTTTCCGTTCCTGTAGTGGGTTTCATTTTCCTGCTGATCTTCACCTTCAACGGTTCCAATATCAACCGTCGCAATTTTGCCCGATCCTACTGGTGCGGCATCCTGGTGGTTGCTATCCTGTGCGTCATATTCATTGCTATGATGCTGATTTTGGGTATGCCTATGCAGGACATTGTTAACGAGTACGCCTATATGACTAATATGGCTTAAAAACAATATTATTAAGATAGCAAAATGTCATTCCGAGCGAGCGCAGCGCAGCGAAGGATCTCCATGGTAACAAAGGCAATTCTTCGTCGCGTCCGTCCTCAGAATGACATTTCTTTTTTATCTTAATAACATCGGGTTATTGTTCTGTTTTGGCAGGCCATTGATGGATATGCTCCCAAATGCCACGGCAGTGATCCGGATTCGGTGCGCTGCCGGAAAGAGCAAAGTAGGTCGGGCCTTCCGAGGTGACATTGTCCTTCACAAAGGGAATTTCGCTGATGTCCACAGCCACCACCCATTTATCCTCACTGCCCTCTTCCTGGGCATAGATCAGACGATCCTCTGCAGCAAACTGTGCCAGCTCCTCTTCCGTAAAGAATTCACGCAGATCCATATATACAGCCTGAGTAATATAAAATTCCATACCCACCTTGTCCAAAATGATATAATCCAGCTTTTCGGCGCTGACCTCTGCCACCACCGTCATTGCCGCATAATAATTCTGCTCACTGGCGGCATCATCACTCAACGGATCAAAGGCGGTATATTCCAGCTTCACCAACTGGCGTTTTTTGTCAGTGTTGATCTTTTCTGCGTAGCCTGTTTCCAGATAATTATAACCTTCCTGTTCAATGGTGATGTTCACCATCATACCGGTGACCAGCGTATCCTTAGTCAGATTAATGGCACTGGAGATCACCGCGCCCAAAAGTATCACCACCACCGCAACGATCCATAAATACTCACTGTAATAGGTCCACAAATGTTCGATGCGCTTTTTGGTGCTCATAGGCTTCATACGCTCTTTTTCTTCCGCCCAGAGCTCTTTTAAGCTTTTCTTGTATTTCTTTTTCATATTACTCATCTTCCTCTCCATCCTTTACGATGGCTCTGCCCTCTTCCGCAATCAGAGTGCCCTCCGCCCTGGCATCCAACAACAACTCCAGCAGCGCATTTTTCAAAAGGATGGTGCAACCAAATGCCGCCAGTGTAAAATATGCCACCACAAAGACCATCACGAAATAAAAGAACAGGTCAAAACGGTACAGACACAGAAGCACCGGTGCCATCAGCAGTGCCGCAGAAACCAGCAGCGGCAAAAGCGCTTTGAAAATCAAGGAAACCGCATTTTTGATCCATGTGGAAATATCCGTGGGGATGTACACATTCAATGTCATAATGGCGGTGGTCAGCATAGTTGTCAGTGCCAGCATAACGCAGGAGGCGATGGGATACATCAAGCTATATTCACCGGTAGTGTACTGCAACACATCCAGCAGCATCCAAACATTCAAACCCAGCATTACGCACCAAGCCACAGTACCCCGGAGGAAACGGGTCTTGAAGCCAAACTTGAAGCCATCCCACCAGCTGTCACCACGAATTTGAAAACGCACAGCGCTGAGCAGAGCGCACCACGCCTGTCCGGCAGTGACCACCGGGACGCAACAGATCAAAAACATTAAATTCATCATAACCGCCGTGCCAACCTTGGACAGCAGTTTGCCGATCTTTTCAATGATCGTTTCTTTTTCTTGCAAATCGATCTTCCTTTCAAGGTACAATACTTTGTTTTATATTATAGTAGCAAATCCTCTAATTGGCAAATACTTTTCCTTTATCTTTGAAAAAAGTTTACAATTATCCCTTGCTTTTCGGCTTGTTTTGCCGTAAACTGTAGTATGTTTGGAGGTCTTGTTATGAATAGTCTGTTTTCTTATGATTCCCCGGTGATGCAGATCCTGATGTACATAGGCGATCTGATTATTTTGAATTTCCTGTATCTGATCTGCTGCATTCCCGTTTTCACCATCGGTGCAGCGCAAGCAGGTCTGTACACTGCCATTCGTGTGCTCAACGACAAAGAAGATGATTCCTCTGCGGCCGCTGCCTTCTTCCGTGGCTTTAAAAACGGTTTCGGAACTGTGACCATTGCTTGGGGTCTGCTGGCTGTATTGTTTGCCGTCGTTGCATTGGCTGCGCTGTTTGCCACCATCCTGGGTCTCCCTCTTTGGCTCTGCATACTGCCCCTGTGCATTTTGGCAGTCTTTATGTCCCTGGTTCCTGCGTTCCATTCCCGTTTCGGCTGTACTGCTACCCAGCTATACAGGAACACCTTTTTACTTCTCATCGCACACCCCTTGCGCAGCATCGCCGCTGCCGCTCTGATGTGGGTACCTGTGGTCGTAATGGCCTGTTTGGATATGTTTAACTCTATGGCAACCTCCCTCGTGTGGTTGACCATTTATTTCAGCACTGCCGTTCTTTTCGGAGAACTGTTCCTGCGCAAGCCCTTTAAGACGCTGGTGGATCACTACAACGAAACGCAGGCGGAAAATGCGCCTGAAGCACTGCCTGATGATAAGCCGGAGAAGATTTTCTCCGACACTCCTACCAACTAAAAACTTTGTGCTGCCGATCTTTCACCGGCAGCACATTTTTATGCATTGATCGCAAATCGGTCATGAACCTACTGCGGCAGTCACCAGTATACCCAGATTATCCCGGTATATCTCTTCAAATTGGGACAGAGGCAAAGGATTGCTGCCCGTCCCCACCTCAACAGTATAACCGGGGCGCCGGAAGTTCTGGATAAACCAATCCTTATAACCGGCAAAAGAGGAATCAAAAGGTGCTTGCGCTAACCGATAGCCACTGAGCCTTGCAAACTCCTCTCCCAGCGCTTCCGCACCGGGCACTTCATAGTCACGAAACTGCCAGTAGATCTCTTTTCCCTGTGCGTGGTAAGCCAGTACCAGATCCGGGTCAATATACTCCGTATAGCCTGCCAGGGCACGGCTCTCACGCTGCTCTAATGGTGCTCTCCCCACATAATCCCGTGGTGCGGGACGTGTGAATCCCTGGGAGAACTTGATCTCACGTGCCTGTAGCCATCCTGCCGGATATTGCAGATTTAAATCTATCCCCAAAAGGTTTGCTTTCCAACCGTCAGGGAATGGGATCTGTGGGAAGCTCTCCCCAATTTCCCGTGCCAATGCATATTGTCCGCTGTTATTCGGGATCGCTCCCACCACAAGATCCACTCCGTCGGGATCCACCATAGGTACCATATAAATAGTAGCAAGTGCTGCTAGCTCCTGTGCGTTTCTTCCAAAAATCGTTCCGTTGGTGCGGACCGCCTCTGCCAGTTCTTCCGCAAAGCGCAACAGTACCAGCGCAGTGATCCACTCATTGGCGTGGTGTGCCGCCGTGTAGATCACCTTTCGCGGACCTTTCCCAATCGCCAAAGTACGAATCGGTCTTTGAAATGCCGTGGTGGTCAGCAGCTCTGTCCGGCAAAAAGGATACGTCTCCACCAGCGTCTGTATCATCCGGTCACAGCTTGCAGATGTAATGGGTCTGTCGGTTTTCACAATCATTGATTATCGCCTCCCACTATTCTATGCGCCAAATGCAAAAAAGTGCTGACTTGCGTCAGCACTTTTTATTGGAATTAACCGGCTCTGCGGCCTGTGGAAGCTACTGAGTGGACCGCGGTAGCTGCGATCAGTGACTTCTGTGCCACATTGGTGTCTACTACACGACGGACACAAAGAAAATTTTTCGCATAATAGGATGCATCCAGATCCGCATACTCAATGCCGTGGCTTGTAGATGCGTGAATGATCTGATTGTTGCCGGCATAAATGCCCACATGGGAGGCAGGACAGGAATCCCAACTCTCGTGGAAGAACACAAGGTCGCCCACCTGCATTCCCTCACGGGATACAATAATGCCGTCTTGCAGCTGCTCACTGGCACGACGATGCAGCCGTGTGCCGAATTCGTCATACAGATAGTACATCAAACCCGAGCAATCAAAACCGCGCATTCCGGTACTGCCGTAAATATACGGCTTGCCCAACTGCGCCTTTGCCAGATCCAACAAACCATTTCTCATCACCAGCGCATCTGCGTGGCTTGTATATGTAAAGGTACGGGTCTCCTGGGATTCTGTACTGCAGTTTACATAATATTGATTGTCCTTCATTTGAATCTGACTGCGTGCCACATAGCCGTTCATATCATAGCAGTCGATCCGGTAGAATTCTCGTGTTTCACTGAGCACCGTAACATTGGTGCCATCTTCCAATTGACCGATAACGCTGGCACTGTAATAAGCGCCGTTTCGCACCACAGTGGTTAAGGTGGTCTGCTCCTGCTCCGTGTTTGCGGCTTGCGCCGGAAGCACTATGCACAGAATGCAGGCAATACAAAGGACCAAACTAATCAATCGCAGTCCCAGCTTTGGGGATTTGGACATAAATACATTTCCTTTCACGGTTGCTTTCTCACTGTTTGGTTACAAACTGTTACGAATTATAGCATATGTGTAACTACCTGTCAACCCCAAAATTTTATGTAAATTCAACATATTCCCTATAATTGGCGGTTTATGCCCCCATTTTCACCTTTTCTGTGGAGTATTTTCATTGTTTTTCCCGCAAAACAATTGGGCAGCCACAGGCTGCCCTTGTAAACTTTTTTAACTTTCCATCTGCTTCCCCAGGAAACCAGCCACAGTCTGTGCCAGTTTTTGGTCATATTCCCCCAGAGGACTGTCATTTTCACCAAGCAGCAGCATCACGCATCCCATCAAGTCGCCCTGACTTAAGATCGGTGCCGCCACACCCAAATGATACTTATCAGACCCCTCTGCGGCTCGAAGCATAGTATCACCGGCTTCATAGCGGTAATTCTTCCGGCTCTCCATCAGCTTATCCAGTTCCTGGGAGTTGGGCTTATCCATCAGCTCCCGTTTGGGCGCACCGGACAGCGCAATGATGGAATCCCGATCCGCCACCGCTGCCACATGTCCGGTGTTGGCGCCAATGGACTCACAGATCTGCGCTGCAAAATCCTGCAAATCACTCATGGGAGAATACTTCCGGAAGATCACGCCCCCATCCTTCTCCGTGTAAATTTCCAACGGGTCGCCCTCACGGATTTTGAGCGTTCTTCTGATTTCTTTGGGAATCACAATACGACCCAAATCGTCAACACGACGAACAATTCCTGTTGCTTTCATATATCTTTCTCCTTTTCCGATGTTGGGATACGGATTCCCACGGGCGCAAGCGCCCTCGGAATGACGTGAAAGTACGATAGTCGTTGCGACTACCAACCACCACCGTCATTGCGAGCCAGTGCGCACACTGGCGTGGCAATCCGTTCCCTACAATAATTTTACAAATTACGCTGTTAGTATCTGTAAACTGACGGAGATTATACCGCTATAAATAAAAATGAACCTACACTTTCTTTACCGAAAGGATAGGTTCATCTTTTTTGAAATTCTTCGCCTGTGATTAGATAATTGATAGACACATTATAATATTTCGACATTGCCACTAACAAAGCAAGGGACGGCTCTCGTTTGCCATTTTCGTAATAGGACAAGGCTTCACGAGAAATATTCAAATCCATAGCGACTTTCTGCTGGTTTAAATTGCGTTGCTTGCGAATATTTTTCAGTCCAATCATCCAATCACCCCTTGCATTTATTGTAACATTATGTTACATTATTTATGTGACAGTTTGTTACATAAGCAGAATTAGGAGGTAAGTATATGAAAAAAACTCTCACATTATTTCTTGCACTGGTGCTATTATTCGGACTCACGGCCTGTGCAGAAATGCCCCTGGAAGAATCCACAAATACAGAAGTAGAAACAAAGCCTCAAGTAACTACAGAGGAAACGGAACCCATTACCTACACTTACAAGACAGAACCCATGCAAAATGCCGAATGTGTTTACTATGGTCCCGATGCCTATGTTCCAAACTCCCCCGACCCTAGCAAAGTACAGGGTAAAATCATGGTGTGGACTCAGTGCCCCAACTGCGGTGAGGAAAACATCGGCTTGCACGCTATTGACCCAGCAGAACTGGATTTTTCTTACGGTGATACTATTATGCACTCAGACACCGATTCCTGCTGGGATTGCAGTTGGGATAAAGACATAGATCAATTTATGTGGACTATTCGAATCACTAGAATCCCCGAATAAACAAACGGAGCAGTTTAATCTGCTCCGTTTGTTTATTCACATAATCCTCTGTTTTTGCACCATATGTAGATGTTGGTGATCGCCCGTTTGAATTGCTCCTCAGATGTAAATGTTGTATATGAGGGGTCTCCCTCACGAATCTTGAGGGTTCTTCTGATTTCTTTAGGAATGACAATACGCCCGAGGTCATCCACCCGACGGACGATACCAGTTGCTTTCATATATATCTATCTCCTTATTTTACAAATTACGATGCTATTATTTGTAAAAGGGCGTTAATTATACTATAATTATTTACTTTTTGTGCTGTACGTGATACAATGATTGCGATGTGTTCTTAGGAGGTGTTTATATGAGCACAGAATCCCATCAAACACTCAATAGTACAACTCGCATAGATTGGCTGGACATTGCAAAGGGCTTAGGCGTCTTATTGGTTTTCATAGGACACCTCTGGTACAACTGTGCATTTCCCATAGTAAATCAGATTATTTATTCCTTTCATATGCCCTTATTTTTTATTCTGTCGGGTTTTGTTTTTAAAAAGGGAAGTTCATATTTTGGCTTTTTTTTGATGGCAAAAATCAAACGATTGCTTTTACCCACTTTCATATTCTTTGCATTAGGAAGTATATATTTATTCTCAATTAATCAATCATTTAAATCAATCATAACCAAATTCTTTTTTCTTTATGGATCCTGTCCATATACCACACCTTGCTGGTATTTTATCTCTTTATTTCAAATCCTCGTTTTATCATATTTCTTGAATTTAGATAAGCTTTCGTTTATTTTAAAAGGCATCGTTGCCTGCCTTGCTTTTACATTGGGCTTGATCATTTATAAATTTGATATATTCATTCCTTTTGGCATAGATCGAACCATTATTGCGATGACTTTCTTTACTGTGGGCGCAATACTTAGACAAGCATATAATGAAAACAAAAAGATCCCTTTCCCCTTTCTTAAAATTTTGATAAAAATAATTATTTTGGTAATTTGGGTTTTTTCAGGTATCGTTTTTAATAAAAAAGTATCATTCTTTCGAATGGTTTTAGGAAACTATTTTCTTTTTGTGCTCTCGGGCATTTGCGGTTCGATCATAATTATTGAATTATCTAAATTATTACAAAAAACAAAATTGCTCAAACGCTTTTTTTCTAAAACTGCCGATAATTCAATTCTAATCATAGGCACTCATTATTTCATTATATATTTATTATTCGAGAAAATTATGAAGGATTTGAGGTTGTTTGGAACATGGCAGTATTGCTTCATTGTACTATGCTTCTCCATCATCTCTATCTCGATATACAATTACATCGGTAAGTTTCTTAAAAAACATTTTCCGGCAATTACTGGGCATATGCGATAAATCCTTCAAACTATTACGCGAGGTGAAATTCACCTCGCGTTTATTCTTTCCGCTATGCTATGTATCGCTATGCAAAATTTGTCAATTGGTGTCAATGTTGTCTGTGACGGGTCTCCTTCACGGATTTTGAGGGTTCTTCTGATTTCTTTGGGAATCACGATACGACCAAGGTCATCCACTCTTCTGACAATCCCTGTTGCTTTCATATATCTTTCTCTTTTTCGCATTTGTAGGGGGCGGCGCCTTCGACGCCCCCTAAGGACATCTTTCGCGGGCGCACAACGGGCTGTCGTGGGCGCCAGCCCCTACAATTATTTTACAAATCACGCTGCTAGTATCTGTAAACAGACGTCAATTACGCCGCAACATTTAGTTTTTTAATTTTCGTGCCAGTTCACAAATATTACCGCTTCTGTCCACACGCTCAGCACATTCATAAATCACCATATCCGGATCGCACAATTCTACAATTTCAGGAAGATCGTTTGTGTAATCGCCCCATACCAGCCACACCTCGCTAAAACTCTCGGCGATGCTGCAGATCAGGAAGCTGTTGATATAACTATCTGCCATCAAAAGCAGGCGCAAATCATTTCCCGCCTCCGGATTTTTCCACACACTATGACGTTGGTCGCTTCCCCACTTGCCCATAACAGAAACATCCGCCATCGTGGCCTTTGGCTCTTTAACTGTAAAGATCTCCACCTGCTCTGTTTCCCCATTTGGGCCACTGTTTACCTGCAAGGAAATATCATAATCCGTTTCCTCAAGGATCCGCAATGGTATCTCTGCATTCTCCTTGATTCTTTCCATCATATAGCAATAGCTGATATAAGCTCCCCGGTATGTCCAGTGCGTGGGATCTCCCCAGTGGCTGAACACATCATATTGCTCTTTATTATCCAGCAACGTCTGCTTAAAATAGATAGCCTCCACTGTTGTTTTATTCTGCAGGTAATCTAAGACTTGATCGGTTTTGGACACCGTTCCCACCTGTTTTACTGAATCAAGGAATCTCTCCGGATAGATGGTATGCTTGTCCACACACTGCACGTAATAGAAAGGAATTCCATTTTCTTCCAGATAGTCACTAACGATCTGATAGCTATTTCCGATCCCCTCCACAGTGGCTTCAGCACGCAGGTTCACATGGGCAAAATCTTTGATTATGGCATCTGTTGCATAAATAGAATCGCCCGTTTTTCCCGTTTTCCAAGCATTGGTAGTAAGCGAACGATTGAATACCTCCTGCATTAATGTTTTGTTGGTATCAATCAGTTTTTTACGAAGTCCCATATGATCCATAAACCAAGTTTCAAACTCCTTGGTAAAGGACTCGTTGAAGCTGCCCTCTGTGATAGCCGAAGGAAATGCTGCTAAATTGCGGTTTTCCTCCTCTGACACGCCGCCACTCTCCCATCTGGTAAATAGCATAGGTATTAAAAAAACCGCAAAGAACAACAGCAAAAATACAATATTATTTATTTTCTTAAACATACGGAATCCTCAAAACTGAAAGTAAATAAAGGCGGAATACGTATTCGATGCCACCTGCAAAATGCAGAGCATCAGTGCTGCCAGTAGCGTCACATCTCGGATTATAGCAGCAACCGGAGCAGGAAGTTTTTTCCCCACCGCCTCCACCAGTTGTTTTGGAATAGGGGTAGCCATAATAATGCCCAAAATCAGTGCACAGGCTGTCCAACGATCCAAATAATAGGATGGGAGCAAATAACAGGCACCAGGATCATTGTACAATCCCACCAGGGAGAGCAGATAATTCAACCCGTTTTTCAGCCCCGGAACACGGAAGAATATCCAGCCGATCATCACTACCAAAAGCGTATAAATATGCTGTCCGCTGGCAATCAAAACCGATACAACACCGGACTGCTCTTTTTTCGGCTTATCTGCGTTGTGCTGACGGATCCAACGTTCTGCCAAGTTGAATATTCCGTGCCAGATACCCCACAAAATAAAGCTGAAGGATGCTCCGTGCCAAATACCGGTAAGTAAAAAAACAATGGAAACATTTAGGTAAACGTGTCTGCGGTTTCCTCCCAGCGGAATATATACATAGTCCCGAAAAAAGGAGGACAGTGAGATATGCCACCGTCTCCAAAACTCTGTAATTGATCGAGATATGTAGGGGAAATTAAAGTTTTCTAAGAAATGAAATCCAAACATACGCCCCAAACCGATTGCCATATCACTGTAGCCGGAAAAGTCAAAAAACAACTGCAGCGAATAGGAGATAATGCCGATCCACGCATTTATAGGAAGATTGGAGGCCGTATAGCTGGCAGCGACAATGGCATCTGCCGTCACTGCCAGGGTATCTGCAATGATGATTTTCTTAAAAAGACCTACAACAAACCGGCGACTGCCTGTCGCAAAATCGTCCAAAGAGACTGACCTCTCATCAATTTCCCTTGCCACATCTTGATATCGCACAATGGGTCCGGCAACCAATTGTGGGAAGAGTGCTATATACATACCCAGTTTAAATGGGTTCTTTTGGGCTTTCACCTCGCCCCGGTACACATCTACAACATAAGACAACCCCTGGAATGTAAAGAAGGAAATGCCCACCGGCAGGATAACTTCTGCAAAATTGAAAGATCTGTTCAGCAGCCGTTCCACCACAGACACAGTAAAGTTAAAATACTTAAAGTAGAAAAGCAGCACGAGATTCCCTGCAATGCCAAGCCACAGGATCATCTGCTTAAAACCCTTCCTTTGCGTTTTCTCCAGGAGCAAAGCACTACTATAGTTCAAAATAATATTAACGATAAGGATCCATAAAAAATCCGGCTTGTTCCAGCCGTAAAACACCAAGCTGGTTATCAACAGCCAATAATTTCTTGCCTTTCCCCGCAAAAGATAGTAGCCCGCCAAAACAGCAGGCAAAAACAGGAAGAGAAACACAGCGTTACTAAAAACCAAATAACATCCCCCCACGCATAAACATATTATTATATTACCGCACAATATACGCTTTGTCAACGAAAGCACGCTTTCACAAAATCGTCCACGTTACTTGCAATTCCATAGTCTTCATAGTAGGGGCAGGGGCTCCTGCCCACAGCAAATTTTGTAAATTATTCGGTTGACTTCTATAAAAAGAGAAAATGGGAATGTAAGATTTACTTTTGGAGCAAGAAGTGATACAATAAATAAAATACTGGGATCTGCTTGGACAGGCTGGAGCCCAAAAAGGAAGTGTTTTTATGCAGGTTTATTCAATTAAAGATGAAGCATTCAAGGAATACGGTCAAGTGCTTGAGGGGTACGATTTTTCCGATCTGCTAAAGCGGTTGAAGCAAACTGCCATTCCGGAAAACGGCATTGTGTATCAAGCCTCGGTAGAGCTCCTGGAAGCAAGCCCTGAAACAGTAAAAATGCAGAACAAGGGTTTTGGCGGTATGCCTATCCAAGTTGGCTACGTGGGCGGCAACAACAAAGTGCTGGGCTGCTTGGAATATCACAAAAGCAGCGAGTTCAACATTGCTCTTGACGATGTTGTGCTGATTTTGGGTAATCAAAGCCAAATTAAAGACGGAAAATTCGATACCGCTCTTTGCAAGGCATTTCTCGTGCCGGCAGGAGCCGCCGTTGAATTGTTTGGAACTGCGTTGCACTATGCGCCTATGAACGTACAAGAACACGGTTATCGGGTGGTGTGTGTACTTCCCCGGGGCACCAATTTAGAAAAGCCCTCATTTGAAGCCACAACAACCGAGGATGCTATGTGTTTCGGCTCTAATAAGTGGCTGATGGCACATCCGGATTCAAGCGAGGCAAAAGACGGTGCGTACATTGGATTGCTGGGTGACAATATCACCTTTGATCAGCTGGAATTTTAAAGAGAGCACGCTGGTGAGCATCGCCAATAGTCAGACAAAAAGAAAGAAGGTAATACTATGACCGTTATGGAAATCGCAAAGCTTTACAATCTTCAGCCTAAAGATGTAACAGCTTATATCCAGGCAAACGCCACATTCCCCGTCAAAAGAAATTTTCAGACCGGTGAAATGATCATCCCCGACAATGTTGATATTAAAACCTTCATCGCACCATTGGTGAGCAAGGTACACCAAGACGAGCTGCAGCGCGAAAAGCAAATGGTGGAAGCAAAGCTCCAAAAAGAGCAGCTGGCAGTGGAAGCAAAAATCCAGCAGGAAAATCGCGAGCGACAAAAGGCAGAGCTACAAAATTCTGTTGCTGTGGAAGCGCTCAAACAAACAGGCGCAACGGGTTATTATCAATATAAAGCCGTCAGTCTTATGGATGTAGGCGGTCTATTTCGCAGCAATTCCGGTCGCGTCAATACAGATGCTATGACTCAAGTGCTGAACGAGCTTGGTATGGAAGGCTGGCATCTCGTCACTGCATATTCCAACGAGTTAGGAAAAAACGCCATGTCCGGCGGTGCCGGTGGCGTCTTATTAGGCGCAAACTCTACTGTAGATGAAAATATCCTTATTTTTGAAAGATTCGTCAAATTTTAAAAGAAGCAGCGGAGTTAGGCCCTCTGGGAAATTATAAAACAATCCCCGTAAAAAGCAAAGGTAAACCTCTGCTTTTTACGGGGAATTCCCTGCTTTTTAGCCTTCCTTCAAATCTTTTACTGTATGGACACGCTCTACAGGAGTCTCAATGTACCGCAACAGAGCATCCGGCTCTTCCGTCATATAGTAAAGATCTTTACAATTATCTTTGATAAAGTTCTTTTCAATGGCCTTTTCCATAGCGTAGATCAGCTCATTATAGTAACCTTTAACATTGTAAATCGCAATGGGCTTATTGTGGCGGCAAAGCTGCTTCAAGGTCAGGATCTCAAAGAACTCTTCAAAAGTACCGATACCACCGGGGACAATTATAAAAGCATCTGCGTTGTCTTCCATAATCTGCTTGCGCTGACGCATGGTATCCGGCTCAATTAATTCGTCGCAAAAGCCGCAAACCTCTTCCACATCCTCATCATCAAAGAACTTGGGGATCACACCCAAAATGTGGCCGCCGCCACGACGAACACCGATTGCCACTGCGCCCATCAGACCATTTCCGCCGCCGCCGAACACCAGAGAGTGGCCACGCTTTGCCATCTCCTCTCCCATTTGCTCTACGATCTTCTTGTATTCTTCATCAATGGTGGGTGATGCCGCACCAAACACACATATTCTCATATTCACTTCTCCTTTTTCCGTTTAAATTGGAATGACCTTTAGTAATATTATTGCAGACCTGTTGCAAAAATGCAAGAATTTTTCATTTCACCCGGCCACCGGTGAAACGTGCATCGCAAGCAACTCCTTATATCAAAAGCCTGCCCCGATATTCTGCGTATAGCATCGTTGTAGGGCAGGTTTTAACATTATATAGTCTGTACCACAGTTTGCAGCAAACGAAGACTTTCTGCATAGTCTGCGGTTTGCTCCAGGATGATACGACCGGTGTAGCCGTAGTCACGGAGCAGCTTGCAGACAGCAGGCACATCCACCTTGCCGTCTTGGACAGTTAGCGGTGCGTGCATTTTCTCCTCTGTCAGCTGGCTTAAATGTACATTGAACAAAGGCAGCTTTAATTTGTCCAGATCGGGTTTGATAATGCCGAGGGAGGCAAAGTGCGCAAAATCCAGCGTTACGCCAAAATAAGGATTATTCTCCCCAATATAAGCAAATTTGTTCAGGTCTTCAATGGTATATACCAATTCCATAGGGCGCAGCTCCATATTCTCAATGGCAACGCGCACTTTCTTTTCCTTTGCATAGGCGGCAATTTCCTCCACAGCAGCAAACAGCTGCTGCCATTTCTCCCCTTCGCTTTCCCCTTCAGCAGACAGCCGACCGGGGTGGAAAGTCACAGTAGGAAGTTCGTAACGTGCAGCCAGATCGATGCAAAATTTCACCTGGCGCATAGAAAGCTTTTGATTTTCTATATCCGTGTCCGTGATGTTATTAGGGCCATGGTGAACGTGGAGGCTGACGCAAAGTCCTTTGTCTTTAGCATATTGGATAAGCTCCTCCGTTCCCTCCGGATTGTAACGAGGACAGTATTCCCCACCGCCATACCCCCAACCAAGAACTCGATCTACCCAATTGCGTTCAGAAGTACTACGTGTATTGATCGTTGCACAGTGCCAAAGCATTTTATATACCACCTTCTAGTTATGCCGGATCTGATAATAAGCATACGAGCCGACTTGTTTAATACGCATCCCTTTTGATGGCGCTGGGGGACACGCCTATGTGCTGCTTGAAAAGCTTGCTGAAGTACTTGATGTCCGAGATCCCCACAGCTTCTGCGACCTCACCCACGGTTGCAGTGCCGGTTCTGAGCAGGATCGCTGCTTTTTCCACCCGCAGCTTGTTGCGGTATTCCACCGGATTCATTCCCATACACTGAGAAAAGATGCGACGAAAGCTTCCTTCAGAAAGGCAGCACATCTGTGCCAACTGCCCCACAGAAAACGCTCGGGTGAAGTTATTCTGCAAATAAGTCAGACCTGCATTGATCTTCTGTATTTGCTCATCCATCTTTATGCGATTGGTATCCCGAGCCATTTCGCAAAGCAGCTTAAAGGACAACGACAACCGTTCCAGCCAGTCAAAAGGACCCACTGCGCCGGATTTTGCCGCCAACTCCTCCAGCAGACCCCGGTACGCACCGTGGCTGTCACAGAAAAGAATACCGGGAGCATCTTCAAACCGGATTGGATATCCCCGGTCATCGTGAAGCAACAGGTCAATAACCATAAACTCTGAGTCCTCCTGCCACCGGGATCGGTAAGCCGTTTCCCCGGGGAGGTAGACCATATCTCGCTCACCGGCTTGCAGCTTACTGTCCACAAGAGAAAAACAGCCTTTTCCCCGGATGATGTACACAAATCGCTCCACCGGCTTAGGATGCATAATATATTGATGATTTGCCGGCTTCTTGCAAGGCACGATCCGAAGCTCCAGCAGGGTTAACTGTTCAACAGGGGTGTGCGCCAGGTCTCTCATCCGCATAGCATTCACCTCGTTACCAGTATACCATTGGCAAAAGGTGGTGTCAATTCCTTTCGCACAGCGGCATTGTGCTCAGAAGCACTTATGAAAGCAGCCGTTTTGCTTGTCGCCCACCCTGTCTTTTTTTACGAAAAAATGGTGGAATCGACCCTGTCTATTCCCAAAGATCAGAGATATAATGAAAGAAAAAAATAAAAAGGAGCTTACATATGGATAACAATCTTACCTTGAAGGTAAAAGAATTTGCCTATCAGCTAGGTGCTGACCTGGTCGGTATTGCCAATGTGGAACGCTATGAAAATGCCCCCATTGCCATGAGCCCCCAGGGTATCCTGCCCACCGCCAAGTCCGTTATTGTTTGCGCCATCCACCACCCGGACGCTGCCATTGAACTGGATGGAGAGATCCATCCCCAAGTCATCGGTCCTTACCGTGTTCAGTACACCATAAATAACAAGCTGGACTATCTTTCCTTCTCCATTGCCCAAATGCTGGACAATTTAGGACACAAGGCTGTTCCTATTGCCAGCTCCAACATCTGGCGTTACCGCGGCTATAAGGAACTGGATGCCAACTTTGCACCGGACATCAGCCACATTTACAGCGGTGTCTGTGCCGGTCTGGGCGAACTGGGTTGGAATGGTCTTTGCATCACCCCGGAATACGGTGCAAGAAACCGTTTTGTTTCCATCATCACAGAAGCTGAGCTGACCCCCACACCCCTTTATAACGGCCCCAAGCTGTGCGATATGTGCGGCGAGTGTATCCGCAAATGCCCCACTAACGCCTACCGTAAAGAGGTAAAGGGCAAGAAGAACGTGGTGGTTGAAGGTAAAGACCATATCTTCTGCGACAAGAATCTGTGGCGCTGCGCCTGGGGCGAGCATTTCAACTTGGACTTGGATCTTCCCATTCCTGAGAAGGTGGACGAGCAGGTCCTTTTGGATCACATTAAGCAATACGGCGCAAGAGTGGGTGCCTTCGGTGTTTGTCTGAAGGTCTGTCTGCCCAAGCATCTGCGCCACTGGGATGAAGACTACTGCAAGAAGACCGCTCGCCGCAAGCGCCATGTAACACCTTCGGATCTGCCGGTACACCGCCAGGTCTATGACAAGGTGCTGGCACACGCCCAAAAGTGGGATCTGAACAGCGTCCACTTCCTCTCCCAGGAGACATTGAAGAACGCAGGCATCGACATCACCACAGAAATGCCGGACGGTGTCAGTGCTATTTTGCTCACCGCCTGCTACAACGTTCCTGTGGGTGCTGGCATCAACCACAAAGCCAGCATCACCAATACCGAGGGCGAAGCTGGTTCTACCCGTCACAACTACCGAGACGAGTCTCTTAACAGCTACGGCCGTATTGCCCAGTACAGCCTGGATTTCACCGAACTGGATGTTTGCCGTGATTTGGAAGTTCTGGGTTACAGCGCACTGCCCAAGACTGCCATCAGCCACGAACCTTTCCGTGCACTGTGTGACATTCCCGGAGCAGATACCTCCGAGATCCGCACTGCTTTGATTCTGACCAGCGCTCCCTTTGTGGATCAGGTAGCTGCTGAGCTGTGTACTCCCGAACAGGAGCAGGACACCAAGTCTCAGCTGCAAAAGCTGGCAAAGGAAAAGGGAATTGACCTGTTTGGCGTGGCTTCTGCAGAAACCATTGACAGCATTGTAAAGCAGCTGTCCGAGATCCGCAAGGATGAGCATCAATTTGTTGTAGAAGATAAAAACCTGCGTATGGAAGCCTTTGATCCGGTGGTCACCCAGGTCAAGCGCACCTTTACCAAAACCACCGATCTGATCCCGGATGCCAAGTCCGTGATCGTTCTGGGTATGCACTATCCCGATACAGCTGCTACCCGGGTAGGTCAACCCCCTGCTGAGTCTGTCGGCCCTTATGTCTTTACCCAGTACGAGGTCAACCGGCTCACTGGTCACGCTGCCTACTCCCTCTGCCGGCTGTTAAACCGCCTTGGCTATGATGCGATCTACTCCCACAATCTCACCGGTGCAGGCTCCACCGTTGGCAGTCCTCGCGGTCAGTTCAGCGATGCCTCCTGTAATGCGTTGGAGGCTGTGGCTGCCGGTATCGGGCAGATGGGTCTTAACGGTGCCGTGGTCACCGAACAGTACGGCATCCACCAGCGCTTTGTTGCCATTGTCACCAATGCAGATTTGGAAGCAGACGAGGTAAAGGCAGGTCTTGCTCAAGCCTGTGCCGATTGCCAGCGCTGCCTGGAGGTTTGCCCCACCGGCGCTCTGAAAAAAGAACGGATCACCCAACTGACCATCGGCGGCAAACAGGTCACTTATCTGCCTGTGGATGCCAACCGGTGCGATTGGGCAACTAAGTTTGCGCTGATCCCGGAGGAAGGTAACATCTACGTGGGCAACACCACCCATGTTCCCTGCCCTGAGGAGATTACCGCAGAGGCACTGGACGCAGCACTGCGTCAGCATGATCCAGTGTTTAAGTTCCGCCCGGTCACCGGTGAAAAGTGCATCGTAAAATGTCCCTTGCATAAATAAAAGAGAAAACCTTCCTTTTAGGCGGATATGCTGCTGAACATTTACAGTTGTATATTTTATAGTCAAATCCTCTTTACTGAAATTGTTCCGCCAAATACCACAAGGTCAAAATCGTTTCATAAAAACAAGAAACCCGAAAACCCTTGATTTACAAGGATTTTCGGGTTCTCAATTCTCTCAAAAAGGTGCGGGATTTATTCCCACTCGTTGCAGATATCTTCGACTTAAACAAATTCGTTTAGTGAATATGATACCTGCTATTCTGATTATTTTGACTATCCATATTATCGTAGCTGTACGATGGATGCTTATCAAAATCTTATCAGCGGTGATAAATGGTCGGGAATGATTCAAGGTAATTGTTCCGGGTTTTGTTACCTTGCTTTAAGATCAAGTGTAACGATCTGTTAGACAAATTGGAATTTGTTGTTCTATGACCAAAACTCGGATGCATTTGCGAATAGCAATTTAACTAACCATGCAGGATACCACTCGGAGTTTTTGCTTACAACTAACGCCAATACGAAATATGTAATAGTCAGCAACAATATAACAGCCATTAAAACAATGGCAACTCTCTGACTATTGCGATATGCTTCACGTTCAGATTCAAATGTAATAATATGGTTACCCGTTGAATTGGTCATTGCGCAGATATATCCTGCCTCTGTTACCCATATAGTGTAAGTTTCCTCATCGCAAAAAGATACTGGATTATCAAAGTAACCATTGTAATAGTTATAGGAATTAACTATATAGGTTTCACCCGTAGGCGTAGAGAGATGTAGCTCACTTCTACTTGTTTCATAAGCAACAAAACTGGTTTTAATCATTGTTGTTTCGTTTTCAGAAGTGGTATTGTAGCCAGCAAAGATACACAGTATAAGCATAGCAACCCATGCGATTATGCTGAAAATCAATCCAAAGAACATCAGCCAAGGGCGATGCGCTATGCCGTTGAAAGGCTCCCAGTCGATATTAAACATCTCTTCACCTCTTTGTCGTGCTGTAATATCACCCGTTATCAGTTCGCCAAATTCAAGTTTGTCTAACTGTATTATAAAATAAATTTATTGCGATTTCTACTGTTATTTCATAATGCTTATCAAATCCTTATCATCGCTGATAAGAATACTACAAAGCAAAGAGAAAAAGTGGGCTGAAATCAAACGATTTCAGCCCACTGAGAGTTAATATGCAATTATTCCCACTCGATGGTGCCGATGGGCTTGGGAGTCAGATCCATCAGAACACGGTTGATACCGGGGACTTCGTGAGTGATCCGGTAGGTGATCTTGTGCAGAATCTCGTAGGGAATCTCCTCAATGGTGGCAGTCATGGCATCCTTGGTGTTAACAGCACGGATGATGGCGGGCCAACCTTCGTAACGGCTCTCATCCTTCACACCAACACTCTTGATGTCAGGCACAGCAATGAAGTACTGCCAAACCTTTTCGTTCAGGCCGCACTTGTCGAACTCTTCACGCAGAATAGCATCGGCTTCACGCAGAGCTTCCAGACGGTCGCGGGTGATAGCACCCAGGCAACG
>JAZRRS010000012.1:0-16883 GCA_045651005.1 Faecousia sp.
TGCCACCATAGCTTCTATCGTCGGTAGCAATTCCTTGATATGCGTGTAATTTCGCTTAGACATAACGACACCCCCTAATGTAGTTATTATCCTACATTAGGGGGTGTTTTGTCTATTGTCCGATTTTACTGGTTCGGTTCAGACCATAGTGGGCGGTTTTATATTACTTGCAAGCTTTTTCGGCTGCGTTGAAGGCGGCTTCGATCTGAGCATCCACATTGTCGCCGGTGAGGGTCAGGCAGTGATCCAGAAGGGTGCCTATTTGCTCGTAGGCGGTGGCAGCACCGTCAAAAACAGGTATGACAAACACAGCGGTATCCTGCTCCATGCAAGCCAGTGCAGCAAGGCTGGGTACATTGTCGGCACCATTTGCTTTGTTGATAAACTTGGAGAACTGTTCCTCCATTATAGCGGATTCCATAGCAGGCATCAAGCCGGCGGCTACTGCAAAGCGAGACTGGAATTCAATGTCGGTAACCAGGTAGCGCAACAGCAACCAGGCACGGGTGATCAGATCATCATCGTCGTTTTTGTACATACAGATGGATGTGCTGCGAGTCAAGGACTGTCTGGTTTCGTAACTTTGCTGAGGGAAGGGATAGACAGCCAATTCAAAGGAGAAGGAATCACCGGTCTGTGTGGGCTGTTGGGCAGTGGCATCCTTGGAAGAGCCCAGTGCAATGTAGTGACGGGTATCCTGGGCGTTGATGGCACCTGGGGAAGATCTTCCCATCAGTGTGGAGGTGGTTATATAACCCTTCTGATACCACTGGTTGAGGCGCTTCATAACCTCTCGGTTTTCTTCGCTGTTGAAGAGGATTTTGCCGTTCTTAGAGGCAAATTCACCACCATACTGGGCGCATATGGAGATAAAGAAGTCGGCGGGATCCTCAACGCAAAGGGGGATGGATTCGGGATCCAGCTCCTTGATAGCGATACAGGCTTCCTCCATAGCCTCCCAAGTCATAGGTGTACGCAGGTCATTTTCGTCAAAAAGGGTTTGGTTGAAGTACAGAACTTGCTCAGATTTGGCAATGGGCAGAGCGTACAGCTCACCGTCAATTTTACCTTCATCGTAGAAAATGTCCAGAATGTCTTCCTTCTGCTCGTCGCTGAGGCCCATAGATTCTGCATTGCCGTCGCCACGGAGTACAATGGTATCCGAGTCCACAAGGGAATCCAGTGCCAACAGCTGCTTGTCAGCAACCAGCTCTGCAATCTGGCCAGACTGACAGATCAGAATGTCGGGAGTGTTGTCTTCTGTAATGTCAGAAGCAGCCATAATTTCCACTTGGATACTAGAGAAATCTTCGGAGAACTTGGTAATATAGGTACTCAGTGTTTCTGCAGCAGCACCGGTGAAATCGTGGGCAAGGGTGATGGTGTATACGGTGTCGTCCTCTGTGGTGGTATCTGTCTCTTTATTGCCGCAGGCAGTAAACATACCTACAAGCAGCGCGGCAATCATCAGAAGCGCAAAAATTTGTTTTTTCATATGAATATTCCTTTCGCAAAAAGTTTTTGGTTTTAATACGGTCTGATCCCGGTTGGGGAGGACTGTCCGTACAGCGTAAGGCAATTATTTTCTGCGCCTCCCGGCAGACAATCCCAGGCCTTTCAGAATTTCCCGGGCGGCTGCTTCCGCAGTAGTCATATTTACTGTGTAATCGCAAATGTCGGCATTGCGCATTTCGGCATCCAGAGCCATCAAGCGGCTGACTTTTTCACCGGTTTGCAGATTCTTTTGCAGAATATCCGTGAGAAGCTCTCGCTTATCCCGGCGAATAAACACGGTGGTCACATTGGGGAAATGGGTCTTCAGTGCCATTGCACCGCAGATGTCCATAACCGTCAGCACATATTTTCCTTTGGCGAGAATGGCTTCTACATCTGCTTTTCGTGAGCCGTAGCTGTGACCGGCATAGGTGGTGGATTCAAATAGTTCGCCTTTTTCGCAAAGTTCCCGGAAGGCATCTACTGTGATGTAATGATACCATCCCTGTCCTTGCAGTCCCACGGACGCATCGGTGGTATAGCTGATGAGTTTTTCCAGTTGATCGCACTTTTTTGATAGTTTTTTTGCGATCTCTGTTTTACCGCTGCCGGAGGGGCCAACCAGGACGATAATGCCCGGTGTGGTTTGTACAGGGGGTTCCAGACAGACACGGTAGCTGTCGGAGATCACTTCCACCAGCTTCAGAAACTCATCGTAGTTATTTACAGCCAGCATACCGGTAGCCGCTTGATTCCAGGGTCTGCGCAGCAAAATGGGATAGGCGGCATCGGAGGCGGTGACATTGTGCATACCGTCGTCAAAGAGAATATCCACCTGGATTTTATCTTTCCGGGAGCCCATATAAATATGGTCCGGGGGGATTTCCGGGAACTCCTCCATAATGCGCTGAGCACGGATGCTCATAAACTGAGGATATACAGAGGTGGACACAAACACCTCTGCCATCTGTGTCAGCTGCTTGATCATTTTCTTTGCGCCCTTGATCACCGGTTGGGTGCGGAAAAATTCCGGGTCCTGAAAAAATTCAAAGATCACATCCGCACGGGTACCCAGCGTACCCCAGCGATCTACTTCGTATATGGTCAGTGGGGGGTCGAATTTATATTTCTCGTTGGCAAGACGGATGGCGTAGGGAACGCACTCCATCAGCACATCGTCAATATCCAGCGCAACGGAAAGTCTGAACTTCCGATTCATAAAAGTACCTCTTGGTTTTGTTTCTTTTCTGGAGTATACCATAAATAACGAGAAAAATCAAACAATATTGAAGTGTGTTAAAGCGTTGCCGCGGAGAATTTTTTCATAAGCTTCCGGTGTCAGCTTGCCCTCCCGGAGCTTGTTCTCCATCCAGTCAGCCAGGGGCTGCACAGTTTCAGTGTTCAACATATCCGTGGCGAAAAACAGTCGATCTTGAAAGTTTTCCAAAAACCACAGACCGAAAGCTTCGTCACGCATAATGGCACTGCCACCGCTGCCGGCGCTGAGATCTCCGTAAAGATTGGGAAAGGTTTCAAACAGGGACACAAGCCGTCCTCCGGGAAGGACAGGCCCGTTGCCCCAACGGTTGCGGCCTTTGTCATCGGTAGGGGCATCGCCGCTGATCTCGATCCAGAACACTTGACTGTGACCCAGAAACTTTACATTGGGAAAAGTCTTTAATGCGCTTTCCAGCCCGGGAAGGCCGGGGGCATCCACAATACCGTAGTTGAAGCCAACAGAGGGGCTCATATGAAAGGTGACCGGAAGCTGCAGCTTGTCCGCTGCGGAAAAGATTGCCTGGATAAAAGGATGCTCAATAGGCAGATTTTGGGTCAGTTCTCCAATGCCAACAGCGCCTTGTGCCTTGCACTGTGCAAGTCGGTCATACACAGTGTCCATATTTACGGTATCTACATTGCACATCCAGGAAAATCTATGGGGATACTTTTCGCAGATGGTGTGGTTGCTTTCGTTATAACCAAGCTCTGCCGGTGTCTCACCAACAGACATCAGCACTGCCCGTTCAATACCCAAAGCATCCATATGGGAAAGCATACTTTCCGCATCGGAAACAAATACGTTTCCGTTTTTTAAAATTGCTGTCCGGGAAAGATGGATATGCATATCGATCCGTTTCATTTCGGTCACCTCTTTGGGCTGATTATAGCACGGTTACTGTCGCTGCGCAACAATTGCTGCCTCTGTGGCGAAGACAGGTGCGGTTGTTGGATAGAAAAAACCATTGGTCTGAGCCAATGGTTTTTTTAGAAGTTACTTGCGATCCCGGATGAACATAGGCTTCATTTTCGGTGCGTTGAAAAACTGCATAAACCGCTGGCATTTAACCAAAAACGCATAATAAACATTATGGCCGCAGCCGAACAGCGTTTCTGTGTTGCCCATACCCTTGGCAATGATCACGTCTGCATTTTCAACGGCCAGCCGTGCCTCTTCGCTCACAAGTGCCAGAGGCGTTCCGCCAATGGCGATGCCGTTGTCGATCACAGGAAACGCAATGCCTGCGATCTGGGCATCCTCACGGGTGGCGTCGTTGACCACCGGTTTGCCCCGGACACAGAAGGTGACCTCCAAATGGGGGTACTTTTCTGCCATTACTTCACCCAAAATGCGGTCAAAGCAGATCTCACCGGCGTTGTCTGTCAGATAAAGGACTCGCTTTCCTTTTTCGAGATCTGCCAGAAATTCCTTGTAGCAGGTTTTGTCCAAGTCTATTTCCACAGCCTTATCCAGCATTTTGTCCAGATCCTCAAAGCTCACCTGCCCGTGGAGAGCAGAGAAATCCAGATAGTTACCCAGCACCGCAAACTGAAGGGCCGCGTATACCGGGTCTTCCGACTGCTTTACCCGGTTGCGGAGCATATCCATCCGTTCCAGCACGAAGCGATTGGACAATTCTTTTTCCTCTCGCATACGATCCGGATCCAGACCGAAGTAGTCGTTGATTTCCTGGTCGCACAAGCCGCCCAGCAATGCGGAATCCATATCCGCAGGGGATTCACTGAAGCGGCGGGTCAGCATTCGTGCGATTTCCGTTGCCTGTTCATCTGTACCCAGTGCACGGGCACGTTCCAACCGTTTGTAAAGAAAGCACTCCAAGCAGGTGCTGTTCATAGGGATCGACATTTTTTATACCTCCTGCACCTGGCCGGAAGATTCCAGCTCCTGTGCCTTACGAATTTTCTTAACCATATACAGGGCAATGGGAATTGCCAGCACAAGACTCAACACATCTGCCACAGCCTGTACAGAGGCGATACCGTAAGCACCGAAGAAAAACACCAACGGGTACAGAACAGGCAGGAAGCAACTGCCCTGACGGGATGTGGACAGAGCCAACGCACCACCGGCGTTGCCAAGACCGGCGCAGAGCATATTCACCAGCGCCACCCAGCCGTGGATGGGAAGGGCAATGCATTGCAGCCGGATGCACAGTGCACCGATTTGCCGCATTTCTTCCGATGCGTTTTCCGCATTGCTGAAAGCACCGATCACCGGCTCAGCAAAAACACCCAGTAGCACTGCCATTACCGCTGAGCCGATCAATGCGGCACGGGAAGCAAAGCGGTAGCTGTCCATAACACGGTCGTAGCGTTTTGCGCCCCAGTTGAAGCCGGCAACCGGCTGGAAGCCTGTGCCGAAGCCCAAAATAATGCTGAAGGGGAACATCATAATTTTGGTAGTGACACCGATACCTGCCAAAACACCGTCAGAGATGTTGCCTGCTTCCCGGTTCAGCAGGATACCGGCAACCACAGCCAAACCGCTACGGAACATAGAGGAAGATCCAACACTGACGATCTTGCTGATAATATCCCAGGAGGGGTGGAAATTCCGTATGGACAGATGCAGCAGGCTTTTTCTGGTGATATAGGGGAAGATCAAAATGGCAAAGCTGACGACCTTGGAGATCAAGGTAGCCAAAGATGCGCCGGCAACACCCATAGCCGGGATGCCCAATGCTTCCCAGCCGCTTATAAAGATGGGATCAAGGAAGCAGTTGAGAATGCCGCCGAAACCCATACCGATCATAGACAGGGTGGCACTGCCCTCACTGCGAAGGCATTGGTTCATAACAAAGCTGGTTGCCATAAAGGGAGCTGCGTATAAAACATAGGTGGCGTAATCTATGGCATACTGTTTACAGGTGGGGGTAGCACCCAAAAGTGTTACCATTTCCTCCATAAAAATATTGCCAAACAGGGTTAAAAGCAGGCTCAGCCCGGTGGCGATCATAAAGGCAGTGGACAAAACCTGACTTGCCTTTTTGTTGCTGCCTTGTCCTAACAGCCGGGCGATATAGCTGTTGGCGCCCACTGCCAGCATAGATCCGCACATCATAATCAGCTGATCCAGTGAGGCGTTAACGCTGACAGCGGCGGTGGCATTTTCACCCAGTCCGCTGACAAAATAAGTGTCTGCCAAAGAATAAATGGAGCTGATCAGAAAAGCAATGATGGTGGGGATCGCCATTTTAAAAATGACCTTGCCCACCGGCTGGTTCAGCAGCATTTGCTTTCGCTGCTCCTGTTTTATCGTATCTGTTGCCATACGCATCCCTCGCTTTTTCTCTATGGTACTATTATAACACCTCTGTCAATTGCCCTTTTCCCGGTCTTGCATATTTTCCGGCAGCAATATATAATGGTTATCAGAAAGGAGCGTGCTTCTATGGAATTCTCTCAGATCCTCGAAAAATGCGATCATACCCTGCTGGACCCTGCCGCCACCTGGGAGGACATCCGGGCTTTGTGCGATGAAGGTATCCGTTTTAAGACGGCATCGGTCTGTATTCCGGCAGCCTTCGTAACACAGGCAAAGCAGTATGTGGGTGACAAGCTTCCCATCTGCACCGTCATTGGTTTTCCTCACGGCTACGACACCACCTCCGCCAAATGCTTTATGGCATACGATGCGGTCTCCCACGGTGCTGACGAGGTGGATATGGTGATCAACCTCGGCTGGGCAAAGGAAGGAAAATGGGAGCAGCTTACGGAAGAGCTCCGTCAGGTGAAGGGGCACTGCTGTGGCAAGGTGCTGAAGGTGATCGTGGAAGCCTGTCTGCTTACGGAAGCGGAAAAAATTGCCCTTTGCAGGGCTGTCACAGAAGCGGAAGCCGATTATATCAAGACCTCCACCGGGTTTTCCACCGGCGGTGCTACCTTTGCCGATGTGGAATTATTTAAAAAGCACATCGGACCTAAGGTAAAGATCAAAGCCGCCGGCGGTATCTCCTCTTGGGAGGATGCGGAGAAATTCATCGCCCTGGGCGCTGACCGCCTGGGTACATCCCGTCTTGTAAAGCTTGCCAAACATCTGGAGGAAAAGGAATAACTTCCTGTTTATCGGGCTATTGTGGATGGTGCTTCGCACCATCGCTTCCCCCGGGGGGAAGCTGTCACGGCAAAGCCGTGACTGAAGAGGAATGCGGGCGATCATCTTAGATATTGCTTGCAGTTGCAGGCTTTTTGTTAAGTTTCAGTGCACGCCATTCCTCTCCCGTCAGCTTCGCTGACACCCTCTCCCCGGGAGAGGGTATTGGATGGTGCATCTATATAACAGACCGACAAATTGAAATTTTAAAATCCGGTGGGGGTGCGATTGCACCTCCACCGGGTTTTCTCAGGCTTTGTTTTTACGGATGACTTCGCTTAGGAACACATAGAACGGTCCGTGCTGCTGTGCTATCAGTCTGTGCTATCGCTAATTTTTTCCCACCAGCCCTTTTCATCCGTCCAGTATTCTCTGGGATAATAATAGTAAGAAGAATATCCGACGAGCTCATTGCCGTTTTTATCGTAAGAAGAATATTTGACGATCTTATTGCCGTTTTTATCGTAACGCTCCATACTGACCAACTGACCATACATAGACCACTCAATGGTCATATATCCGCCTTCATCCGCTTCTACAGTCTGTTGCAGTGTCCCCTGGGCATCATAGAACTCCAGTTTTACGTAAGTGCAGTCCTTCGGTCCTTCCGTCATCACGACCTTACCGCCGCACACTGTAACCTCTTTGCTTACACTTCCGTCGTCTTCGTATGTATATTCCTCCCTGTAAGCCACCAAATCGAGGATAGGGTCAAAATATTCTTCGACATAAAAAACAGCTCCATCATTATGAGCGGATCCACTATCAAATTCCTTGGCATACACCATTTTCGCATAGCTGTTGTAGTAAACTTGTAAACTATGGTCTGCAGATAATGGTTCATAGGTATGCACCACCGCCCCTGAAGTGTCCCTAACCTCACAATAGTTTATCTCCTTCCATAACCAGCTTGCCTCCGTATAAACAGCATCAGAATAAGACGGGTTTATTTCGCATATAAGTGTTCCGTCAAGATCGTAATACAACAATCGTTCGCAGTTGAAAAAGGGGATATGGTCATCTTCATATATATCATACCCCTCTCTCAGTGTAAAGCAATCATATTGAAAACTATCAAATGTTATTTCGCATTCAGGGTTTTCTGGTGTCACGCTTGCAACCACCTGCCCGTCTGTGCCGTAAAGATCGCAACGGGTATATATACCCCCTCTTCTTTCTTTGTACACACGGGGTTTTCCACCGCTGTGTTCAACGAGTTCATAGACATTGCCGATAAATGAAGGAGAGCCAAGATTACCGTCGGTTTCAGCAAGAATCTGAATTTCAAACAGGTCGTCTCCATTTTCAACCCGGATGTATTCTAATACACTGCCTGCGAAGGTTGGTGAATAGGAATTCAGAACATTACCATCCAAGTCCAAAAACTCGATCAGCATCGTTCCTGCATTGCCGCAGTTGGTTCCGCCGGTAGACCGGACGTAACCCACAATATTCCCCTCTTCATCGCCGCGGGGCTCCTGCGTCACATCGTTTTCATTAAGAATGATTACCGCCTCAGCGTTCGGATCCACAGTAAGACCGGTCTGTTCATCGGCGGGATCGGCAAAATCAAACAAGTCACCGGCAGAATCCAACCACTCACCGGCAGACTGGAGCAAGTCTCCCATACCAGTCTCCGCATTGCAAGCCGTTATGGATGCGCAAAGTGTAAGCAGTATTATAAGCGCAATTATCTTCTTCATCGTTTCTTACCTCGCTTTTCAGCATAGTAGCACAGCAGCACAGGGGACGGTTCTGTGCTGCGTCCCCTGTGTTGTGTGCTGCGATTTTTTCGCAGAGCGCCGCACGCGACGCTCTACTTGTCATACCGTTTTGTGGCTGTAACCGATCTATGAATTTTTCTTAATTTTGGGCTTGACTTTTAATAGTTAGTCTGTGCTATGTGCTAGGTGTATATGCCCAAAAAGTACCCACAAACAGCTTGTTGCAGATCAGAACACTAGCAAAAACTAATCCAAGCAGCGGCATACAAATGCAAATCTTCAGATGTTCCGGAAGAATTCCCGCGACAATCAAAATAGCGCCAAGAAGAAAACCATTAATGTTATGCGAAATTAAGAAGCCCTTTGTTGTGCCGCGGTTGCTTAAGCGGGATATTAGAGACTTTGATAATCCCCAAAGAGGAATGAATAGCCTGACACCAACGGGGACAATCATTCCAAAGCCAAACAAGCAGAGAAAAATGTTCATCAATAACCTCCCAGATACTCATCAATTGCCATTTTTATCATATCATAGCACATAGCACAAGGGTAGCACAAGGGACGGTACTATGTGTTATTTGTTCCGCACGCAGAACCGCCCCCTGTGCTGCCTGCGTGCTGTTTCAGGATTTGTTTTTACGGATGACTTCGCTTAAGAAGGCAAACAGCTTAGGCGTGCCGCACATAAAACCGGAGGGTTTGTCGTACTGGATGGGTGCGCCCTCCCAGTCTGCACACAGGCAGCCGCATTCTTTCAGCATCAAGGTGGCTGCCGCATAGTCCCAAGGTTTGATAGAACGTTCGAAGTAGCCGTTGAGCTTGCCTGCCGCCACATAGGAAATGGCCAGTGCAGAGGAACAGATTCGACGAATATCCAGACAGTTCCGGAAAACTTCCTTTGCCATGGCAAAGCTCTCTTCGGTAAACTGCTTTTTGGTAGAGCCAGCGCCGAATTCTACGATGCAGTCCTTCAGTTCCCGGTCCGGTGCTGTGCCCAGCCTTTGACCGTTGAGATAAGCACCCTCTCCTGCCTTTGCCACAAACAGATCTCCGTTATAGGGGTTATAGATCACACCAAAGTCGATCTTCTCTCCGTCGTAATAGGCAAGGGATACGGAGCTCATATTATAGCCGTACACCAGATTGGTAGTGCCGTCGATGGGATCCAGGATCCAACGCCTGGGGGCAAGCTCACATTCCTCTTCCTCGCTCATAAAACCAATGTCGGGGGTGAGTTTTCTTAAACCCTCTTTCACAAAATTACTGATTTTCAGATCCACAGCCGTAACAAAATCCGCTTCACCCTTCATATTCACGCTGTTTTTTAGGGTGTCATCAAAAACGAATTGACCTGCCTGCTTCACAAGCTCAATGATCGCAATATAGTCCATATATTTCACCTCTCATTACACTATAACACAAATGACTGTAATTGTCACGAAGCAATGCTGTTATGATTGAAGAAGGCATTCACACGATCGGTGAACACTTTTTCGGTTTCCTTGTGCACGCCGTCTGCATCCGCAATGCCGGCACAGGCAATGCGCACCAGTGATTTGAATGCGTTATACAGTGTGTTGTGCTGACGCAGCTTATCCAGAAATTCCTCCATCTTTTGAGCAAAATCCTTGTCAGATTCAATGCCGTCAAAGATATTGTGCACTTCCTGCAGTTTCCAGTGTGTGCCCAAAGACTTGTTGATATACTGAAGCTCCTCCAGCGCCTTGTGGCGATCGCAGATCACGACCTTGCACATAATTTTCTTCAGCATTTCCTCCATATCCTCTTCGGAAATGCCGGTGATGGGCTGGCTGTTCAGACGTTTCAGCTCCCGGTTGACATTGCCAAACTGGCTGTTAAACTTGCTGCGCTTGATCACGTCCTTCAGATCCCTTATAAAGTCTGTTCCTGCGGCGTCCGGGTCGTTGAGGATCTCCGGGATTCGGGAGCGATCCTTCAGATACTTTTCAAAAATGTGTCGGTTTTCTTTGGTGACTCGATAAAGGTACAAACTGCCGGTTCTGTCAGACACGGTAATGCCCTTGGCATCCTCGATCTTCAGCGCATCGCCAAAGCTTCCTTTTAGGATTTCGGGCATTCCGTTTGCCGTGGTTTTCTTCTTTTCCAGCATATGCAGACCGTATTTTTTGATCTGCCCCTTGCGCAGTGCCGTATAGCAGCTTACCAGCGCGTTGCCGTTTTCGTCTGCCGGAAATTCCGAGCCGATATAGTGCCAGGTAGTACCGCCGCCCACACCTGCATTCTGCTCAATGTCGTAATTTTCACCGGTAATGTCCAGCTCATAGAAATTTTGCTTAATATCCACAAAGCCCACACGGACATTTTCCTTTTCGTGGATGTGCAGCCAGACACCGTCGTACCATATTTCTTTGTGAGAACGCTGCCAGCGTAGGGCAACCGTCCATTCCACCGTCTTATAGACCGCAGCGGAGAAGCTGCCCATAACCACAAATTGCATCAGCCAAAGCACGACATCCTTCAGCCAGTCCACTGTGATAAATGCCAGCAGTTTTGCCAGGAGCTCTGCATCCGCCAAGAGAGACAGGTAAATATCCAAAAACACCAAAACAATGGCGAAGGTGGTCAGCGTGATCTCGTTGCGGTATTCAGAAATGCTTTTTCCTTTCATATGCGTTCCTCCTTTTTCTACAATTATACAACAGTCCCTTGTTTTGTCAACAAAACCCACGGGTGAGTAATTGCGAAAAAACCAAATTTTTTGTTGCTTTTTGTCGTATATGTTGTATAATAAACCCAGTGAATTAATGCAACGAAGGAGGTGTCCACCTGTAGCTACGGGTCGGGTGCCTCTTTTTTGCAGAGCACACAAATTTTTACGGAGGTTTTACTATGAATCTAGTCTACGGCGTAAAAGACAAACCAAAATTCCCTCAGCTTCTCGTATTCGCATTCCAGCAGGTGCTGGCCATTTTGGCTGCCACCATCCTGGTTCCTGCCATTATCGGCAATGGTATGAGCCAGTCCGCTGCCCTGTTTGGCGCAGGTGTCGGTACCATCGTTTACCAGCTCTTCACCAAGTTTAAGAGCCCTGTGTACCTGGGTTCTTCCTTTGCGTTTATCAACTCTATGTTTGCTGCCTTTGGCGGTGCCGCTTCTGCTTCTGCCGGTTATGCCGGTCTGCTGATCGGTGCGATTTTTGCCGGTCTGGTGTATGTGGTGATTGCACTGGTGGTCAAGTTTGTTGGTGTTAAGTGGATCAACAAGCTGATGCCTCCTGTGGTCATTGGACCCACTGTGGCACTCATCGGTTTGAGCCTTGCTGTCAATGCTGTTAACGACCTGAAGGTCGGCAAGGTGCTGGTAGAGGGTGCTTCCGCATGCAGCCCCTATGTGGCACTGATCTGCGGCATTATCACCCTGCTGGCGATCTGCGTATTCTCCGTTTACGGCAAGAATATGATCAAGCTGATCCCCTTCGTTCTGGGTATTCTGGTGGGCTATGTTGCTGCCTCCATCTTTACCGTGATTGGCATTGCAACAGACAATGTGGCTCTGCAGATCATCAACTTCGCAGCTTTCAAGGAAATGCAGATTTTTGCCATTCCTGACTTCAGCTTCCTGAAGGCTATGGAAGGCGTGAAAGAAATTGACAGCAGCTTTATTGCTACCATTGCTGTTGCATACATCCCTGTGGCGTTTGTTGTGTTTGCCGAGCATATTGCCGACCACAAGAACCTGTCCTCCATCATTGGTCAGGATCTGCTGGAAGAGCCCGGTCTGCACCGCACTCTGCTGGGTGACGGTATTGGTTCTATCGCCGGTGCTTTCTTCGGCGGTTGCCCCAACACCACCTACGGTGAGTCTGTTGGATGTGTTGCTATTACCCGTAACGCTTCTGTGATCACCATTACCACCGCTGCCATTATGTGTATGGTTATCGCCTTCTTCGGACCCTTCGTCACCTTCCTGTCCTCCATCCCCAACTGCGTGATGGGTGGTGTTTGTGTGGCACTGTACGGTTTCATCGCTGTGTCCGGTCTGAAGATGATCCAGAAGGTGGATCTGAACAAGAGCAAGAACCTGTTCGTGGTTGCTACTATTCTGATCCCCGGCATTGGCGGTTTGTCTGTCAGCTTTGGCAAGGTTACACTGACTACTGTTGCCTGTGCTCTGATTCTGGGCATTATCACCAACCTGATCCTGGCTCCTGCAAAGGAAGACTGATCGGTATTCTTTAAACAAACAAACGGAGGATCTCGTTGAGATCCTCCGTTAATTTATTCGTCTGTAAGATAATGATTCAGCGCGCCACCGTAGAAGACGATGGATACACAGCAGTATAGCCACAGCATACTGAGTGCTACGGCATACACCGAGCCGTAGACAATGGAGAGTTTTGCGAAATGCTCCACATAGATGGAATATAGGTCTGAAAAAATCAGCCAGCCGCTGGAAGCAAGAAGTGCTCCGGGCAGGGAATCTGACAGCTTATTGCGTTTGTTGGGTAGCACCATAAACATAGCGGTAAACAGCGCAGTCTGCACAAACAGAAGCACGAAGAATCGCAGATCCACCACATTTTCCAGAAGTTGTAGTAGGGGAGTTTCCTCCAGCGGAAGCCACTCCAGTAGGGAGGTGCCGAATACGTGCAGCACAAGGGTGAGCAGCAGTACCAGCAGAAATGCGAAGGTATACAGGACGCTTAATAAACGGGTGTGGAGATAGCTTCGTCTTTCGGTAACACCGTAGATGGAGTTGAGCCCGGTGGTGAGTCCGTAAAAGCCGCGGCTGGCAGACCACAGGGCGGTGACAGCGGAGATGGAGACCAAAGTTCCGGTGGTGCCCCGGTAGGTGTTGATGATCAGTCTTTTTGCCGATGGCAGAAGTGCGTTGGGGATCACACCCTCCAAAACCTGCGTGAGATAGTCTACATCCAGCCCGGTGTAGCGTAGCAGGCTCAGCAGCAGTACCAGGGTGGGGAAGGCTGCCAGCACCAAAAAGAAACTGGCGTGGGAGGCGTATACCGGGATCTTCAGAGAGGCAATGTGGCGCACCAGTGCTACGCCACGGTGAAACAGTTTTTGCATAGTATCTCCTCTACGATTTAACAGTTTATCAAACTGTCATCCTGAGCACAGCGAAGGATCTCCATCGTAATAGCACGCATTGTCGAGGGGGATTCTTCGTCGTTACACGCCTCAGAGTGACAGCGTAACAGCTTGATAAATAGGGGTTTGAAAGGCGGCAGAGGTTGTCAGTTTGTTATTTGTTATAATCGGTGTGGTGAAAGACAGGGGGTTGTCACAAATTATGTGACAACCCCTTGTGTATCTTTATTCTGCGGAGATCAGGTAGTAATAGACAGGCTGGCCGCCGCTGAGCAAATTCACATCTGCATCAGGGCAAATGTCTGCGAAAATGTCCGCAGCTTTTTGTGCCTGCTTTTCGTTAATGTCTTCACCGTAGTAAATGGTGATATATTCCTTACCGGCATCCCGTACCTTTTCAGCCAAGGCACGGAGCACTGCGGTGAGATCCTTGCTGGTGGCAAACAGAGAACTGCCGTAAATGGCAAGATAGTCACCTTCGTGGATATCGTGACCGTCAAAGTCGGAATCACGGGCAGCGTAGGTGATCTGCATAGTGTCCACGTTTGCCAGAGATTCCGTCATTGCTTCTTCGATCTCTTCGGCAGACAGATCGGGGCTGAAGCTCAGCATAGCGGTAATGCCCTGAGGCACCGTCTTGCTGGGGATGACAATGACATTCTTAGGAGTTAGTGCATCCACCTGCTGGGCTGCCATAATAATGTTCTTGTTGTTGGGAAGCACAAACACGGTCTCGGCAGGAACGGTGTTCACCACTTCCAGAATGTCCTGGGTGCTGGGATTCATAGTCTCACCGCCGGAGATAATGCCATCTACGCCCAGATCCTTGAATACATCCGCAAGACCGGCACCGGCACACACGGAAACAACGCCGAATGTCTTTTCGGGCTCTGCGATCTTGGGAGCAAGCTCCTGCTCACTCATAACCTTCTCGGTGTGCTGCAGGCGCATATTCTCAATTTTTACAGTGACAAAAGAGCCGTAATCTATAGCCTCGTGCAGTGCCTTTCCGGGATCGTTGGTATGCACGTGGACCTTGATGATCTCTTCATCGTCCACCAGGACAAGGCTGTCGCCAAGGCTGTCCAGGAAGGCACGCAGCTGCTCGGGATCCTTGTCGTTTTCTCTGTTGATAACAAACTCGGTGCAGTAGGTGAAGGTGATGTCCTCATCGCTGATGTCACCAAACACAGCCTGCTCACGGGCTTCGCTGTCAGCAATCTCTTCGGGAACTACGATGTCTTCGCCCTGCAGGGAACTGAGCATAGCCTCCAACACAAAAAGCCAGCCCTTACCACCGGCATCCACAACGCCAGCCTTCTTCAGAACCGGGTTCTGATTGACGGTATCTGCCAGTGCCACCTTTGCAGCTTCGATAGCGGCAATGTGCACGTGTTCCACAAAGTTGTTTTCCTTGGCGGCCTTCACAGCGGCAGCGGCAGCCAGACGGGAGACCGTCAAAATGGTGCCCTCCGCAGGCTTCATAACTGCTTTGTAGGCAGCGTCTACACCGGATTGCAGTGCTTCTGCCCAGGTAGTGCCATCGCATTCGGTAATGCCTTTCAGACGCTTGGAAATGCCCCGGAACAGCAGGGAAAGGATAACACCGGAGTTGCCTCTTGCACCACGCAGCATAGCGGATGCGGCAACGGCAGCGGCCTTTTCCAGAGTGGGGTCTTCCGCCTTGCGCAGATCGTTTGCTGCGGCGTTGATGGTCATGGACATATTGGTGCCGGTATCGCCATCCGGCACGGGGAATACGTTCAAATCATTCAGCTGCTGCTTGTGGATCTCCACAGAAGCGGCTGCGCTGATGGCCAGTCGGCGAAAATCAGCGCCGTTAATCGTTTCTCTCAATGGTATAAACCTCCGAATCGTCCAAGAATCAACCGTTCATGGAGTCTATAAATACATTGACGGCACGGACCTCGGTGTCAGTGCACTTGCGCACCACATAGCGCACTTCGGAAATGATGGAGTTGCCAACGGCATTCAGATTCACACCGTTGTCCACCATAATGTGCAGGTCGATGGAAATGGCACCGTCTTCGTGGAATTCTACGCGAACGCCTTTTCCCATAGATTCCTTGCGAAGCAGATGGTAAACACCATCGGATACGGAACGGGCAGCCATACCCTTAACGCCAAAGCAGTTGCTGGCAGCAGTGCCGGCAATATCAGTATATACGCTGGTGCTGACATTTACGCTGCCGCTTTCATTTTCGTGACGGATCATAATTCAGTACCTCCTGATTTTACTTTATACAATGCTGGCTTCCCAGCAGTCGGGTGCAGTGAGACCCATCATCTTCACCACAGTGGGAGCGACATTGGCAAGACCATACTGGCCGGGGAGGATCTTCCAGTCGTTATCCTTATCGTAAATGATGAAGGGAACGGGATTCAGAGAGTGGGCAGTTCTCACAGAGGTCTTGCCCTTTTTGGTTTCGGTCATCTGATCGGCATTGCCGTGGTCAGCCGTGATAAGCACAGTGTAGCCATACTTGTCAGCAGCTTCCAAAATGGCCTTCAAAGAAGCGTCTACGCATTCCATAGCATATACCACCGCATCCATAGCGCCGGTGTGACCTACCATATCACCGTTGGGGTAGTTGCAGCGCAGGAAACGGAATTTTCCGCTTGCCATAGCCTCCAGCATTGCCTCGGTGATCTCCTTGGACTTCATAGCAGGTGCCTGTTCAAAGGGGATCACATCCGAGGGGATCTCCAGATACTCCTCCAGCGTCTCATCTACCTTGCCGGAACGGTTACCGTTCCAGAAATAGGTGACGTGGCCGTACTTCTGTGTCTCAGACACAGCAAATTCAGGAATACCGGCGGCACACAGGACTTCTGTCAGTGTGTTGGTGATCACAGGGGGCTTCACTAGATAGTTTTCGGGGATGTTCAGGTCGCCGTCATATTGGAGCATACCGGCAAACTTGACGCCGGTGTAGTCACCGCGATGGAATTTGTCGAAATCTTTGCGGTCGAAGGCAAGGGAGATCTCCTGAGCGCGGTCACCGCGGAAATTAAACAGGATCACACTGTCACCGTTCTCGATCTTGGCAACAGGAGCACCGTTTCTGGCCACTACAAAGGCAGGTAGGTCCTGGTCAATGCAGCCGGTCTCTGCCCGGTAGGTCTCAATGGCCTCCTTGGCGGGAGTGGACTGACGGCGAA
>JAZRRS010000013.1:0-2853 GCA_045651005.1 Faecousia sp.
CAAAATTGGGCGAAGGAGCTGCAGGCGTTCTTTACGGAACATTTTTACACCTGCACGCCTCAGATCCTCAAGAGTTTGGCAGAAAGCTACGCCGGTGGTGGCAGTATGACGGAAAATATCGACAAAGTCGGCGGCGAGGGCACAGGCGCTTTTGCCAAGCAGGTCATTGACATCTATCTTTCGCGTTTATAATCGGCAAAAGCGGATGCTTCGGCATCCGCTTTTTGTTGCTAACCCCAGAAAAATGCGATATAATGTTTCCAAGACAAGGGAGGGATGGTAAACCGGATGAAGAAACACATCGCAAACATCATCACCGCCTCCCGCATTTTGTTCAGTGTTTTATTGCTGTTCCTTCCTGTATTGGGTGCTGGATTCTGTGCCACATATCTTCTCTGTGGCGTCACGGATATGATCGATGGCAGCATCGCCAGAAAGACAGGCACGGTCAGCGAATTTGGTGCAAGGCTGGATACGGTTGCTGACTTCGTATTTCTGTCCGCTTCTTTGGCCAAATTTCTTCCGATGGTTCCTATCCCACAATGGTTATGGGTATGGATCGCGGTTATCGGAGTGGTCAAAATCGGTAATTTGATATGGGGATATGTTCGTATCAAAACCCTCGTTCTCTTTCATACTGTTATGAACAAAATCACGGGGCTACTGTTATTCCTCCTGCCTCTGACCTTTCCCATTATCGACCTGAATTACAGCAGCATAGCGGTGTGCGTCGTAGCATCCTTAGCAGCGATTCAGGAAAGTTTCTATATTGTAACAGGATATAAAAACAATGAAAAAATACTTAACTGATATTTCCGAGCTTAAACTGTCGCTCAGTCGAATAAATTATAAACTATTTTTTGCCCTGCTCGTCCTCGGTTTGGCACCGACGGTCTACACCACAGTCCGGGTGTTCTTCCTGGGTCAGTTGCCGGGGGAATATTCCTTCTCCATCGCAGGTCAGCTCTCCTGGGTGAACCTGCTGTATGAGATTCTGAACGAAGCCATCATCCTGCCCCTGTTCTATTTTGTCGGCAAGGTAAAAGACGATAAGGTGGCATTTTCAAACCGCGTCCGCACCGGTATGCTTATTTCCCTGAGCGTGTACGCCGTGTTGTCCACAATCGTGCTGATCTTTGCAGAGCCAATGCTCCGGCTGATGGCAACCGATGCAAGCATCCTGGAGCCTTCAGCATCCTACATACGCATCGAGAGCATCGCTAACATTTTCTCTATCCTCACGCAGTTTGCTCTGGTTGCCTTGGTGACAATCAATAAGAGTAAATACCTATATGCCCTCACCGGCGCTCGTCTGGTGCTGTGCCTTGTGAGTGACACCTTCCTCGTATCGAGCCTGTCCGTGTCATTAAATCTCGGCGTGAATGGCATCGGTTATTCCAACATTCTTGTGAGCGTTTTGCTTCTTGCCGTGTCCCTTGTGCTTCTTGCAAAAGAAGAGATCAAGGTCTTTTCCAAGGCAAAGCTCCATTTCGCGTGGGCAAAGGAGTTTGCGAAGATCGGCGGTGTCTCAGGCGTGGAATCTCTGGTGCGCAATGTGGCCTATATGGTTATGATTGCCCGGATGGTCAATGTGGTGGGCGAACAGGGCACCTATTGGGTGGCGAACAACTTTATTTGGGGATGGCTCCTTTTGCCGGTGCTGCAGCTGAGCGAGCTTATCAAGCAAGAGGTGGCGACCGACAAGGAAAATATCCGTCGGAACTCCCAGGGTTATTTTGGAATCACAGCGGTCATCTGCGCGTTGTGGTTTGTCAGCATCCCCCTATGGAAGCCATTTATGACCCAAGTGTTAGGCTTTACAGAGGTGGACAAGCTTTTCGACCTTGTGCTGTTGCTGGTTGGTTTTTATGTCCTGTACGCCGTGCAGAATGTGTTCGACTCCACCTTCTACGGCCTGGGAAAAACAAATTATATGCTGTTTGAATCGGTGGTGACCAATACGGTCTATTACGGCATCGCCTTTGTCCTCTACGCCACGGGCCTGTGGACACCAACGCTGACTGGCATCGCGCTGCTGTTCGGCATTGGCAATGCTTTTGATAGCCTTGTATCCGCTGCAGCGTATGCGTACCTGCTAAAGAAGCAGAAAATCAACATTTTGAAGGTGGAAGAACTGCCCATGCCGAAAAGAGGAAGAAAATGAAAACGGAAAACATCTTTTATACAAGTGACCGGGCTGAGTGGCGGCGATGGCTTGCAGAGCATTTTGAGACAGAAACGGAAGTTTGGTTTGTGTTTCCTCTAAAGAATAGCGGTCAGCCGGGGCTTTCTTATAACGATGCCGTGGAGGAAGCGCTGTGCTTTGGCTGGATCGACAGCATTTATCATGCTGTAGATGGGGGACCCCCCTTGCGGTTCACGCCGAGAAGGGCCGGAAGTCCCTATTCCCGCCCCAACATTGGGCGTGTGATTTGGTTGGACAAGCAGGGAATGCTCCATCCCAGTGTACGGGAAAGTGTTGCCGATCTGATCTCTGCGGCCTATGTTTTTCCGGATGATATCATGGATGCGATCCGTGCAGATGCGGCAGCGTGGGCACATTTTGAAGCCTTCTCCCAGCCCTACAAGCGCATCCGCGTTGCCTACATCGACGCGGCGCGAAAGCGACCTGAGGAGTTTCAAAAGCGGCTGGATAGCTTTCTGCGGAAAACCCGGGAGGGCAAGCGGATCCCCGGTTACGGCGGCGTAGATAAGTATTACAAATGACTATAATTTGACGGAGGTTGCTGTATGTTAGTATACGCCATTATTATGTTTCTGGTTGCAGCTGCGTTTGCGGCAATGGGTATTGCAATATACAGAGGCAAAACGGATTTGATTCACGATTACCAC
>JAZRRS010000014.1:0-4349 GCA_045651005.1 Faecousia sp.
ATGGTGGAGCGTCTGAAGCAGGCGCTGACCAATGCTTACCGGAAGGATCGTGAGGATCACCGTGACATCCCTGCCGAGAATGTGGTGGTGGATCTGTCTGAAAAGGGGCTGTCGATGTACCTGCTGAAGACCGCCGTAGAAGAGGTGGAGGACAGCGCTTTGGAGATCCACATTGAAGCAGCAAGGAAACTGGAGCCCAATATTCAGCTGGGCGATGCTGTCCGCATGGAGGTGGATATTCAGAAGTTTGGGCGTATCGCTGCCCAGACCGCCAAGCAGGTGGTGATCCAGGGTATCCGCGAGGCAGAGCGCGGTGCGATGTATGAAAGCTATTCCTCCAAGGCACAGGAGATGCTCACAGGTACGGTCCTGCGTGTAGACCCCACCGGAGACATTTTTGTTCGGGTGGGTCAAGGCACAGAGCAGAGCGATGCTGTGCTGCGTACCGCTGAGCAGATCCCCGGTGAGAGCTATAACCCCGGCGACCTGATCCGCGTGTATGTGTTGGAGGTCAATAAAGCAAACCGCGGTCCTCTGATCCACGTATCCCGCACCCATCCCAATTTGGTGCGCCGCCTGTTCGAGCTGGAAATCCCCGAGATTGCAGATGGTCAGGTGGAGATCCGCAATATCTCCCGTGAGCCCGGCAGCCGCAGTAAGGTGGCCGTCCGTGCCGCTGTGCCGGAGCTGGACCCTGTGGGTGCTTGCGTAGGTCCTCGCGGCGGTCGTGTGGGTGCTGTGGTGGAGGAGCTTCATGGAGAGAAGATCGACATTGTTATTTACAGCGAAGACCCCTGTGAGTATGTCCGTGCTGCGCTAAGTCCCGCAGAGGTCATCAGTGTTACCGCTGTTGCCGGCACCAAGACCTACTGTGTGGTAGTGCCTGACAGTCAGCTGAGCCTTGCCATTGGCAAGGAGGGTCAGAATGCCCGTCTGGCTGCCCGTCTCACTGGTGTTAAAATCGACATTAAGCCCGAATCCCAGGCAGAATAAAAGGGGGACCCCGGAAAGGCGAACGGCTTTTGTGGGGAGAAGAGGAGCTAAGATACTGGCGGTATTTTCCCCTTGCGGAAAATAAAGAAGGGTATCTTGTGCGACGACGAAGGAGGTAGTCCTTGTGCAAAAGAAGATTCCCCAGCGGCAGTGTATGGGCTGCCGAGAGAGAAAGGCAAAAAAGGAAATGATCCGGGTGGTCCGGGGAACAGACGGCATAGTCAGCCTGGACTTTAGTGGCAAGCTCAACGGACGGGGCGCCTATATCTGCCCTGCGCCGGAGTGCCTGAAGAAGGCGCGGAAGGCGAAAAGCTTGGAACGGAGCCTGGAGGTCCCCATTCCCGAGGAGGTCTATGACCGGTTAGAAAAGGAAATGGAGGGTGGTTTCTGTGGATAAGGCGTTGAATTATCTTGCTTTGGCAAGAAAAGCAGGCCGTATTGAACTGGGCGAAGAGCCGGTAGGCGGTGCAGCCAGAGCACAGAAGGCACGGCTGGTGGTGGTGGCGTCGGACGCCTCTGACCATACCTGGCGCAGAGCCAAAAGCTTTGTGGCAGGCACCAATCAACAGTGCGTGAAAGTGCCCTTTACCAAGGACGATATGGGTGCGGCAGTGGGCAGGACAAGCCTTGCCATCGCAGCATTTACCGATCCGGCAATGGCCCTTGCCTTTTTGAAGGCGTTGAATGCTCCCGAAATCTATGGCGAGGCGATGGAAAGCTTGGATAAGCGTACCCAGCGGATTCGTCAGCGACAGGATGAGGAAAAGGCACATCAGCGCAACAAGCGTTTTGGTCGTACCAAGCGGAACTAATCACAGGAGGTGCTTATATGAGTGTTAAGTATCGTTTAAAGGAGGTCGCAGCTGACTTCGGTAAGACACCGAAGGAAATCAGTGGGGTCGTGGAGAAGTTTTTTGAGAAGCCCAAGTCCAACACACAGGTTTTGACGGATGATGAGCTGAATGTGATTTTTGATTATATCACCCAGACCAACCAAATCGAGTCCATCGAGGTGGTCTTTGCAACGGCAGCGGCAAAGCCTGCTCAGGAAGAACCCAAGGCAGAAGCTCCCGTAGCCGAGAAAGTAGAAAAGAAGCCTGCAGAAAAGAAGACAGTCCAGCAGCCTAAGGTGGAAGCGCCCAAGGCCGAGGAAAAGCCGCAGAAGCCTGTAGAACCGGAGCGCAAGCGTGAGCGTCGTGTGGTGGATACCTCTGCGGTGCAGGTGAATACCCGTCGTTTTGATGACGTGGACAACCTGGTTTCTGAGAAAGTGCAGGATTACCAGGGCGGTAAGCAGAAGTTTGGCAAGAAGGGCCAGCAGCAGAACAAGAAGGATAACAAGTTCAAGGGCAATAAGGCTCGCAATGAGGAACAGGAGAAGCTCCGCCGCCTGCAAATGGAGGTGGCAAGAAAAGCACCTGTTACCGTAAAGATCCCCGAGGAGATCACCGTAGGTGAGCTGGCTTCCCGTATGAAGAAGACTGCCGGTGAAGTCATCAAGTGCTTGATGAAGAACGGCGTTATGGCTGGCATTAACCAGGCCATTGACTTCGATACTGCGGAGTATATCGCAGTGGAGCTGGGCTGTAAGGTAGAGCGTGAAGTCACCGTTACCATTGAGGAGCGGATCATTGATGACCATGTGGATACCGAGGAAGAGCTGGTTACCCGTGCACCTGTTGTGGTGGTTATGGGTCACGTTGACCACGGCAAGACCTCCACTTTGGATGCCATCCGTAATACCTCTGTTACCAAGGGCGAGGCAGGCGGCATCACCCAGCACATTGGTGCATACACCGTGGATGTAAACGGCAATATGGTCACCTTCCTGGATACCCCCGGCCACGCAGCCTTTACTTCTATGCGTGCCCGTGGTGCAAAGTCTACGGACATTGCCATTCTGGTGGTGGCTGCCGATGACGGCATTTTGCCCCAGACCATTGAATCCATTAACCACGCCAAGGCTGCGGAAGTGCCTATTATTGTGGCTATCAATAAGATGGATAAGCCCGAAGCAAACCCCGACCGCATTAAGCAGCAGTTGACCGAGCACGAGCTGATCCCCGAGGAGTGGGGCGGCGAGACCATCATTGTTCCCATTTCCGCAAAGACCGGTATGGGCCTTGAGGAGCTGCTGGAAATGGTCATCCTCACCGCTGAGGTGCAGGAGCTGAAGGCAAACCCCAACCGCCGCGCCAAGGGTACTGTTATTGAAGCAAGATTGGACAAGACCCGTGGTCCCATTGCAACGCTTCTGGTGCAGAATGGTACGCTGAATCAGGGTGACATCGTCATTGCCGGTACTGCCGTGGGTCGTGTCCGTGTGATGACCAACGATAAGGGTCGTACGGTAAAAACTGCCGGTCCTTCTGTGCCTGTGGAGATCACCGGCCTTGCAGAAGTACCTGCTCCCGGTGACGAGTTCAATGCCGTTACTGACGAGCGTATGGCTCGTGAACTGGTGGAGCAGCGTAAGCAGAAGATGAAGGACGAGGCTGCCAACGCTATGCAGAAGGTGACTCTGGATAACCTGTTTGCCAAGATGCAGGAAGGCGAAATGAAGGAGCTGCCTTTGATCGTTAAGGCTGACGTGCAGGGCTCTGCTGAAGCTGTGAAGGCATCTCTGGAGAAGATCTCCAACGAGGAGGTCCGTGTCCGTGTGATCCACACCGGTGTAGGCGCCATCAACGAAAGTGATATTCTGCTGGCTTCCACCGCAGGTGCTATTATTGTTGGCTTCAATGTTCGTCCCGATGCCGGTGCCCAGGCAAGTGCCCAGCGTACCGCTGTGGATATGCGCTTCTACCGTGTCATTTACGATGCTATCAACGAGATCGAGGCTGCTATGAAGGGTATGCTGGCACCCACCTATGAAGAGGTGGTCATTGGCCACGCAGAGGTGCGTATGACCTATAAGGTCTCCGCTGTGGGTACCATTGCCGGTTGTATGGTCAAGGACGGCAAGGTCTCCCGTAGTGCTCAGGTCCGTGTGCTTCGTGACAATATCGTTATTCACGAGGGCGAGGTGGGCTCTTTGCAGCGCTTCAAGGATGCTGCCAAGGAAGTCACTGCCGGTTATGAGTGCGGTATGAGCATTTTGAACTTCAATGACATCAAGGAAGGCGACGTTTTCGAGTGCTTCGTTATGGAAGAAGTCAAGCGATAAACACAATAACAGCCGCACCGCATAGGCGGCGCGGCTGTTCCAGCAATTACAAATTCCAATTTGACACACTGTTGAAAACAGTGTGTCATCCTGAGCGGAGCATAGCGGAGTCGAAGGATCCCCTTCAATTTTCTAGGAGTTCCAATGTTTTTCTTCTTAAGACGGGGATTCTTCGTCGCTGTGCTCCTCA
>JAZRRS010000015.1:0-12388 GCA_045651005.1 Faecousia sp.
GCACTCTATGGAAAAGTCACTTAAACGGTACGGAAAAATCGGATTTATCTTCACGGGAATAATGGGAGTTTTACTTCATTTCCTTTATGACATCACGGGAAAAAGCACACTCGTCGCACCCTTTTCTGCTGTGAACGAATCCACCTGGGAGCATATGAAGATACTATTTTTCCCCTTGCTTTTTTTTGCTTTCATCGAGTACAGATTAATCGGAAAGAACTTCGATAATTTCCTGTGTGTAAAGCTCGTCGGAACTGTGGTCGGACTTCTTACCGTTCCTTTTCTGTTCTACACATATAAGGGTGCTTTGGGTGTTTCTGCGGATTGGTTCAATATCGCCATATTTTTCATCGCTTCCGCTGTGACGTTTCTGCTTGAAAGGGCGCTTCTTAAGCGGGGTGTCAATTGCCCTGTTTCCCCTGCTGTGTCGGTAGGCATCTTAATTCTTATTGCCGTTCTTTTCGTTGTCTTTACCTTCACACCGCCTGAAATTCCGCTGTTCATGGACCCTGTCGAGGGTAGTTACGGAATTTAACCGCCTACTATCCCCTCACAAATCCTTTTGAAAACAGGTGCGCAGTCCACATTACCGCCCTCTCCGTTTTCATTGAGGACTACCACTATATAGCTCGGATTTTCAGAAGGAAAAAATCCTGTAAACCAGGTGCGGCAGATTTCTTTCTCACCCTCGTAAATTCCGCTCTGAGCAGTACCTGTTTTGCCCGAAAGGGAGAGAAGGTCACTTTTTGCTTTATCTGCAAGACCGTCACTGACCACACCTGCAAGCATTTCTCTTATACTCTTTACAGTGGTATCGGAAAAGATTTTCTCTTTTTTTGTCTTGGCTGTCTGCGTCATAAGCCCCTCGGAATTTGTAAGACCTCTTACGAGTACAGGAGACACGGCATAGCCTGTAGCCAGGGCGTGATAAGCTTTCGTCAGCTGTAAGGGTGTAGCTGAAAAATCACCCTGACCGAAGGAAAAGTTAGCGAAATTCCCCTTTAATCTGAGACTTTCCAAGGACGGAACCGTTCCCGATGAAGTCACCATAGCGGGAGCAATAGTATCACTCTGACCGAAGCCGAGATGCAGGCAGAGAGACAGAAGCTTTTCTCCGTTAAGCCTGCGGGAAAGATTCACGAAATAAGTATTACAGGAGTTTTCCAAAGCAGCTGCCATATCCGTTTCACCGTGAGCCGTTCCCTTAAAGCATCGGAAGGTCGTATCGCCCACAGTGATTTCACCCTTACATTCGTAGGTTTCTTCGGCAGAAATACCGCTTTCCAGAGCAAATGCAGCTACTACACTTTTAAAGACCGATCCCACAGAATAGGAGCAGAAGGCTTTATTCACAAGCGGTGAATTTTTCCTGTTCAGACTTTCTCCCACCCTGTCGGGATGAAAAGCGGGCGCACTTGCCACGGCTAAAAGCTCCCCTGTTCCCGCCTGCATAACGATAACAGCACCGCTTTCGATTCGGCTCTGACGAAGAGCGCTTTCTGCGATATTCTGTATACGGCTGTCGAGAGTGAGAACTACTCCAGCCTTCGAGGAAAAATTACGGTCCGTTACTGTCTTGTCCATTCCCGCCAGCACTCTTCCCACAGCATCCACCTGAAAAGAGACCGTCAGCTTACCGCCGTTTTCCGTGAGATACTGATTATATGCCTTTTCTATTCCCGAAACGCCCTTCCTTTCCGAATCAAGATAACCGATGATGTGGGGTGCAAGAATATCTTCACCGTATCTCTCGGGCACGGAAAAGGTACGTATATGGTCATTATTTACCTCTTCATTCACTCTGCATAAAAAGGGGTAACCGTCACTTATTCTCTCAGTAAGCTTTTCGGGAGTATAGTAGGCTTTCAGATATTCTCCCGACTGTACCGTAGGTGTAACGGCAGCGACAAGATGTTTCTTCGAATCGGTAAGAGGGATATAGCTTCTGTCATACACCGTACCTCTCTTTTCGCCTACGGTGAGAGTTTTCGTAGACTGATTACGGGTAACCGATGAATAATTCTCTCTGTTAATATCCATAATTTTGAATAAAAGTGCCATAAAGCAAAGGCTTATGAGCATATATAAGGAAAGGGCTCTTTTTAACAATATTATCACCGCTAATAGTATTAAAAATGAAAATATATCTATCCCAAGAAAAAAATTCCTGCTTTTTTCCATTATTTTCTTAAAAAGACTTGACTTTATGTAAAATCTACCCTAAAATAGAAATTAGCACTCGACCAACAAGAGTGCTAAAAATGAAAACAAACAATTCAGGAGGAATGAATTATGAATATTAAACCCCTTCTCGACAGAGTAGTTCTTAAAAGCGCAGAAGTCGAAGAAACAACCCAGAGCGGTTTCATCCTTACCTCTGCTTCTCAGGAAAAGCCCCAGTTTTCCGAGGTAGTGGCAGTAGGCCCCGGCGGAATCGTAGACGGCAAAGAAACAGAAATGTATGTTAAGGTCGGCGACAAGGTTATCACCGGCAAATATTCAGGCACAGAAGTAAAGCTTGACGGCGAAGAATACACTATCGTGCGTCAGAGCGAAATTCTTGCTATCATCGAATAATCACAGGAGGTATACTATAAATGGCTAAACAGATTATTTACGGCGAAGAAGCCAGAAAAGCATTACAGACAGGTATCGATAAATTAAGCGATACAGTTAAAATCACTCTCGGCCCCAAAGGCAGAAATGTAGTAATCGACAAAAAATACGGCGCTCCCCTCATCACAAACGACGGTGTTACCATCGCTAAGGAAATCAAATTAGAGGATGCTTTCGAAAATATGGGTGCACAGCTCGTAAAGGAAGTACCAACAAAGACAAACGATGTTGCAGGTGACGGTACAACCACCGCTACTCTTCTCGCTCAGGCTCTCGTAAGAGAGGGCATGAAAAACGTAGCAGCAGGCGCTAACCCCATGGTAGTTAAAAAGGGTATCAAAAACGCAGTAGCCAAGGCTATCGAAACAGTCAAGGCTAACTCAAGCCCCGTCACCACCTTCGAGGACATCGCAAGAATCGCTACAGTTTCTTCCGCTGACGAATCAGTAGGTCAGCTTATCGCAGAGGCTATGGAAATCGTTTCCACCGACGGTGTTATCACTGTCGAAGAGTCAAAGACAGCCGAAACCTGCAAGGAAGTAGTAGAAGGTATGCAGTTTGACAGAGGCTATGTATCACCCTACATGGCTACAGACCTCGATAAAATGGAAGCAGTTATCGACGACGCCTTCCTTCTCATCACAGATAAGAAAATCAGCAACATCCAGGAGGTTCTTCCCCTTCTCGAGCAGGTACTCAAAATGGGCAAAAAGCTCGTTATCATCGCTGAGGATGTAGAAGGCGAAGCACTCGCAACTCTCCTCGTCAACAAGCTCAGAGGCACCTTCACCTGCGTAGCAGTAAAGGCTCCCGGCTTCGGTGACAGAAGAAAGGAAATGCTTCAGGACATCGCTATTCTCACAGGCGGTCAGGTTATCACAGCTGACCTCGGTCTCGACCTTCAGACAGCTACAGTAGATATGCTCGGTACGGCAAGACAGGTTAAAATCACCAAGGAAAACACCACCATCGTAGACGGTGCAGGTGACAGCGAAGCTATTAAGGCTCGCGCTCAGCAGATCCGTGCTTCCATCGCTACCACCACTTCCGACTACGACCGTGAGAAGCTGCAGGAACGTCTTGCTAAGCTGGCAGGCGGTGTTGCCGTCATCAAGGTCGGCGCTCAGACTGAGATCGCTATGAAGGAGCAGAAGCTCCGTGTGGAGGACGCTCTGAATGCTACCCGTGCTGCTGTTGAGGAAGGCATCGTTGCCGGTGGCGGCACTGCACAGGTCAACGCCATTGCTGCTGTTGAGAAGCTGATCGCTAAGCTGTCCGGTGACGAAAAGACCGGTGCTAAGATCATCGCCACCGCACTGCAGGCTCCTGTCCGTCAGGTCGCTGAGAATGACGGTGTGGATGGCAGCGTTGTCTACGAGAAGATCCGTTCCTCCAAGAAGGTGGGCTACGGCTACAACGCTTACACCGAGCAGTATGCAGATATGATCTCCGCAGGTATCGTGGATCCCACTAAGGTGACCCGTTCCTCCCTGGAGAATGCTGCTTCCATCGCTTCCTGCGTGCTGACCACCGAATCTCTGGTGGCTGACAAGCCCGCTCCCGAGGCAGATGCCGCTGCTATGGCTGCTGCCGCACAGGCTGGCGGAATGTACTAAAATAAAACCAAAACAGCTACCGGGTGCTTGCCAAGGCAAGCACCCGGTTTGTATTATTTTTTTCCGTTTTTATGCTCTGCGAAGATCTGGCAGTAGCGATTGCCCACCGCACCGCCGGTACCCCGAACATAGCGGGTAATGCCATACTCATAGAATTTATGCTCACAGCCGATCTCGTTGGGGAAATACAGCTGGTGATCCTCGGAGCAGCTGACAACAAAGGTAAATGCCATGGGAGAGTTTTCTTTGATCTGCTTACCGTAGGTGCTAAACAGCTCACCTGGGAAGAATGTGATGCCCACATTGCCGATGGTCATAGCATGAATCGGGAAAGATCCGGTTTCCGGCGCATTGGCACGCCCCACAAGGCCGGTTGCTTCAAAATTGGTGTGGAAGCCGTATTCTTTGACCTTTTCCACCACCTCCGGTGCCTTGTAGCTTCCATGCTTTGTTCTCAGCTCCAGAATCTCTCTGGCGTGTGCAAGGCGAACCGGATCCTCTATGCCTTCCTTCATCCGCTTCGCGGTATAAACTTCACCATAAAGCGTGACTTCGTCTCCCTGTGCCTCCGTCAGATTCCCCAAGCAGGACAGAACGCACTCTCCCAACTGCGTACCAAAGGCATCGGGATTTTTTCCGTTGGGGCACAGTCCTATTCTACTGTCGGGAATGGAATCGCCGCCGGCAGCAATAAAGTAAGCGCAGTGGACGTCCGCGTTCTGTTCCACATAGGTACGGGCATAATAGGGGAAGTCAGCCGAAAGCTTGGTTTTCAGCTCCTTGCCACTACAAATTGTTGCGTGGGACGCCAGATTGATCATAAGGATGTCTTTTTTATCCTCTGCGCAGCGGGCCAGCTTCAGCACCTGACACTCCGGGTCCGCATCATACATATGGGACTTAAAACCGGCTGCGGTAGTGCCGTGACCGTTTCCAAAAGAAGTTCCGTCATTCATCCAGTAGTGACGAACAAAGACCATACTCTCCGTCCGGGCACTGCCGTAGGACAGCTTTGCAGGACTGAGGTCCGCAATGGCTGCCACAGCAGCCTCCACACAGGCCTGATGAAATTTGGCAAGGTAAGCATCTCTTCCGGGCAAATCGTGCTTCAGCGTAGGAGCAGAATGGGTGTGGGTAGCATTGAGAACAATCTTGTCCGCAGGAACACCGGTGGCATCTGTGATCATCTGCTTTGTGGTATGATAAAAATCATTGATGGTCACTGTATCGCAGGTATAGATCAAATACGTCTTGCCGCCCTGCATCAAGGCAATGCAAGTCACCGCCAGCTCATCCCGGAGACCGTCAACGGATATATCCGTTTTCGCATCGCCGCCGGCAATATGGGCCACCAGATTATCCGGAAGACAGACGATCCGGGAAAATCCGGCCTGAAGTTTGTTCTGCATAATCAAAACCCCTTTTTGTATGTTTCATTTCATTGTAACACAAAGCCCCATCAAGTGCAAGCACTTGATGGTAGTTTAAAAGCACGAATCGTTTTATCAATGCCTGCCTTTGCAGACCGCTCAGAAAGACGAATGAACGCATTCCCGGCACACCGGAATTTCTCAGTGTGCCGGGTTATGATAGATGGTTATTTCAGCAGGCGCAGGAAAATATCCCAAAACCCAAGGCGTTCTACCGCAGCTTCCGCCACCAATGGAATCTGGACGAGAACTTGATCGCCGGCCTTGACCGTGGCTGTTCCCAGCCGCTGTCCTTTGGCAACCGGCGCAGCGACCTGCTGTTCCAGCATTATCTCTGTGGTGACCCCGTCTCTTTGTGCCTTTTCAATAAGCAACGGACAGCTTTGGGAAGGAACCGCCTTTACTTGCATCGCTTTTCCCATTTTTACCGCAACAGTGCCGTCTTCTACCTGCGGTCGGTAAACGCAAAAGTTAGCAAAACCGTAATCCAACATAGATTTGCAGGCGGCAAACCGTTTTGGAGATGTCTCCGCCCCCATCACCACAGCGATCAACTCTGTGCCGTCACGCTCCGCAGAGGAAGAAAGGCAGTAGCCTGCTCCGGAGGTAAAGCCGGTTTTCAGCCCTGTGCAGCCGTTATAGAAACGCACCATCTTATTGGTATTGGACAGTCCGAATGTGCCACCCCGTACCGAATCCATCCAAATGGTGGTAAACTTTTTAATATCCGGATGACTTATAAGCAACTCCCGGGACATCAGCGCAATGTCATAAGCAGAGGTCAAATGCTCCCTTGCCTCCGGCGCATCATCCAGACCGGTACAGTTGACGAAATGGGTGTCCGCCATTCCCAACTCTTTTGCCCGCTTGTTCATCAACTCCACAAAGGCAGCTTCGCTGCCGGCAATATGCTCTGCCATAGCACAGGCACAGTCATTGGCAGAGCTGACGGCAATGGATTTCACCATATCCGACACCGACATTGTCTCCCCCACCTTCAGGTAGATCTGACTACCCCCCTTTTCCGCAGCCGCTTCCGATGCCGTAACTGTGTCCTCCCAGCGGATCTTCCCCACATCAATGGCTTCCATGATCAGCAGCATAGTCATCACCTTGGTGACACTGGCAGGTGCTAATTTTTCGTGGGCGTTCTTTTCATAAAGCACAGTTCCTGTTGCCCCATCCATCAAAACAGCACTTTTGCCATCGATTTGTAATTCCACACCGGCAGCCCACAAGGGCAGTGCGCCAAGCAGCAGCACCAGCACCAACAACAAAGAAATCAAACGTTTCATCCAGACCCCTCCTTGTGAGTAACCTATGAGACAAGGGGAGGCAATTATGCCTCCCCTGTGCTATTCATTTTTGAAAAAAGGCTTCGATCTGCCTGCGTGTTGCTTTCACACTGCCTTGAAAGAAGCCGGGTTTGCCGCCGCCTCTTCCGGAAAGCGCTTCGTTCATTGCCTGTCCCAGCGCCTTCACGTCGCCTGCTTTATTCACAAGGCAAACACTATAGCCTGCTTCATCACAGCCGGAGAACACCGCCGCCGTACCGCCGCAAACCTCTGCCACTTGATCTGCCAGCTGACGGACAGAGACCGATTCCAATCCATCCTCGAAATGCACCACATTCCCTTTATCGGTATAGCCCTGTGCAATACAGCCGAAGAGCCGTTTTTCCAGTCCGGTGGCACGGTATTTTTCCGCCGCCAGCGTTTCGTTCATACGCTCAGCAGCAGCGCCGGTTTCCAAAAGCTTTGCCGAAAATGCTTGGCTGACCAACCTGTTCTGTTCCAGCACCTTGCTCATAAACGAAAAAACCAGTCTGCCGCAGAGCATTTCTATCCGCACACCTTCGTGAAATTTCACGCAGGAAAGCAATCTTATTTCACCGATCTCTCCGGTAGCTGCCACGTGGACACCGCAGCAGGCACAGGTATCGAAGTCCGGGATCTCCACAATACGCACCGGCCAGGGCAGTGCTTTTTTGGTTCTGTAGGTCACTTCCGGAAGTGCCTCCTGAGACGGATACCAACAGCGCACAGGCAGATTCTGATATACCGCTTCATTTGCCTTTCTCTCAATCTCCGCCAAGGCTTCCTGTGGAATGGGTGTGTCAAAATCAATGGTCACAGACTCTGTGCCCATATGGAAACCCACATTATGACCCCCGAACATTTTATGGATAATACCGGAGACAATATGCTCACCGGTATGCTGCTGCATTCGGTCAAACCGGGACTCCCAATCAATGCGTCCCTCCACCTGTGCGCCCACCGCAACAGGTCTGTCACAATAATGCAGGATCTCCTCCCCTTCTTCCCGGGTCTCACGCACCATTGCCTCACCCAAAGACCCCGTATCACAGGCCTGACCACCCCCTTCGGGGTAAAAGGCTGTGGCATCCAACGTTACCGCAAAGCCCTTTGCCGTCTCTTCGCAACCGGTGACTGTGGCAGTAAACACTCGGATGTGACAATCTTCATAAAATAGCTTCTTTGTTGCCATAAGATCCCTCTTTTTCCGCTGTACTTTCCCGAATATTGTAGCACAGGGAAAGTTCCTTTGCAATGGTGGGAAAGTCTGTCGATGAATTTTTTAGCTGCTCTTGCCCGATTCGTGGTTTTTCTGTGGCGTTGGCTTATAAAATAGGAACACGACCATAGAGGAGGACCACCTATGCAGTGTCAAAGATTGAAAACTTATATGGAAACCGGGCGCGTTGTGTTCCTGCCCGCAAGAAGCATTCGTGCCAATCCGTCACAGCCCCGTAAAATTTTCAGAGAGGAGGCGCTGACAGAGCTGGCGGAATCCATCCGCCAACACGGTATCTTGCAGCCACTTTCCGTGCGACGGGTGGGCGCTTACTACGAGCTGATCGCCGGTGAACGGCGGTTACGTGCCGCAATGCAGGCAGGTCTTTCAGAAATTCCCTGTATCGTTATGCAAATGGATGACAGCGAATCGGCAATGACTGCCCTTGTGGAAAATCTCCAGCGGCAGGATCTGGATTACATAGAGCAGGCACGGGGCATCAGCCGTGTAATGGAGGCCTTCTCCATGAGCCAGGAACAGGCGGCAAGGCTATTGGGCAAAAGTCAAAGCGCCGTTGCCAACAAGCTTAGGCTGCTACGCCATTCCGATCCTGTTTTGGAAATGCTCCGGGCGCAAAATCTTACAGAGCGTCACGCCCGTGCGCTGCTGAAGCTGCCCACGGAGTCTCAAAAATTAAAAGCCATCGAAAATATTGCCCGGCTGAATATGAGCGTTGCCCGTGCAGAGCAGTACATCGCATCTCTTTTGGCAGAGCCGGAAGAAAAACACATACGCACCGACATTGGCAGCTTTTTAAAAAATGTGACCCAGACCCTTTCCCGATTTCAGCGCAGCGGTATCCCTGCCATCTCCGAACGGAAGGAAACGGAAAGTCAAATCGTACTGACCATCACCATTCCAAAATAAATTGGAATTTGAAAAGCCACTGTCCAATTGGGCAGTGGCTTTCAGAGAATACTGCGGGTTTGTTCCGCATCTTTTTCAATTTGTTCTTTTAGTTCCGCAAGAGAAGCAAATTTTTGTTCCGGGCGCAAGAATTTGTGGAACTCCACTACAATATGTTTTCCGTAAAGATCCCCCTGGAAGTCCAATATCCACGGCTCTACCGTAATATTCTTCCCTTCCACCGTAGGCCGTGTACCGATGTTGGTCACAGCCAGATGCCGTTCCCCCTCCACCTGAACATAGCTGGCATAGACGCCAAAGGGCAACTGCACCAGCTCCTCCGGCAGGGCAAGGTTGGCTGTGGGAATGCCTATGGTGCGACCCAGTTGTTTCCCTTTGACCACTTTGCCGCAAAGGATATGAGGATGTCCCAAGAAACGGTTTGCCGCCTCCATATCTCCAGCTTCCAAAAGGCTGCGGATATAGGTGGATGACACCCGGATGCCGTCTACCTCCTGCTGAGGAACAATGGCACAGGGCAACTCCCTTTTCCTGCAAAATGCTTCCAGCTTCTTCGCTGTACCTAAGCCGCCTGCACCGAAACGGAAATCACTGCCGCAGACAAAGCCTGCCGCCCCCTTCTCCACAAGAGCCGTTAAAAACTTTGACCAGTGCGTGGTCATAAGACTTTTGTCAAAGGTCAGTGCCACAACGGACTCCATTCCGTAGTACTTCAAAAGCAACCCCCGATCAAGAATACTGTTGATCAAAAGTGGTGCCTCTCCGGATACCACCCCATCGGGATGAACACTGAACGTCACAGCTCCGGCACTGCAATTATTCTGTTTTGCTAAGGTCCGGCAGGCACAAAGCAACGCCTGATGACCCAAATGCACCCCGTCAAAAAAGCCCAGGGCATAGATGGTTTTTTCTTTCATCATACAGTTTTATTCTATATTAAAAAAACTTTTTATGGTTGACATAACTTTTTCTTCCACCTTGGACAGCGCAAGAAATTCTCCCTTTTCATCGTAGACGCGGTAGGTGCCTTCGGTGAGATCCACGGAGAAGCTGTTGCCATTGCGGCAGCGAAGGGTCTGCTTTTCTGTCAAAGTAACCGCCGGAACGTCCGCAAACATAGTATCCACAGGGCGCAGATACTTCTCGGGGTCAGCGGATTCCACCAACGCAGCCAAAGGGATCGCCTCCTCAATGGTGTATGCCCCAGCCGCAGTTCTGCGCAGGTGCGCCATACAGCCACCGCAACCCAAGGCTTCTCCAATATCCTTACAAAGTGTGCGGATATACGTACCCTTAGAGCAGCGAACACGAAGCGTCGCCTCTACCCCGTCAAAAGCCAAAAGCGACAACTGATGAATGGTCACAGGCCGAGGTTTGCGTTCCACCTCTTTTCCCTTTCGGGCAAGATCGCAAAGCTTTTGTCCACCGATCTTGATGGCAGAATACATAGGCGGTATCTGCAAAATATCCCCACGGAACTGTTGCAGCGCCATCTCCAATTCCGCCTGTGTTACCACCACCGGTTTTTCTGTCAGCACCGTACCGGTGATGTCCTCGGTATCTGTGGTGATGCCCAGGCGCAGCACTGCCTCATAGGTCTTTTCTGCGTGTTCAAAAAACTCCACGCCCCGTGTAGCTCTGCCAACAAACACCGGCAAGACACCGGTTGCCATCGGGTCCAGCGTACCGCCGTGACCGATGCGCTTTGTATGCAACACTCCCCGGAGCTTGGAAACCACATCCTGACTGGTCCAGTCCTGAGGCTTATCAATGATCACAATACCGTTCATAGAAACCCCTTATAAGCTTGGCATTGCAGCAATCACTGCCTCCACTGCCTGTTCCATCGTCATATCCATACTGGCACCGGCGGCGCCACGGTGTCCGCCACCGCCAAATTTTGAACAAATGGCACTGGCATCGTACTCCGGAAGCGCCCGGACAGACAGCTTCACAATGCCGTCCTCCTGCTGCCGCAATGTGGCTGCGATCTTTACACCCTCAATAGAACGGGGGAAGCCGGAAATGTTCTCCATATCGTCTTCGGTCAATTCCATTTCCTTCTCCACCGCAAGAGGCAACGCACAAATGGCGATCTTACCGCCACAAAGGAACTGCAAATTTTCAACGATCCAGCCTTGCAGCTTCAGCCGCTTCAGCGAATTGGTCTCAAACAGCACCTGATTTAAATGCGGCAGATCCTTACTGACCTCCGCACAGGCTGCCGCCACCTCAAAGGTATGACTTTGGGTATTGGCATAGCGGAAACAGCCCGTATCTGTTGAAATAGCCGTATACAGTGCGTTTGCCATAGGCGTATCCAAATGTACACCCAGCTGCACCATTATGTCATAAATAATCTGACCGCAGGCTGCTGCCTGGGGTTCTACCAATTCAAAATTGGTAAAACTTTCGCTGGAACGGTGATGGTCAATGCGCAGATCAATATGTCCCAACAGATGGGCAAACGCCTCCGGCAGCATTCCAGGAGATGCCACATCCACAGAGACCACCACATCTCCCGGCTGTACCGCAGGCTTGGAAATCCCCTCCAACAGATGGGCATATTTCTCCGTAATCTCAGGATTATACAAAATATATGCAGATTTTCCTATGCTGCGCAGACCACGGCACAAAGCCGCAGCACTGCCCAGGGTATCACCGTCGGGACGGCGATGGGTCACAATGGTAAAGCTGTTGCGTGCAAGAAAATATGCCGCAGTATCACTGATCGTCAGACTCCTCATCGTTCTTTACCTCTAATGAATTGATAAGCTTCAGCATTTTCGCACCATAGGTAATGGAATCATCCAGCTCCCACACCAGCTCCGGCGTGTAGCGCAGCTGCAGACTTCTTCCCAATTCCCGGCGCAGATAGCCGCCTGCGGACTTCAGTCCCTTTAATGCATCTGCTGCCCGCTCGGTCTGCAAAAAGCTGACAAATATCTTGGCATAGCGCAGGTCAGGAGTCGCCTCTACGTGGGTGATGGAGATCATCGTATCCTGCACTCTGGGGTCTTTTAAATTACGGATCAAAGAGGACAGCTCCTTTTGGATCTCCTCATTGATACGTCCAATACGGTTGGATGCCATACTATAGCCTCCCTAATAATGATGATATTCAAATTCCGGTTTGTCGCTCCGCTTACACTGTCATTCTGAGGAGCACAGCGACGAAGAATCCCCGTCTTAAGAAGAAAAACATTGGAACTCCTAGAAAATTGAAGGGGATCCTTCGACTCCGCTATGCTCCGCTCAGGATGA
>JAZRRS010000016.1:0-4781 GCA_045651005.1 Faecousia sp.
CGGCGGTACTTTCTTGTTTCGCCAAGAAAGTACCCAAAGAGGCGACTTGGGGAGGGTTTGAGTGAATTGCTCCCGCAATTCAAGCCACCTCCCCAAGACCCCACCAGGCGCGCATTTACGAAGGTGCAAACACGAATTTACGATTTGCCCGGTGCTTCCTGTATGGGATAGAGATTGCATTGCAATTACACAGAAACAGAAGATTGTACCCAATCAATGAGAATGCTCGGTGACGAAGAAAGGGCGGATCGCAGCTCCGCCCCAACAAAAAATTCCCCAAGTGCCGAAGCACTTGGGGAATTGGAACGTATGAAATTACACCAGAGCGGCGGTGATGATTGCCATCTTGTAGACCTCGTCAGCGTTACAGCCACGGGACAGGTCGTTAATGGGAGCAGCCAGACCCTGCAGGATGGGGCCGTATGCCTCGAAGCCGCCCAGACGCTGTGCGATCTTGTAGCCGATGTTACCAGCCTCGATATTGGGGAACACGAAGGTGTTGGCGTAGCCGGCAACAGGAGAGCCGGGGAACTTCAGCTGACCAACCTCGGGAGCAACTGCTGCGTCGAACTGCATTTCACCGTCGATGAGCAGAGTCTCGTCCAGCTTCCGTGCCTCGATCACAGCATCGTGGCTCAGCTGCACGGTGTTGCCCTTACCGGAGCCGTTGGTGGAGAAGCTCAGCATAGCTACCTTGGGGTCAATGCCGAACACCTTGGCGGTGCGTGCGGTTTCCACAGCCACCTCAGCCAGCTGCTGAGCAGCAGTGAGCACCACATTGCCGTCCTTGTCCAGGCGATCCTCGTAGCCCAGGTTGATAGCGCAGTCGCCCATAGCCAGCTTCTCTTCGCCACGGACCATAATGAAGCAGGAGGAAACCAGGTTTGCACCCTTCTTGGTCTTCACCAGCTGCAGTGCAGGACGGACAGTGTCAGCGGTGGAGTAGGTTGCGCCGCCCAGCAGGGAGTCAGCCAGACCCATCTTCACCATCATAGTGCCGAAGTAGTTGCCCTTGGACAGAGCCTTGCGGCAGTCTTCGGGAGACATCTTGCCCTTACGCAGCTCTACCATCTTTTCTACCATAGCGTCCATACCTTCGTAGGTCAGGGGATCAATGATCTCCACACCTTCGATGTTGTAGCCGCCCTTGGCAGCATTGGCCTTGACTTCCTCAACATTGCCAATGAGGATGGGGGTCAGGAACTTACCCTCGTTCAGACGAGCGGTAGCCTCCAGAATACGGGCGTCGTGACCCTCGGTGAACACGATCTTCCGGGGGTTGGCGCGCAGAACTTCGATCATAGCATTAAACATAATTATTTCTCCTTTTCAGAATTTAGTGTACTTACAAACGGATCGCCCCCTCCCTCTGAGCGGGAGGTATGTAAGCATAGCTTATTGGCATTATACACCAATTTTTTTCCTTACGCAAGAGCTTTCCGGGGAAAAAGCAGGTTAATATCCACATTTGTGCTGATTCCCGGCACAAAACCGCTGTCTGTATACTGCCACATATCCACGGTTTCGGAAAATTCCGGGGAATCGGTGTAAACAGCCACCCAGAAGGGCCACTGATATAGCTCCTCCAGGTACAGAAGAGTCCGTGCCTGGTCGGTGTTGAAATACACCATAGGCTTCCTGCCGGCTTCCTCCACGGTACGGCAGAAGGCAGTGGTACAGTCTGTTACTTGACGGGCGGTCATCCCGGCAATACGGGTGGTTTCTCCGGTGTACTCCCAGTCGTACACCAGAGGCAGATCCAGCTGCCAGGACTCGGTGATCGCCAAAGCAAACTCTGCTTCCTCTATGGCTTCCTGTTCATTCACCGCCTGGGAGAAGAAGTAGCCGCCTACCAAAATACCGGCTTTTTTTGCGCCGTCGTAATTTTTTTGGGCGTTTTCGTCCTCGTAGATGCCTCCTTGGTCTGTGCCACGGTAGCCGATGCGGATCATAGCAAAGCGGATGCCTGCCGCCCGTACCTGTTTCCAGTCAATGTCACCTTGATGGGTGGAAACATCGATGCCCAAAACGCTTTCCTGGGAAAGACAGGTGAGATAGTCGCCTTCGTAAGTAAACTCCATGGCGGCAATGCCTCCAAGGGTCTGTGTGGGCACAGTGGTCTCTGTGGAAGCAGTAGGCTCGGGCGTGTTTTTAGGAATCAAAATAAGACACAAAATAAGAGCCAAAAGCAGGATAGCACCGGAGATTATGGAAATAATCAGTACTTTTCTGTTGATTTTTGTTGTATTCATAAGCATACCATAGGGTTTTATTTTGATAAATGAGGGAACGGTCATTCTGAGCGAAGCGAAGAATCCCTATCATAAGAAGGAGATTCTTCGTCGCGTACGCTCCTCAGAATGACAGAAAACTGTTTTAGCCCGCGGAGTCCAGCGGACGCAGTACGCTGTAGTCATTAAAACGGGTGTCGTGGTTTTCCGTCAGAAATACAATGTGCATTGCCGGATCGTCCAAACCAAAGCCGCCTGCCACCGCTGCCGCTTCTGCGGCTGCCACATCTTTTAAGTAAAGGCGGCTGCGGTCTCCCGGCAGCGTCAACGCTTGTGCCGTAGTCACGAAGGAAACGGTGAAGCTCTGGTCGGCGCTGGAGGTAGTAATGGTCTTAGCGGCCTCGTTCAGCGCCTGCTGACGGTCACCGGAGAATTTCAGATTGTCCGTATCCGGGAAGCGGAACTCATCAAATACCACTTCGTCGAAGCCAAGCTTTTTCAGCTCCGCTACGATCTCCAAAAGGTAACTCACAGTGCCTTGTTTTGTGGGATCCAGCCAGTAGCAGTACTCATCGTCTGCCCACAGGTACGCACCGCTGGATACAAACAGTCCGTTGTCTGTTTGATTCAGACCGAAGGAGTAATCCCGCAGTGCCGGGAGTCTTGCAATGAGATACATACCCTTTTTGTCCAAAGCTTTGATCAGTGCATCCATAGCTGTAGGGTCAACGGATGCCCGGCGGTTGCTGCTGACGGAGGAGCTATAGTAAAAGTTGCCTTTTCCGTCCTTCACATCCAGCATTACCGGTGTGCCCATAGGCAGCAGCTCTATCTGCTGCTGCACCAACGCCATATCCGAAAGCAGCTCCGTATCCGCATAATAGCCTACGATCTGGGTCAGCTCCCGGCTGGTGTTGATGGCGTTGTCACCCTCGTTGTAGTAAATGGAAATAGTCTCCTCCTCCGGCGGCACAGCCGGTGCGCCTTCTGCGATCTGAGGGTCTAAGGTCATATCCAGTACGGCACCGTTTTCTCTGGTATAGATCACATATCTGCCCAGCCACAAAAACCAGAAAAGATAGCAGATAGAAAGCACTATCAGTGCAATCAAAGCAAGGAAGCCGGCTTTTTTCAGTGCATGCCGGGTACGATAGGGAATGTGCATAAATTCACCTCAATATTGGAACGAATGTTGATTATCGTTTTGCTGTTACGCAGCGCCATTCTTCGCATTCCTTTACGGACTTCACCGTAAGACCTGCCCGTTGAAGGGCTTGCTTGACGTCGTCCAGCCGTGTATCAAGAATGCCGGAGCAGATCAGTGTACTGCCTCCGTCCATCAGCTCCGGAAGTACCGGCGACAGTGCTACGATCACATCGGCCACGATGTTCACCAGCACCACATCATAGGCGTTTTCTTTCAGCTGCGCCATCAGCTTTTTGTCAGAAAGCACATTTCCGGTCAGTGCCGTAAATTGGGGCGCAGTGTAGTGATTATAGGCTGCGTTTTCCCGGGCGATGTCCTCGGCTTTGGGGTCAATGTCCACGCCCACGGCACTGCTTGCCCCCAGCCGCAATGCGGCAATGGAGAGAATACCGCTGCCGCTGCCAAGGTCAATGCAGGTATCCCCCGGCTTTACCGTCTTTTCCATCGTCTCCAACACCATACGGGTGGAGGGATGCGCACCGGTACCAAAGGTAAGGCCGGGATCTAAGACCACAGGCAGTCTGTCCTGGAGGTCGGTATTTTCCAGCCAGTAAGGCAGCACCACCAGCTTTTCGCCCACCGGCTGGGGCGGATAATTGTCTTTCCAGCTCTCTTCCCAGTTGGTCTCCGCCAGGACTTCACTGGTCATATTCAGACCCAACCGGGATACCAGATCTTTCAGTCGGTTAAGACCTTGTGTGTCCGTGTCCTCCAGATACAGCTTGATCCGGGAAAGACCTTGCAGCTTTTGTTGCAGATCTTCGTCAATGTAATCCCAATAAGCTTTGTTTTCTTCTAAAAAAGTTTCAAATTCCTCTTGATCTTCGATCATCAGTTCCGGAAAGCCAGCCGAGGACAGGGCGTTCACTGTCTCGTCGATCCGTTCCGGTGTTGTTTCTATGGTAATCTCCAGCCACTGCATAAAAAAGCTCCTTAAAAGGTTTCTTCTATTCTATCAAAAAAGAGCAAAAAGTACAAGCGCTCATTTCGTAGGGATAGGGCGGATCGCAGCTCCGCCCCTACAAAACAAATATCCTTCGTAGGGGCGAGGGCGGCGAGTCGCCGCAGACAATGCGTGCACAGTGCGGTTGTGTTTGTTACCCGTAATTGCTTGGTAACGAAGCAGCTTTTGTAGGGGCGAGGCTGTGACTCGCCCTTATTGCCGAAGGCAATATTGCTGTGACCCTCCCTTATTGCCGAAGGCAATATTGCTGTGATCTGACTCGAAAGATGGTTATGCCTGCCGGCGGCGGTACTTTCTTGTTTCGCCAAGAAAGTACCCAAAGAGGCGACTTGGGGAGGGTTTGAGTGAATTGCTCCCGCAATTCAAGCCACCTCCCCAA
>JAZRRS010000017.1:0-46974 GCA_045651005.1 Faecousia sp.
GGAAGGTAAAGCTACCCTGGCGGATGAACTTGCCAAGCTGGAGAAGGAGCACGCTGAGCATCATCACCATCACCACGATCACGATGATCATTGTTGCTGTGGCCACGACCATGAGCACGAGCACCATCATCACCATGACCACGATGATCATTGCTGCTGCGGCCATGACCATGAGCACCATCACCATGACCACGATGAGCACTGCTGCTGTGGTCACGATCATGAGCACGAGCATCATCACCACGATCACGATGAGCACTGCTGCTGCGGTCACGATCACGACCACGAGCATCATCACCACCATGATCACGATGAGCACTGCTGCTGTGGTCACGATCACGACCACGAGCATCATCACCACGATCACGATGAGCACTGCTCCTGTGGACACGACCATCATCACCACGCCGATGAGGTCTTTACCTCCTGGGGCGTTGAGACGGCAAGAAAGTTTACGATGGAGGCAGTTGAGGCAGCACTGCACAAACTGGATTCCAGAGAATACGGGTTTGTCCTCCGCGCCAAGGGTATTGTAGCGGCTGAGGATGGAAGCTGGATTCATTTTGACTATGTGCCCGGTGAGGCGAATGTTCGTTCCGGCAGTGCTGCAGTGACCGGTAAGCTCTGTGTTATCGGCTCTGAATTGGACGAAGAAGATATTGCCGCTTTGTTTGGGGTGTAAGCGTATGGTACAGATTCCTGTATATGTATTTACCGGTTTCCTGGATTCCGGTAAGACGAAGTTTATTCAAGAAACCTTGGAAGATACCAGATTCAACGCAGGTGAGAGAACCCTTCTTCTTGTTTTTGAAGAGGGTGAAGAGGAATATGATATTTCTGCATATCCTCATCAGAATGTCTATCTGGAAGTGCTGGATCAAGAGACGGTTACCACCAAGGAACTTCAAGCACTTGCAAAAAAGCACAAAGCGCAACGTGTTGTGGCAGAGCTGAACGGTATGCAGCTGGTCGGTGATATATACAGTCGGTTTCCTGAGGATTGGGTAGTTGCACAGGAGGTTATGTTTGCGGACGCAACCACCTTTATGACGTACAATGCCAATATGCGCAATCTGGTAATGGATAAGCTTGTTGGTGGAGAAATGGTTTGCTTTAATCGTATTCCTATGGGTATGGATACAATGCCTTTCCATAAGCTTGTGCGAGCCGCTAACAGAAAAATGGACATTCTTTACGAGTTTGCTGACGGATCAACTGCTTTTGATGATATTGAAGATCCGTTGCCGTTTGATATCAATGCCCCTGTGATCGATGTGGCGGACGAGGATTATGCACTGTGGTATCGTGATGTAACGGAGGAGCCTGCGAAGTACAACGGAAAGACAGTTCGTTTTAAAGGACAAGTAGCAATGCTTCGTCGTGAAAAGAACGGAATGTTTGCTCCCGGTCGATTTGTAATGACCTGTTGTGCTGATGATATCCAGTTTTGCGGCGTGCCTTGCAGATATGAGGGTGCTTCCAAGCTGGAATCCAGATCCTGGGTTATGGTGGAGGCAAAGGTCACAACCGAAAAGCATCCGCTTTATAAGGGAGAAGCAGGGCCTGTGCTGACAGCGGTCAGCGTCGTGCCTGCGGAGCCCGCAACGGAGGATGTAGCTACTTTTTGATGGAAGGAGAGCCGTCGTATGTATCAGCCACTTGCGGATCTTTTGCGTCCGCAATCCTTGGATGAGGTATTTGGACAAGAGCATATTTTGGGAGAAAATGCGATTCTGCGCCGGCTTGTGGATTCCGGAAAAATTCCCAATATGATCTTTTATGGTCCCAGTGGTACGGGTAAGACCACTGTTGCCAATATCATTGCAAAACAAACAAACCGCACTTTGTATCAACTCAATGCTACCACTGCCTCTACTGCGGATATTAAAAACATTGTAGCACAGCTGGATACATTTATGGCACCCAATGGTGTACTATTATACTTGGATGAGATTCAATCTTTCAATAAAAAACAGCAGCAGTCGCATCTTGAGTATATTGAGAACGGTAAGATCACGCTGATTGCATCGACTACGGAGAATCCTTATTTCTATGTGTTCAACGCAATTCTCAGTCGATCTACGGTCTTTGAATTTAAGCAGATATCCTCAGAAGCTGCCCTAAAAGCAGTAAAACGTGCGGTGGAATTTTTGGAAGAACGGACAGCACTTTCTGCCAAAGCGGAAGATGGGGCGCTGGAGTACATTGCCGGTGCTTGTGGCGGAGATCTTCGTAAAGCGATGAATGCTGTAGAGGTGTTATTCTCAGCTGCCGTTCCGGAAGGGAATACCATATCTCTTACTCTTGCAGATGCCAAGCAGGTCACGCAGAAGAGCGCAATGCGAGCAGATCGTGACGGAGATAATTATTACGATCTGCTTTCCGCACTTCAAAAATCCATTCGTGGCTCAGACCCGGATGCGGCAGTGCACTATCTGGCACGGCTTTTGGAGGTCGGACAGATGCAGTCTGCTTGCAGAAGGTTGATGGTCATTGCGGCCGAAGATGTGGGACTGGCTTATCCTATGATTATTCCTATTGTAAAATCCTGTGTGGATATGGCACTGATGTTGGGTATGCCGGAAGCTCGTATTCCTTTGGGTGATGCCGCTGTGCTGATGGCTACATCCCCAAAATCCAATACAGGTCATATTGCTTTGGATGCTGCGCTTGCAGATGTGAGGAAGGGTATGGGTGGAGATTTTCCGCGGCATTTGCAGAATGTCCACGCCGATACCTACACGCAGGAACGTGAGCAGGGGTATCTATATCCTCATAATTTCCCCAATCGCTGGGTCAAACAGCAGTATCTGCCGGATGCCTTAGCAGAAACGCAGTATTATACATACGGTGATAATAAGCTGGAGCAGGCAGCCAAGCAGTATTGGGATGCTATCAAGGGGGCAAAGTAATGGATATTCGTTTGGGCGATGTTCTGGTTATGAAAAAAGCACATCCCTGCGGTGAAAAGAAGTGGTTGGTATTGCGCACCGGTGCGGATTTCCGCCTTCGGTGTTTGGGTTGCAGCCATGAGGTAATGATCCCTCGTTTTAAAGCAGAGAAAAATATACGCAGTGTGCAGCGTGAAGAAAAAGAATAAATCTTGCGACAGAATTAAGCGGCAGCCGATTGAACCGGCTGCCGCTTTCTATGTTTTTAGTAGCAATGCCGTAGATGTGTATCGTTGCTGGTCGCATTCGGACAGCCGCAGGAAGGCTTGTTTTGACTGGATTTTTTCTTTCGGTGAGATATACTCACTGCGAGGAAAGGGGGCATAGCAGGTATGACAGTTTATCTGGATTTGGTGTTTTTTCTTAACTTTATTGTGGACTTTTTGCTGATTTTGGGGACAAATCGCTTGTGTGGACAACCGTCCAGGATAGGAAGACCCATTCTTGCCGCAGCTTTGGGTGGCATTTACAGCGGTGCGTGTCTGTTGCCGCAGTTGGGCTTTCTTGGTAACACACTTTGGCGAATGGTGTGTCTTGGACTGATGGCATGGATTGCCTTTGGTGTAAAGGGTCTTATGCGCAGAGGCTGTGTTTTTGTGCTGCTGAGTATGGCGTTGGGTGGGATCGCGCTGGGATTGGGAACAGGCGGCTTTTGGTCGCTGTTGGCAGCGGCTGGCGGTGTAGTTGTACTGTGTGGTGCCGGTTTTTGCGACAAGATTGGTAGCAGACATTTCGTGCCGGTGGAAATTTGCCATGCGGGTCAGCGGTTGTGCTTGACTGCGCTGCATGATACAGGCAACACACTTTGCGATCCGTTGACCGGTAAACCGGTACTGGTTGTGGGAGGTGATACTGCGCAGCGGCTAACGGGGCTTTCGGTTCAGCAGCTGCGGAATCCTATGGAAGCAGTGGTTTCATCCGGAATACCCGGCCTGCGGCTGATTCCCTACAAAGCGGTGGGGCAGTCGAGCGGTATGCTTTTGGCAATGCGGATCAGGGAGGTGAGGATCGGAAATCGAAAGGGGAGCTCATTGGTGGCATTCTCACCGGAAGGGTTAGACGGCGATGGCGGTTATCAGGCGTTAACAGGAGGTACAGTATGATCAAAAAGATTGTTTTGTTTTTGTTATCAATTCTTTATAGAAAGAGAGCGATCTATTACATAGGTGGCGCAGATGTACTGCCGGCACCACTGAAGGGAGAACAGGAGAAAAACGCCATCGAAAGGCTGGAGCAAGGCGATGAGGAGGCAAAGCAGCTTTTGATTGAGCGCAATCTTCGCCTTGTGGTATTTATTTCCAGAAGATTTGAAAATACAGGGATCAATCTGGAGGATCTGATTTCCATAGGCACCATTGGACTTATAAAGGCCATCAGTACATACCGGTCTGATAAAAATATCAAGCTGGCAACCTATGCTTCCAGGTGCATTGAAAATGAAATATTGATGTATATTCGGAAAATATCAAATCAGAAAATGGAAGTTTCTTTGGATGAGCCTATCAATATGGATTATGATGGTAATGAGCTGCTGCTGTCGGATATTCTGGGCACAGATGAGGATATGATCCTGCGTCCGCTGGAGGATGATGTGGATCTTAAATTGCTGAAACAGGCGGTCAGTGAGTTGCCTCAGCGAGAAAAGGATATTGTTTGTATGCGATTCGGTTTAGAGGGGCGACGGGAACAGACACAAAAGGAGGTGGCAGAGATTATGGGCATATCCCAGTCCTACATCTCTCGCCTTGAGAAACGGATTATGCTAAAATTAAAAAAAGAATTGCTCAGACAGACAAGTTGTGCATAATTTCTTCTTGAAAATACTGTAATATACTGATATAATCGATACAGAATTATATCGATATAATTTTGTATCGATTGGATCGGGAGGTTATTATGCAAAAGAAAGAAATTTCAAAGTCTGTACTCAAGCGCCTGCCTGGTTATTTATCCTATTTGAAAAGCATTCCGGAGGATGCGAGTCCCTATATCTCCGCAACCGGCTTGGCCAACGCGCTGGGTATGGGAGAAGTGCAGGTTCGTAAGGATCTTGCTATGGTTTCCGATGGAGGACGCCCGAAAATCGGCTACCTTCGGGAAAGTCTTATTGAAGATATCAGCCAGTTTTTAGGCTATGACAATACCACCGATGCAATTCTGATCGGTGCCGGTAAACTTGGACAGGCTCTTTTGGGCTACAGCGGATTTGCGGCATACGGTTTGAATATTCTGGCTGCCTTTGATGTGGCTACCTGTGGGCAAAAGGTTGTCGAAGGGAAGAATATTTACCCTATGGGGCAGTTGGAAGCCTTTTGCAAACAGAATAAGGTGCTGATGGCGATCATTACAGTGCCTACAAACTGCGCGCAGGAGGTATGTGATCGTTTGATTGGTTGCGGAATCAAAGCAGTTTGGAATTTTGCGCCTACCCATTTGGATGTTCCCCAGGGGATTCTTGTGCAGAACGAAAATATGGCAACATCACTGGCGGTGCTTTCTATGCACCTTCAGGCACAGATAAAGGATAAGAAATGATGGAATATAGAATTTTAGGTAAAACCGGTTTAAAGATCTCCCGTATGGGTTTTGGCGGTATTCCCATTCAGCGCATTGATGCAGAGGGTACAAAGCAGCTGATTCGCAAACTTCACGATGCCGGTGTGAATTATATTGATACTGCCCGTGCCTACACGGTCAGTGAGGAATACTTAGGCTATGCGTTGGAAGGCATCCGTCAGGATTTTGTCCTTGCTACGAAAAGCGGTTCAAAAACCAAAGAAGCTATGGCTGCGGACATTGATATCAGCCTTAAGAATTTGCGTACAGATTATATTGACTTGTACCAGATCCATAATCCCAATGCAGCGGCATTGGATGAGATCCTTGCTCCCGGCGGTGCTTTGGAAGCGTTGCAGGAAGCAAAGGCAGCAGGGAAGATCGGACATATCGGTATTACGCTGCATACTGTAGATCTGTTCCGCAGAGCTGTGGAGTTTGATTGGGTGGAAACCATTATGTTTCCCTATAACATTGTGGAGACACAGGGCGAAGAATTAATCCGTGTTTGTACTGAGCGAAATATTGGCTTTATTGATATGAAACCGCTTGCCGGTGGTGCGATTGATGATGCAACTTTGGCACTGCGCTTTATTGTTTCCAACCCGGATGTTTCTGTGGTTATCCCCGGTATGGCTGCACCGGAGGAATTGGAGCAGAATTTGGCTGCTGTTTGTGATACGGCGCCTCTTTCTGCGGCTGAGAAAGAAAAAATGGAGCGTATTCGCAAGGAACTGGGAACACAGTTCTGTCGTCGCTGCAATTATTGTGCACCTTGCAGTGCCGGTATCCCTATTTCGGTGCAGTTCCTGCTGGAGGGTTACTACACTCGCTACAATTTGCAGGACTGGGCCCGTGAGCGTTACGCAAATCTGGATAAGAATGCATCTGATTGTATCGGCTGCGGTGTCTGCGAGACTCGCTGCCCCTATGATCTGCCAATCCGGGATATGATGAAACGGGTAGCGGAGCTGTTTAAGTAAATAAACTGCGCGGAGCATATGCATATGCTCCGCGCAGTTTATTTATGGAAGGGTTCTTTGATGGTTTGGTTACCAAGCGCAACGCTTTTTAAAAGCAATCGGTCACGCTGATTCAAGGTTTCTACCTGAGACTGGTGGGAATAATCATATAGCCCTTTTCCGGATTTTACACCGTACTCGCCGTTGGCTACATGGTCGAAAATAAATTTGGGATGCTCAACAACAGGGGAGGGGGTGAAATTTTTGTTGTTCAGACCGTTGGCAACCATATCAAGTCCGTTAAAGTCCATTCTCTGCACAAGTCCCAGTAAAAGACCTCGGGGCATCAGACTTGTTTTCACCGCAAGGTCGATATCTTCCGGAGAGCAGTAGCCGTTTTCTATGAGATACAGCACCTCCCGGGTCATTGCGCTCTGCATTCTGTTGACAATAAATCCGTTGATGAATTTTTCCATCCGCACAGCAGTTTTTCCGCAGGCTTTGTGGAATTCTGTTACTTTATCCATAACGGAATCTGTGGTTTCCGGTCCCCGGACAATTTCTACAAGTGGGAGGATGTGTGCCGGTGCATACCAGTGAGAAATAAGGGTGTAAGGCTGTCTGCGCTGGGGCATCAGTTCAAAAATGTTGAGATAAGAGGTGTTGCTGGCAATCATTACATCTTCCGGTAGCAGCGCATCCAGTTGTTCGTAGAGCGCTCTCTTGGGGTCTGGTCGTTCAACAATTGTTTCTGCAATATACCAGGCGTCTTTCACAGCCGCAGAAAGATTGTCTGTAAATTCAAGATTCTTCAGTGTAGCGGCAGCTTCTTCTGTGGTGATCTGTTGCTCTTCAACCAGCAGTGCCAAACTTCCTTCAATCACTGATTTTGCAGAATCCAGAGTCTTCTGTGTGCGGGAATATATGGCAGTTTTGCACCCGTGCAAAGCATAGGTAATGGCAATGCCGGGGCCCATAGTACCGGCGCCCAAAACAGCAACTTTTTCCAATTTCAGCACATCCTTTGCTTTTTCTTTCACTATACCACAGAAGCTTGTAAAACTCAATCTACAGTTACTTGCATTATCCCGGAAAATTTGGTAGAATCAATGCAAATCGATCTTGGGGGATGCAATATGCTTACCAATTATCATACCCATTCTACTTATTGCGACGGCAAGAATTCACCGGAAGAAATGGCTCTGGCTGCCATTAAAAAGGGGTTTGATGCCTTAGGTTTTTCCGGTCACGGATTTACAAAAAGGGATACCAGTTTCTGTATGCGTGATGTAGAAGGCTATATTTCCACCATCCGTGGTCTTGCGGAAAAGTATAAAGCGAATATTCAGATATATTTGGGCGTGGAGGAGGATCTGATCTATCCTGCTAACAGAGAGGATTATGATTACATTATCAGCTCCAGCCACTATGTATTAAAAGACGGGGAATATTACTCTGTGGACGGAAGTCCTGAATGTCTTGATAAATGTCTGTCCCTTTTTGGCAATGACCCAATTCAATATGCCCACGCCTATTACGGCCCATTCTGTGAGTACATCTTGAAAAGAAAACCGGATATTATTGGTCATTTTGATCTTATTACCAAATTTGATGAAATAAATGATGGTATGTTTATGGATGACCGGGAGTATGTGCAGATCGCTTCTGAATACCTTGATATTGCTATTGGAAGCGGCTGCCTTTTTGAAATCAATACCGGTGCCATAGCCCGGGGAATGCGAACTACACCGTATCCGAGTGCTGAACTTCTGCATAGAATGAAAAAGGCAGATGTTGGAATTGTGTTGAATTCCGATTGCCATGACAAGAATATGCTTGACTGTTGGTTTGGGGAAGCAAAGGCGATGTTACGAGATATTGGATTCCGCAAGGAGTTCGTTCTTTTTGATGGTGTTTTTCAGCAGATCAATTTGTAAATAATACTTGACAGATACGGGAAAACCTGTTAGAATCATCGCATAGTTTTAAAGATAAATGCGTTTGAGCAGAAAGAGTAGAGCAAAGAAAAGCGTCAGAGAGTTGCCGGATGGTGCGAGGCAATGGTAATATTTGCTTGAAGTTCATTCTGTGAGCAGTGTGTTGAACTTTAGTAGGCACAACGGAGCGACCGTTACATCGCTAAGGCTTGTCAGAGCCTGATGAGGCGTATTCTGTGAGGAATGCGTGAAACAGAGTGGTACCGCGATTACGATCGCCCCTGTAGTGATACAGGGGCGTTTTTTATATGTAATTAACACGGCTTGCCGTGAAAAATGTAAAAGGAGATATTACTATGAAAAGAATCACTGCAATTGCTTTGGCAATTCTTATGCTGGGCTGCCTTTGCCTTACCGGCTGTGCAGGTGGCGAAAAGACAAGCTATACGGTTGGCGTTTGCCAGCTGATGGTTCACGACGCACTGGACCAGGCGACTAAGGGCTTCTGTGAAGCTTTGACCGAGGAAATCGAGAAGGCAGGAAAGACAGTTACCATCGATACACAGGTTGCCGGTGAGGCAAATCTCTGTTCTACCGTTGTCAACACATTTACCGCCAAGAATGTTGATCTGATTATGGGCAACGCAACACCCGCCCTGCTGGCAGCAGCGAATGCTACCACTAAGATCCCTGTTCTGGGTACTTCTGTAACTGACTATAATGATACCTTTAACGGCAACATTCCCACAAACGTTACCGGTACTTCTGATGCTGTTCCGTTTGATGAGCAGGCACAGATGATGATCGACACCTTGAATTTGGTGGAAGGCGACAAGGTTGGCGTTCTGTACTGCATCAACGAGTCTAACTCCGTGATCCAGTATGAGGCAGTGAAGGCCCTGTTTGAGGAGAATGGCGTTGTAGTTACTGCATATACCTTCTCTGAGGTTACCGAATTGCAGGCGTTGGTTACCAATATGGCTTCTGAGGTGAAGGCCGTCTATATTCCTTCTGATAACACCGTTGCGCAGAATGATACCGTTGTTGGTACGATCTGCAACGAGAAGAATGTTCCTGTTTTCACCAGCTACGGCGGAACTGTTTGCTATGCAAGTCTTGCTATTGATTACTACCAGCTGGGCGCTGAGACCGGCAAGATGGCAGCACAGATCCTGCTGGGTCAGAAACAGCCTGCTGACATTGAGATCGCAACACTGACCCCCACTGTTGTTTATGATGAGGAACTTTGCCAGTCTTTGGGAATTGAAGTTCCTGCAAACTAATTTGTTTTGAGGTAAGTGATGGCTTTTTTGTATGCGTTGCCCGGTGCTGTTGCAGAAGGGCTTATTTGGGGATTGATGGCCATTGGCATCTACATTTCCTTTAAAATTTTGGATATTGCGGATATGACCGTTGACGGCTCCATCTGCACGGGTGGGTGTGTTTGTGCTGTTTTGATTGGCCTTGGCGTACCGGTGTGGCTTGCTGTACTTGCTGCGTTTGTTGCAGGCGCAATTGCAGGCTGCGTAACAGGTGTACTTCATACGGCATTGGGTATTCCTTCTATCTTGGCAGGCATTCTTACACAACTGATGCTTTACACAGTAAACCTGTGCATTTTGGGCGGTCGTTCTCTGATCACTGTGGATCCCCGTGCCAATGCGCTTATGCTGCATATGAGCAATAATCCTATGGCAATCGTCACCGGTATTTTGTTTGTGGCAGGTCTGATCATTGGTCTTTGGCTCTTCTTCTATACAGAGGTGGGTCTGACGCTGAAATCTACCGGCGACAATCCGGATATGAGTCGTGCGCAAGGGGTTGACGTGAACTTTAACAAAGTTCTGGGTCTTGCTCTTGCTAATGGCATTGTAGCCATTGCAGGTGCTTTGTATGTTCAGTACAAAGGCTCTATCAGCTTGCTGGATGGACGTGGTGCCATTGTTATCGGCTTGGCTGCAATTTTTATTGGTTTGTCTGTTTCTATGAAGATCAAGCCAAATTTTGTGGTGAGCCTTATCGGTGTCGTAGGCGGTGGTGTTGTATACTTTATCATTTACAATTTCGTCATCCTGTTGGGACTGAAGACCGACTATCTGAAGATGCTCTCTGCTGTTATCGTTGTGTTGTTTATGGCGATCCCTTATTTGAAGAGTAAGTATTTCAGTAAGCAAAAGCCGCTTCCTATAAATAGGGATGAGCAGATAGGAGGGAATTGAGATGCTGAAGATTACAAATCTGCAAAAGACATTCAATCCCGGAACGATCAACGCCAAAACAGCGCTGGCAGGACTTGACCTTACATTGAATGATGGTGACTTCGTTACTGTCATCGGAGGTAACGGTGCAGGCAAGTCCACACTTCTCAACGCCATTGCCGGTGTTTGGAAGCCGGACTACGGCACCATAGAAATCGATGGTATGGACGTGACTGCAATGCCGGAGCATAAGCGTGCGCAGTTTCTTGGTCGTGTGTTCCAAGATCCGATGAAGGGTACGTCTCCTGATATGGAGATTGATGAGAATCTTTCCATCGCAGCTCGTCGCGGCACGAAACGCAAACTGTTGTGGGGCATCCGCAAGGGCGAGCGTGAACGCTACAAGGAGCTTTTGACACCGCTGGAGTTGGGGCTGGAGAATCGCCTTTCGGCCAAGGTGGGGCTTTTGTCGGGCGGACAGCGACAAGCGTTGACGCTTTTGATGGCGACACTGAACAAACCGAAGTTGCTTCTTCTTGACGAACACACTGCGGCCTTGGATCCCAAAACAGCAGCAAAGGTTTTGGAGATTACCAATCGTATTGTCACAGAGAATAATTTGACCACTCTGATGATTACTCATAATATGAAGGATGCAATTACCTATGGCAACCGTCTGATTATGATGCACGAAGGAAGGGTGATCGTGGATGTCTCCGGTGAAGAGAAGAAGGCACTTACCGTTGATGCGCTTCTTGCGTTGTTTACAAAGGCAAGCGGTAATGAATTTGCCAACGATCGTGCGATCCTTGCTTGATATTTTAAAATACCGGTGCTGCGGCACCGGTATTTTTCTTGCGTTGACATATTGGCGTCGTGGAATTATAATCTAACGAGAGGTGATCGTGTGCTACATATTCTTACAACAGCTATGAATGCTGTTTTGCCTATTGTTCTTTTGTGCCTTCTGGGTTATTTTCTAAAGCGGATGGGCTTTCTTTCTGAGCAGTTTGCAAAGAATGGAAGCAAGGTGGTATTTTATGTTTGCCTCTCCAGCTCTTTGTTTGTCAATGTCTATAATATTACGGATTTTTCTTCTGTCGCTTGGGATGTTGTGATCTATTGCCTGTGTGCGATTGTTTTGCTGTTTGTCCTTGGTTTGGTAAGTGCAATTTTAACGACCCCTGTTCCTGCCAGAAGGGCAGTGATTCTCCATGGTATTTTTCGCAGCAATTTTGCCATTATCGGTCTGAGTCTTGCGGCATCTCTCGGTGGCGACGAAGCAATGAGTGTTGCTTCAGTGGTGTCTGCCTTTGTCATACCGCTCTATAATGTTCTTGGTGTGATCTCCCTTACTATGTTTACCGGTGGGGGAGAGAAGCGATACAGCGTTAAAAACTTCCTGTTGGATATTATCAAAAATCCTATGATTCTTGGTGCTGTGGCTGGCGGTGTATGCATTCTGCTTCGTGGAGCACAGGTAATGGTATTTCATAAAACGGTTTTTACCATTAAGGATCATCTTCCGTTCCTTTTTGAAACAGTGAACAAGTTAAAGACAATGACGACACCGTTGGCATTGGTGGTTCTTGGCGCACAGTTTACTTTCTCGTCTGTAAAGGGCCTTTGGAAGGAAATACTGGTGGGCACTGTGTGGCGTCTTGTTCTTGCACCGGTGCTGGGTATTGGCCTTGCAGTGATTTTGACCCGATATACTGGGTTGTTACATTGCAGCGCTGCATCTTATCCTGCGTTGATCGCTGTGTTCGGATCTCCCGTGGCAGTCTCATCGGCTGTAATTGCTGCTGAAATGGGTGGCGATGAGCAGTTGGCAACACAACTTGTGGTATGGACGAGTATTGCATCTGTGGTTACAATCTATGCCACGGTTTGCGTTATGATGGCAATGGGACTTTTGGCTATTTGATGAAATGAGGTGTGCTTATGGCAATTCGTTTGAACGATGACAAAGAAATGGTTCAGACTGTGAAGGAAGGGTTAAAGCGTACTGGCGGATATTGTCCTTGTCGTATGGAGCGTACAGAGGATAATAAATGTATTTGTAAGGAATTCCGTGAGCAAATGGCTGACCCGAATTTCCGTGGTTACTGTCATTGTATGCTTTATTATAAGGATTAAAAAATTTTTAAAAAGGCGAAAAAAACTGTTGACAAATCAGTACCTTCGTGTTAATATACTCTAGCGTTAAGCAACACCCAACAATATATGCGCGAGTGGTGGAATTGGTAGACTCGCTAGATTCAGGTTCTAGTGCTCATTCCGGGCATGCGGGTTCAAGTCCCGCCTCGCGCACCAAAGAGACAGTCGAAAGGCTGTCTCTTTTTTTCTCGTAGGGGACGGGTTTCCCGTCCTTATCCTTGCCAAACGGCTAAGCCCCCTGGATTCCCAACAAAAACGGGAACCCAGGGGGATTGATCCATTTGTAACTGTTTCTATTTGCTTAAGCTAACAAAGCAATAGAATGTTTTGACGTGCTCTATTTAGCGTATATTTCGCAGTTCTGTGCTTGTAATATCGGAAATGTCAAATATGTCCAGCGCAGGGACAGTTGCGCTTTCTATATACTTTGCGATGTCTGCAAATGTTTGCATAAAAATGGACAATTCTCGCATTGCTGCACCACGCAACACGAATTCTTCCTTGACCTGTTCGCAGGTGGACATCAGCTTTAAACGTGCCTGCTGCCGTTTCCTGGCGAGGTGGGCGATTTCTTTATATGCGTCGATTTTCTTTAAATCATAAATTTTTAAAAATGCTATCCAGTCCTCGGAAATACATTGGTAGTTTTCGCATTCGTAAGCGAGTCTTTTTGCCATAATGTCATCGCAACCGTTGGTAACGGAAGCCTTTTCGAAAAAAGCTTTTGCTTCCTTTGCCATAGCTGAAATGGCGTAAAGCTGACGTTCTACATCTTCCCGCATAGGCAGGATGGCGGAAAGACCTTCACCGGGGAAATGACGAGGATACGGCTGCTTGTGACTAAAGTAGCTAAAGGGATAATAGCAAAGTCTATATAGGATATCATAATTTGAAAGAATTCTCTTATCTGCATCGATATCCGGACCTTTGTATTCTCTTCGTTGCTCTGTGCACAGGTCCATCAAATGAAATGCGTGGCGGGCATCTTCTTCCAACGGCTTAAAATGTCTTGCTGCATATCGACGGGTTGTTTCTTCTGTTGTGCCAGCGGTAAGATAGTTCCAACCCAAATCAGCGAAATAATCGTGGATTCGATCGGCACTTTTATCCCACATACTATACAGGTACATACCTTCAGCGTGATTGGAATTGTGCTTCATATCAGCCATTAACTTCACATTTTTGGTGCAGTTTGTTAGGAAACACCAATTATAGTAACCGTTCCACGGGTTGGTAGTAGACCGGAGGTTGAGTTCGTCGTGGCAATCAAAAAAGCGCAGTCTATGAGTAGTGTCATAATAATACCACCACATACATAGCAGAACATCCTGTAAATCGTTGTCGAATACAGCCTTGTGAAATTTCTCAGCCACATCGCCGATGCCTTTGGGGTGGTCTATAAGCATATCGTAATAAATGCAGACTGTGGTTATGCCTTTTTCTTTCAAATGCCGGATCAGTCGTATGGCGTGGTTAACGAAAATATCTTGTTTGCTCTTTTGTTGACATACAGGGCATTGACACCAGGGGGAGGGTGCAGTTGCCGGATTATTTGGATCGGTAGCGTATTCAGCACGTACTTCGTCCAGACCAATACTAAATGTACGAATGCCGTTTGGGATTAAATAGTTGTCGATCAACTGATCGTACATATGAAAGAGTAAACGGTAGGTTTCTTCGATGCTGGTACAAAAACCGGTGTTTGTGGGATTGCCTTCTGCATCCAGCGGAGATACCTCTGGAACTGTGCGGGGGAGATAGGTATTATGTCCAAAAGAATTGATGCAGGGCACCACATCTACGCACCGATCTTTTCCGTACTGAATAAGTTCGCCAAAAAAGTCATTACGGAAAATAGGAGGTAATATTTCTTCCTCTATCCACTTGTTTTGCGCAGGGGAGTAGTACTTTACACGCATAGGCGTTTGCAGCTGCGGATACCCCTTCACCGGAAAGTACAGATATTCTGCTACACGGCCGTCGTATTGAACGTTCCAACAACAATAAAGGGTAACGTTAAGTTGATTTAATTTCTTTGCAGCAATGTCATCAATCAGTGCAAACCATTCTTCTTTCTCCATAACATTGGAGCCCCATCGGCTTTCTTGTATGTAGCCTCTTATGCGATCATCGGGCCAATCCAGCAGAGAAAAGGCAGGAAGCTGCTGTAGGGAGAGTATTTGCAGCAACGAGATAACGCCATAAAAAAGACCTTGGTCGGAAAAACCTGTGATATCGATCCCATCAGAACGCACCTGGATACGGTATCCCTCTTTGGTGCATGTTGGTTCTGTTGGAGGGTGTGCTATGGAAAAAACCAACGGGATGCCGTCCTCGGAGAAACAGGTCTCACCGAAATGTGCCACAAGGAATTGGGTAAGCATAGTGTGTGCGGTTTTGACAGGGCCGTTGTCAGCCTTTGGATAATGTATTGCAAACCTGGTGATTGAGGAAAGGTGTAAAGGAGCATCCGGCAACGCGGTTATACTCTTGGGGATGGGATGTACAATAGCGTAAATATCTTCGATTGTATGCATTTTTAATCCTCCAACATCCATTTTGTATACAAGATAGAGCTAAAAGTGTCGCCAGGTAAACGTTGGTAATATACGGTGATTAACGTGCCGTCAGGTAATTCTACAGTTGATGCGTAGCCGAGATCTCTGCTTTCGGGACAATTATCCAGGATGTATTCATCTTTCCACGTTATCCCGTTGTCATAGCTGACGGCAGCCCGTTGACCATAAGGCGCAGTGCGCCGTCCATATGAAAGGATCAATTTGCTGCTGCTATGAAGCATCAAATGCGGTGGTCCACCGCAAATGCCGGTGGCTTTTGGTTTCGTCCATGTATATCCACCATCGGTAGACCGTATAGTGGCAATTGTCATATTTCCTGCTTTGTCAATGCGGAATGCGCCTAACAAGCTTCCATCGGGGAGTTCAATTACGTGGGGTTCGCAGAATTCCTCATCCTCTAATGACCATTCTGACGCATTTATCATCCACTTTCGATTCCAGTTGTGTCCGTCATCTTTGCTTGCATAAAAAGCAAATGTGTTGTCGGGAAGATCGTCTGTAGGATGATGCGATAATCCTAAATAAATCAATGTTCCGTCAGCACACCGATTGGGTCCGTGGGGTGCCATAATTGGCACTTGAATGGGCGTACTCCACTGATTGCCGTTTTTGCTGATTTTAATGTAGGAGCCAAGGGCTGTTTGATCAGCGGAAAGGCTATCCAGTTGGTCGGTCATAGTGTATACAGCGTCTTTGAGATACGGATGGATATTGTCAAGTAATTTCTCGTAGTGGGGTGTTCTGTATTCCGAAGGACTGCGATTAAACCAACTCAGCAATAATTTCCCATTGCCTAAATGGAGAATTCCGGCATCACGATCATCCATTGACGAATCGTGAATGACTGTCGGTGGAGTCCAACTTTCGCCATAATCTATGCTTTTATATAGCACGATCTTGCCAAAGGGACAGACGTGGCTTGCCCGAAAGCCGGAGGCAGCTACCAATAGATGCCCATTATGATCTGCTGTTACGGTAGGCCATCCTTGATAGGGGAATATGGAATCCGCCATACGGCTCACAATACCATGATTAGATCTGGGAACAAGCACATTCATAATGAGCCCTCCTGTTCGCGATGTAGATGTTTTACGGTGAAGAATTGCTTTATGATGCAGATAAATGATTGTACAGCGTAGATTAGAAAAGTGAGCTGTGCAGGATCATCCAAACTCATGGCGATGTACATTCCAATGGTGATCAACCCGTTTATGAGCATTAGCCAGGTGTATTCCCGAAAAGCGAATATTGTTAATATAGAAATCGCCAAGCTTAGCAATGTGCTGCTGTTATCCCAAAAACGATATGTTGAGCCTGCACTGCGCAAAAGGAAGTTGACAATTACAAAGGAAACACCAAACGCAGTTGCCAAAAGCAGCCATTGCTGTTTGTTGAGTCGTTGAAATTGTGTGGAATGCTTATATGCTTTTTTGTTCCAACGGATAAATGTGATAAGCTGTAAAGGGAAGGAAACCAGAAAAGCGTTTGCTGCGTTGGCATATAACGAGAAACCAATGTAAACCGCTGCATACAGAAGTGAATTTATGCTGCCTAGCAGGGGCGCGAAACGGCTGGCTTTGGATTGCAGCAAGCCAATGACCAAAGAAACATACAGTGGCAGCATACGAAAGATGTGCTGTTCATAAATATAGCCGGTATATGTGATTGCTACGGCTGATATTGCGGTTATGAAATAAAGCATCCATGAAGATGTTCTGTTTTTCATAGTGTCGCCTCCTTTTGTTTACATTTTAAATATAATCCAAAATAAAACAAGAACACAGTATGCCATATAACGGGCATACTGTGTCCGGTTATCGTAGTATATTTTGTTTCCTGTAGTTGCTTGCGGTCAAACCGTAGACCTTGCGAAAAGTATAGCAAAATCCGGAAAGGGAGCAATAACCCACTGCATAGGCAACTTCCTCTACGGAAAGCTCTGTTTGTCGTAAAAGCTGTGCGGCACGGTTCATTCGAATTTCAATCAATAATTGTCGAAATGTTGTAGAAAAAGAGCTTTCCAGCACACGGCTCAATTGTCGAAGGGAGAGATTAAGGTGTTTCGCAAGATCCTCCTGTGTGATGCTTTTGCTGCAATTCTCGTCCAAATATTCCTCGATGATGAATCGTCTTGCTTCTCGTTCGTCTGCGCTTGACTGGGTCTTCTTAGCTGGTGTATTTATACAGAGATTTCTTAGAAACAGAAGAAAAAACTGTGTGAGCAGAGCATTTAAATACAGTTTCCTTGCCAATCGTTCGTTGGCAAACTCTTCCTTTATAGAAAGGATCACACTTTGCAGATCATATTGTTCCTTCAGTACATAACATTGATTGAAACGTTGAACTACATTGTGAAGTTGTGCATAAAGGGATGGCGTTTCCTTTTTCTTTTGACTGAAATGGAAACGAATAGCAAGCTTTTTAAAATCACACGTACCGGGCTTAATGCTGTGGTACTGCCCCGGGGGGATCAGGCAGATGCAGCCATCCTCAAGTGGCAATTGGGTTCCGTCAGAAAGTTCAACCACAAACTGACCCTTCGTTTGAATGATCAGTTCATAGTATGCGTGCGTATGCATTTCAGAGGTAAACGTGCTTTCTCCGCAAAAGCCTTTGTCCAGCACTGCTTCTATGGATAAATCCTCTAACTGAACGTGCATGACCAATGCTTGAACTGACACGAACCACAACTCCCTTCTCGAAAGTTTTACGGAATTTATGCGGTTATTGTAGTATTTTATACCCAAAATTGCAAGGACTATTTTGATTTTCGCATCGATTGACTCAGAGTATACGTTTCAGAGGATACATCTTTTGCGTTATAATAAAAAATTATGTAGATTGCAAAAAATATTATTTTACATATAAATGCTGATATGCTATCATTGATTTGTATAAAAGTTTGTGCATTTTGCGCTATCTATGAGGGCGGCACATTCTGAAATTAAGGAGGTTTTTTATGAAGAGACGTGTACTTTCTGTGCTTCTTGCGTTAGCCATTTTGGCTACAATGGTAGTGGTGCCCGTGGTGGCTGCGGAGAACATCACTGCAGCAAGCACAACGCCCGTTGACGGGGTATGTCCCTGTGGCTGCGGTCAGGTGCTGGACGCAATTACATGGAAACCTTGGAATGTCAATGCAGACGGCGATCCTGCTGACGGTCACTATTATTTGGACGGTGACTATGTACAGGACGGCCAGAAACAAATTATGGCAGGCGACCGTGTGGTGCTTGATCTTCGTGGCAACACCATTACCAGCAAAAGCTATACCCGTCTGCTGTTGGTCTACGGACGTATGTATGTAATGGATACCGTGGGTGGTGGCCGTTTTATGGCTAAGACTTCCGGTGCTGCTTTTGGTGGCGTTGTTATGGTTTCCACTAACGAAGTCAACGACTCCTTGTTTGAGCTTTCCTCCGGTGTGATCACCCGTGATGAAGACAACAAAGGCAGCCGTAACGGTGGCCTTGTGTATCTGAACAATACTGCTACTTTCCGTATGACCGGTGGCATGCTGCTGAATGGCTCCACTGTTAGCACCGCAGATCCTACGAAGAAGGAACACGGCGGCTGTGTTGCGGCCTTTGGCAAAAACGCTACGGTTGAGATTTTGGGTGGTAAGATCGTCGGCGGCGAAAGTGCCGGTTACGGCGGTAATATCTATAGCGCCGGTACGACGATCCTGAAAAATTGCGAGATTATCGGCGGTGTATCCGGTAAGGGTGGCGGCAATATTCTCCAGGAGGGTGGCAGCCTGACCGTTGAAAATGCAATCATGCGTGATGGTGTTGCCAATGATACCGGTGCAGCCGGTGGCGGCGGTAATATTTATGTTCTCAGCGCCACTTTATCTGTAAAGAATGCAACTGTACGAAATGGTTGGTCTAACAGTTGCGGCGGTAATATCTTGGGTAACAGTGCAACGATAACACTGGAAAACGCAACGATCGAAGCGGGTGTTGCCAATAACCGCGGCAATAATATTTTCGGTGCAGCATCTTCTAAGGGACTTACCATCCGCAACTGCGACCTGCCAGGTGACATTGATTACACCGGCAAGGCTCTTACGTTGGAGGGTCAGGTCAAGATCGGCCTTTTGAATTATGGCTTGAAGCTTTCCTATGGCAGCGAAGTGGCAGAAGCATTGGATGCATCCAAGCTCACGGATGGCTCTGAAATTTTTGTGAATTCGGCATCTGCTTTTGCCAAGGCTGGCGCAAATGCAGCGTATTTTAAGGGCGCAGGCCGCACTGTGCTTACAGAAACAGAGCAAGGCATTGTGGCGACTTTGGCTGGCGACGGTGAGTTAGGCGGCTATTGTCCTCACTGTGATCAGCAGGTGGTGTGGAAGGCTTTTTCTACAACCGCTTCCTTGGTGCAGAACTGTCTGCATGATAAGGCGGATGACACCGATCCTGCTTGTACCGGCAGACACATTGATGATGGTCACTATTACCTGACTGCCAACCAAACAAAAATGCCCCAGTATTTTATTGGTGCATATGTAAAGGCAGCCGGTGGTACGCTGGCGACCCGGGATGTGGTCATTGACCTTGCCGGCTACTCCATTACGGCTACGGCTCACCGTGCATTCTACCTTTCTTTGGGCACTGCGGATGATTTCAGCACCTTGACACTTTTGGATTCCGTGGGTAAAAGTGTGGTTTCTGCCGGTGGTGCCAATAACCAGGGCGGTGGTGTCATCTACAATGAAGTAGGTGTTTTGAATATTTATGGCGGAAAATATGTATATGATGCATCCTATAACCGTAACATTGCCGGCGGTGGTGTTATTCTGAACGGCGGTACGTTTAATCTGTATGGCGGCACATTGGATGGAAGTGCTTTTACTTACACTAATCAGTCCTCCGGTGACAAGAAATATACCTACAACGGTGGTGTGCTTGTCTCATTGAATAACAAGGCTACAAACATTTCTGCCGGCCGATTGATGGGCGGTTTGGCAGATTCCGGTGGCTGTGCTTACTTTGGTTATAACAACGTGGTGAATATCACCGGCGGTCAGTTCTCCGGTGGCGAATCCAATGTCGGAGGTGGCGGTAGCATCCGTATGTACGGCACTACCAGCTACGCAAAGGGCGTTTTTAACGTTTCCGGTGCTTCTATCCGTGATGGCAGAGTTTCTGTCACCGGTGCCGGTGGCGGCAATATGTCCCTTGCATTTGGTACCGTCAGTATATCCGATACCTATATCGAAGGCGGTTATGCAGCTGCCTACGGTGGTAACATTCTGACCGGTGCACAGGCAAATATCACCTTTACCGATTGCATCATCGAAGGTGGTTATGCAGCTGCCCAGAGTGGTAATGTCCATCTTTCCTCTACCAACACCTACACTACCTGGGATAGCTGTATATTCTTGAATGGTTCTGCTACTTATGGAGGAAGTGTAACCTCTGGTAATGGTTACAACATACTTAAGGGTTGTCAGTTGCTGTATGGTAAGGCAAGAACAGGTGGCGGCGGTAATTTGTATACCGGTGCAGGTAATGTGGTCACAAGCAACTATACGAAGCTTTTGGCTGACAGTGAGGGAAATGAGAATCTCATTGCAGGCGGCAGCGCTAAGACGTATGGTGGCAATGTTTGCGTGATTAGTGTGCTGGATATGCAGGCAGCAAAACTTGTAAACGGCAAGGCAGGCAATGGCGGCAAGGACCTGTTTATGGACAAGGCCTCCAAGTATGGTCTGCTGACCATTGGTGCAGGTATCACCGGCACCTTCTATGCAGACTTTGTCAACACACTGTATGGCACCGGTGTTTACGGTAAAGCAATTTTGAATACAGCTTGCGACAAGTTGAATGCCAATATTATTGTTGAACAGCATGATAATGCGCTTCTCTGTGCCAAGGACGGCACTCTCTGCGTGGGTGCCATTGCGGTAACGGATGGTACAAACTATCAGTGGTTTGCAGATACGGCATCTGCTGTGGCAGCCTGTGATGAAAATAGCTATGTGAAGCTGTTTGTTGCGCAGGATGTGGTACTGACAAAGGATTGCGCGGTGGATATCTGCGGTCAAACAGTGAATGTCTCCGGTGCCTACACTCTCTATGGCATGGATTCCTCCGGTGACGATTACACAGAACCTGCCGGTAAGGTAGTGCTGGGTAAAGAAACTAAACTGGCTTCTGATGTGACCATGGGCGGCAAGCGTTATTTTGCATCTGCCGCTGACGGTACAGCTACCTTCCACAGACTGGAGAACCGCATTTCCAATGTTGCACTGCGTCTCTCTGCGGATGGCATTTACTATACCGGTGCATTCGGTGGCGATGCAACTGTGGTTGATAATATTGCTTCCTACGGTGTAGCTGTGAGCTTGGTAAATGAACCCGGCACTGACTTTATGTCTGATGAAGACACCCTGTATACCAATTTTGAAGGCGCAAGCCTCCAGGGTGGCGCCAATGTTACCGGTGCATTGATCTCCGGCATTATGAAGCAGGAGAATAATGCAGACTTGAACAGCGCCTATGGACAGATGCCCATCTTTGCTGCATCCTACCTTGTGATGAAGGATGGCACTGTAGTTCTTAGTGATGGTGTTGCCTTTAGTTTGCAGGATGTGATGACCACAATAGATGAGCTGATTATCAGCGATCCGATCAACTACAGAAAACAGACAAACCCCATGCGTGCATTCTATGAGAAGTGGGAGAACAACGGTATGGCAGATTGGAATTTCAAACGGATCATTACCCCTGAGGAAGACGATGTGATCGATGTTCTTATGATCGGCAACTCTTTCTGTTACTACTATGTAGAAGAGTTGGTGGGTCTGGCTGCCGCAGACGGTATCAAGATGCGTGTTTGCAATGTCTACTACTCCGGTTGTTACCTGAGCCTGCACCACAAATGGTGGATTGCAGGAGATGCTCCTTATCAGTTCTTTGAAACAACTGCTGAAGGCGGCAGAAAGCAGACCAACAATGTGTCTTTGGAATGGTGTCTTGCTCAGGGTGAGTGGGATTACATTAGTCTGCAGACAGCTTCGTCTGCTACTACCAATGCTACGGATGCTGTTCAGCTTGTGGCAGATAACAAGTTGTACCTGGATGCATTCTACGGCTATTTCCGTGAGCAGTTCCCCAAGGCGCAGCTTGCATGGCATCAGACCTGGTCTTATGCAGTTGGTACGGCTACCAATGGTGTTGTTACTACTCCCGAGACCCAGGTTGAAAAGCACGAGATCAATGAGGCTGCAGCTAAGATCATTTGCGAAACCTACGACCTGCTGCGGATCAATTCCGGCGATGCCTGGAAGATCATCCGTGACGGTGGTTACGATAAGCTCTGTGCCCGTATCGGCAAGGGTACCAACCACGAGGGTGACTTCTACCACGATGGCGATATTGGCGGCGGCCAGTACTTGAACGCTTGCGTCTGGTATGAGACCATTACCGGTAACTCCGTTATTGGTAACACCTACCGTCCTGTCTACAAGTACAATGGCGTAGAGATTCCTCTTAATAGCGAAATGACTTACGAAAGACTGCAGGAAGCTGCCCATGAGGCAGTGCTGAACAAGCTGGCACAGTAAAGAAGTGAAGGGGATTACCACCCTTCCTTAGTTGGCGCAGTTGGGACGATATGAACCGTTCCTTATTTCAGATATCCTTTAACAGTCCGGGACAGGATGAAAACTGTCCCGGACTCTATTTTTTGAGTTCTGTGATAGGAAAAGGATGGAGCATACGTCACTGCGCAAATCTTGACAACAGAGAATATCATATTTATACTGGCAGTAGATATATTACTACAAAAGGAGTGGGAAGTAATGGCTGTGTTACAAGATTTCAAGTGTCCCTGCTGCGATGGTGCCATTGAATTTGACAGCACGGTGCAGAAGATGAAATGTCCGTACTGTAGCTCGGAATTTGAAGTTTCAGATCTGCAGGCATATAGCAATGCGGTGAATGACCGACTGGAAGACAATATGCATTGGAATTCTGCCGGCGGTAGTGAATGGTGCCCGGGTGAGACGGATGGAATGCGTGTATATACCTGTAACACTTGCGGCGGTGAGATCGTTGGCGATGAGACCACCGGTGCTACGGAATGCCCATTTTGTGGAAATCCTGTAGTTGTGACGGGGCAGTTTTCCGGTGCGTTGAAGCCGGATTTGGTGATCCCGTTCAAACTGGATAAAAAGGCAGCTATGGAAGCGCTGAGGAAGCACTATAGCGGAAAAAAACTGTTGCCTAAGGTGTTCAGGGATGAAAACAGAGTCAAAGAAGTAAAGGGAATCTATGTTCCGGTTTGGCTTTTTAATGCCGATGCCCAGAGCTTTGTGCAGTATAGGGCATCAAAGACCCGCATATGGAGCGACAGTCGATATGATTATACGGAGACCAGTTATTTTAATGTGATCCGTGCAGGTGTCCTCGGTTTTGAAAACGTTCCTGTTGACGGTTCTGCCAAGATCGACGATATACTGATGGAATCCATTGAACCTTTTGATACTTCCGATGCGGTAGATTTTCAAAGCGCTTACTTAGCGGGCTACTTTGCGGATAAATATGATGTGGATGCTGAAAGCAGTGCGCAAAGAGCCAATGAACGTATTAAACAGAGTACTGAAAATGCGTTTTTGGATACTGTTCGGGGATATGACAATGTTATGCCCGTGGAAACGAATATCAGTCTGGAAAACGGAACATCTAAGTATGCATTGTTTCCGGTGTGGCTGCTGACCACGCAATGGAACGGAGAGAAGTATACCTTTGCGATGAACGGTCAAACGGGTAAGCTCGTTGGCGATCTGCCTCTTGACAAGGCGACATACCGAAAATGGTTGTTTGGTTTAACAGGTATCATCAGTGCGGCTGTGTTTGCGCTGCTTTATCTACTGTGGTTGTTGTAAGGAGGTACGAATGATGAATAAAAAACTTATTTCTGCTATCCTTGCGTTATTCCTTTGTATCTGTTTGGCAGTCTGCGTTTCTGCAGCGCAGACTGATTTGGTAAAAGATTCCTTGGTTCGGGATGCTGCGGATATTCTCAGCGCACCAGAAGAATATGATTTGAACGCCAAATTGCAAAGCGTCAGTGAAACATATAAAGCAGAGATCCGTGTTGTCACGCTGCTTTCTGTCGAAGATGGCGATGTAAACCGTGCTTTGGAGGAACTGTATGATTCATCGGGCTTTGGCTACGGAGAAAACCACGATGGCGTTCTTCTGATGGTGTGTATGGATCCTCGGGAGTACCGTATACTTAGCAACGGCTTTGCCGGTGACGCTATAACCGAAAGTGATATCGATGCCATTGGCGAAAGGATAGTCTCGGACCTGTCTGCGGGCAATTATGCGGATGCGTTTTATGGTTTCATTGATGAATGCGAGTACTACCTGAATGGATATATTAACGGTTTTCCGTTTGATGCAGATGTTAATCTTGCACTTTCCGTTTTTGTTGGTTTTGTGATTTCTCTGATTGTTACAGGCGTTTGGAAGGGCCAATTGAAATCTGTCCGTAAGCAGGATCAGGCAAATGTGTACGTGAAGAAGGGAAGTCTGCTGATTACCCAATCCGGTGATTACTTTATGTATCGTAATATTATCAGAACGGAAAGACCGAAAAGTAGCTCTTCCGGTTCTTCCGGATCTTCCGGCGGTTCATCCCGTAGCATTGGCGGCGGATCTTTTTGAAATTCACAATTGAGCATTGTAGGTGGTATATAATTTTGCGAGTTTGTTTCTAACTTCGGATAAAAAACCGGAGCAGGAATTTCCTGCTCCGGTAGATTTTAATGCTTTGTCCTTCACCTTCTGCCGGATCTCCTTACGTACCTCTTGCAGCTGATACTGAATACCGCTTGCCGTCCCAAGGTAGTTACGGTAAGTATCCACCAAGCGCCGCTCCTCCGGTGACTGAATCATCTCCTCAAAGGCATCTACAAGCATCTCACGGGAAGCACCGATGGAAAGCTTGTTGGCAGTTGCCTCACGAACGATTCGGTCCTGCTCCATTCTTTCTTCTGCTTGCGCTTTGAAGTCATCTGTTCCTGAATAGTTGTACCTCATCGCTCCGGCTGTATCGTGATACTCACCATAGGCAATGAAGTGCGCAATATCTCGGATGACAGCCTTTAATGCGTCCGGATTATTATCCAAATAACGCACACGGAATACAGCCTCTATAACATTGGCTTTGCCGGTTACGAAGTCATTCATCTTGCCTCGTTCAAACAATGCAAGGCTTAGATGCTCACCACTACCTACAAAGTTCTCAGCATTTGCGGAATGATTAGAAAGCCGCAAGCCATGACCATTGTCATAGCGGTATGCACTAATGCCACTGCCTTCTCTTTTAAGAATTCCACGAGACACTAGAGACCCTTCAAGATTTGATCCAGTTATCGTTTTCTTAAAACCCAAGACCGGATATTGGTTATCAACAGATTCATAAAATGCACCAAGGTCGGATATTACCTGCTTGACAGAATCACTCAAATCGTTTATATTTTCAATACTGAGCAATTCTGCAGCGGCAGCAGACGACGTATTTACACGTGCACTGCTAAAGCTTCTCTGGTTTCCAGAGCGCCGAGTCAAAGGCGAAGCTGCTGAATTGCTCGGCTTTTTATTTTGGGATGACTTTAAATTACGTCCCGCATTTCCGCGCTTATACCTCACACCACCCTCACCGGTGGTGTTTATTTTATCCAGCATACCGGCAGCTTTGATGGTACTGAGCTTTTCTGCCGCATCGGTGGACATATCCACGAACATATCCGCAAGGATCTGCTGCACATTTTTGTCCAGCTTGCGGAAGGCGTTGGCAGATTTGGAATCGCTGTCTGTGTCCTTGAAGAAAGCGTGCAGATTATCAAACAGTTCTTTCAACCACTTCGTCGGCCTCTTGTCGGTGTGGTATCTGAGTTTTTTGTAGCAGGATAATTGAAAAATGAAATTTAAAATAGTAAGATTGCAGTATCAAAAGTGTTAAAATTAACACTTTTGATATTTACACAAAATAGTACTCGTGGTATTCTGTGTAATGAACAGACATTGCGTGGAGGGTGCTCAAATGAAAAAAATCAAAGTGGGACAGATCGGCATTGGCCATAATCACGGTCATTCCAAGATGCTCGCGGTGCAAAAATTTCCGGAATTGTTTGAGGTAGTTGGCTACGCGGAAGAGAATGAACGCTGGATCCAAAAACGAGGCGATCTGAAGGGATATCTGGGCGTGCCCCGACTTAGCGTTGAAGAAGTTATCAGCCAGTCGGATGCTGTTTTGATTGAGAGTGATGTTTGGGATCTGACAAAGTATGCCAAAATGTGTGTGGATGCCGGAAAGCATATTCATATGGATAAGCCGGCAAGCGGAACGCTTGAGGAATACCGATATGTGCTCGATACAGCAAAGGAAAAGAACCTTGTGGTGCAGCTTGGTTATATGTATCGTTATAATCCTGCGGTACTCAAATGTCTTGAGCATATCAAAAGCGGTGACCTTGGAGAAATCTATTCAATTAACGCAGAAATGAGCACATATCATCCGTTGGATTCTAAGAGGTGGCTGAAGAATTTTGGCGGCGGTATAATGTACATTCTCGGTAGTCATCTTGTTGATTTGATCGTATATATTATGGGTGAGCCGGAACGGATCACCTCCTATTTAAAGCATACAGGTCTTGATGGGATAGATTTTGCGGACAATAACCTTGCTGTACTGGAATACGAGAAAGCGCTTGTTCGTATTTTTGTTTCCTCTGTGGAGGTCAACGGCTTTGGCAGACGGCAGTTTATGGTTTCGGGAAGTAAGGGAACAGTTAATATTTGCCCGATGGAGCGTCCGATTACGATGACCTATTCGGACATAAGCATTGCGGATAAACCCTATGAGGACCGGAAGATCACTTTGCCCTTTGAGGATAATACCGCAACAGGACGCTATGATGAAATGATGCAGGACTTCTATGCGTATATTCAGGGGACAAAAGAAAATCCGTTTACCTATGATCATGATTTTGCAGTTCAAAAAGTGCTTTCAGAGATCGTTGGTGGCGTTCATTTTAATGGTAAGAATATTGAATAATAGCGAGGGAGAATCAATATGAAAAAGATTTTGGTTATGGGCGGAACAGGTGCAATGGGACGTTATGCAGTACCTGAGCTGCTTCGCTTAGGTTTTGCGGTGGATGTCGTTGCGTTGGATGCACCCGATTTTACCCACGAGAATTTGAAAAGCGTTATTGCGAATGCTATGGACGACGGTTGGCTTGAAAAGCAAATTACAGAAACGAGATATGATGTGATCCTAGATTTTATGAGCTACAAACTGCCGGAGTTTAAAAACAGGGCAGACTTGCTTCTCAATCATACGGATCAGTATATGTTCTTGTCCAGCTGCCGTGTGTATGCAAACGAAGAGGTTCCGGTAAAGGAAACCTCCCCGAGACTTATTGATGCCTCCACAGATGAGGAGTATCTAAAGCTTTACGAAAACGAGTATTCCTTGTTTAAGGCAGCAGAGGAGGATGTGTTGGTCAATTCGGGACGGAAAAATTGGACGATCATTCTCCCGGCGACTACATATTCTACGGGCAGAGCGCAGTTAGTGACCTTGGAGGCGGGTACATTTGTATACCGTGCTTTGACCGGAAAACCGGTGGTGATTCCCATTCAAGCTAAGGATAAGCCGGCAACTATGTCCTGGGCAGGCGATGTGGGTGTAATGATCGCCCGTCTGGCAGGCAAGGAGGAGGCACTTGGCGAAAAGTTTATTGCCGCCACCGCGGAACATAATACCTGGGGTGAGATCGCTGAAATTTATCGTGAGCTGTTGGGTCTTAAATATGAGTGGGTGGATAAGGAAGCCTATCTGCAAATTATGTCAAAGAATCAAGAAAAGATTTCTCCTTATGTTCGTTATCAGCTTGAATACGCTAGAATGTTTGATAGAATCACCGACAATTCTAAAATTCTCCGGGTAACCGGAATGAAGCAAGAGGAGCTTATGCCTTTTTATGAGGGTATGAAGATGGAACTTGCAAAGCTTACCGTCGACAATATTCGCATTGACGCCATCAGAGAAGGTGTCAATCAGCGAATGGATGCGTACTTTGCAAAAAGAGAAATGATATAATATGATTTTAAAGAGGTTATTTTACACTGTGTTTTACGGTGCTGAATAACCTCTTTTAAATTAAAGCAGGTATCTGCATTTGAAAAACTTCTGATCAAGGATATTGCGCATATAGGGTAGGTGTGGTAAAATTATAATAAGTTTTGGAAAAGGAGCAGAATGATGATGGAGGAGTTAAAAGTAGGCTATGGAAGGGTAAATATTACTCCGGATTACCCGGTTGCTATAGCCGGTAGCGCAGCTACTAAAATTTCAGAGGGTTATCTGGATCCAATTTATATGACCAGTATTGCGCTTCAACAGGGGGAAGAGACGATTCTTCTGGCAACCATTGATTTTGTATGTGCTTATGCAGAGTTTGCAGAACCTGCAAGATCTATGATAAGTGAGGCCACCGGTATTCCGGAAGATCATATTATTCTTAATACCACCCATACACATTCCTCTGTCAATATCCGCAATATTAATGCAACGGGCATCGAACAGTACAGAAAAGAATTCTATGACTATGCTGTTTCTTCTGCAAGAGAAGCCTTGTCGGATCTGTCTCCTGCGCAAGTTTGGTATGGCAGCACTATGACTGAGGGAATGGTTTGGGTTCGTCACTTTAAAATGGCAGACGGTACCTACGCAGGTGCAAACTATGGTTCGTTTAAAAAATCGACGATCGTAGGTCACGCCAGTGACCCGGATCCGGAGATGCAGGTGATTAAGTTTGCCCGTGCTGCTGCGTCCAAGAAAGACATTGTGCTGATGAATCTTCCTTCCCATGCAACATTGCAAAGGGAACTCTATTTATCAGCTGATTTTCCGGGTCCTGCCCGGGAATATGTGGCGGAAAAGACAGGCGCACTGGTTGCGTATTTTATTGCCGGTGGCGGTGATCAAGTTCCTTCCAGCCGTATCCCGGATGAACAATTCAGTGACGATTACCGAGCCTATGGTGAAGAGATCGGTCGCATAGCTGTAGAATGTATGAAGAACCTCACCAAGCTTGAGACATCGGCACTTTCTTTCTCGCAGCGTACCTTTGTTGGCAACTCCAACAAAGAGGGTTTGGAAAGAGCAAATGATGCGTTGGCAGTCAGTGCGGTTTGGGAACAGGTTGGTGGAAGAGGAACACCGGAGGGAAAAGCGGCGGCTAAAGCGCGTGGCTTTGCCAGTGTTTATGCGGTAACTGCCATTCTAAATCGTATGAAATTCGACGAATCCCGATCTATGCAGCTGAAGGTGTTGTCCATAGGCGAGATAAGTATTCTTTTTGCGCCCTATGAAATGTTTGGCTCCAACGCTATGCAGATTAAGCAGAGCTCTCCTTATCCTATGACATTTATTATTTCCTGCTCTCAGAACCATGATGGCTATCTGCCAAGTGCGCTGGGGTGGGAGATTGGATGTTACGAAGCACAGATCACGAGATATGCTCGGGGCACTGCGGAACAGCTGGTGGAAGAGTATGTTAATATGCTCTCTGAAATTAAGAGTCGCTGACACAGACATTTTGATGGGTGTTCGGCATCGTTTTAGGGCGTGCTTCGGCACACCCCTTCTCGTTGTTATATCATTTAAGATATAGGAATATATAAAATTCTTATAGATTAAGATTATCCCTTGCAGTATGTAGCTAACTGTGCTATATTTGAGAAGAATAAGATCGGTGAAACGGTCAAAATTGCAGGCATTTTGTCTGACGAAAAAAGGAGCGATAGTCTTTATGAAAATTGAAGGTAAAGTAGCAATCGTAACCGGTGGCGCATCCGGTCTGGGTAAGGCAACCGCTGAGGCTCTTGTGGCAGCTGGTGCTAAAGTGGTCATTTGGGATATGAATGAAGAAAACGGCAATAAGGTTGCCGCAGAACTGGGCGAAAATGCCTGCTTTATGAAGATCAATGTGACAGATGAGGCTGCTGTTGAGGCTGCCATCAATGAGGTTGTGGAGCGTTTTGGCGCACTGCACATTTTGGGTAACATTGCCGGTATTGCTCGTCCCCGTCTGGTCATTGGCAAGGAAGGCCCCACAGACCTGAAGGACTTTACCGATGTGATCGATGTGGACCTGATCGCACCCTATAACATTCTTCGTCTTGCTGCTTGGGCTATGTCCAAGAATGAGCCTGTTACGGAAGATGGCGAGCGTGGTGTGATTATCAATACCTCTTCCATCGCTGCTGAGCACGGTCAGCGTGGGCAGCAGTCCTATTCCGCAGCCAAGGGTGGCCTGAACTCTATGGCGCTGCCTGTGGCAAGAGCATTGGCTCGTAACGGCATCCGCATTGCCGGTATTATGCCCGGTCTGTTTGAGACACCGATTTATGGCGGCAATGTGGAGAAAATGAATGCACATCTGCAGAACGCAGTGTTCCCTGTGCGTTTTGGTAAGCCCGCTGAGTTCGCAAGCCTCTTCCTTGAGGTCGTTCGTAATTCTATGATCAACGGTACAACCATCCGTCTGGACGGTGCTGTTCGTTTCTAAGGAGCTTGCAATGAGAGAAGTCGTATTCGTAGATTTTGCCCGTACCGCTTTTGGTAAGCGTGGCGGTGCTTTGCGCGGTTTTAGCGGTACTGAATTGGGTGCTTTATGTCTAAAAGGCCTTGTGCAGAAAAGTGGTATTTGGGAAAAGGGCGGTAATGAAGCTGTTAATGCTGTTTTTGCCGGCTCTGCATTTAAGGATAAGTTGTCCAGCGCTCCCGTTCGTTATATGACTCAGCTTGCCGGCTTCCCGGTGAACACGGAAGGTCATCAGGTGGAGATGCAGTGCGGCTCTGCCATTACTTCTATTAACCATGCTGCATTTCAGCTTGCACTTGGTTATACGGATGTGGCTATCGCCGGTGGCGTAGAATCTCACAGCACACGTCCTGTATTCCTTTCTTCTGTCACAGATCCTTATAAGGCGCTTGCTCCTCAGTGGATTACTATGCGTCTTGCCCCGGAGGACGAACAGAATATCCCTATGGTAGCTGCGGCGGATCTGATTTCTCAGATCTGGAATATCAGTCGTACGGAATGTGATGAATTTGCGCTTCGTTCTCAGCAGCGTCTTGCGGCTGCGTATGCCTCCGGACTGATCGGTGACGAGATCATCCCTGTCACAGTTCCCGGCGGAAAGAAAGCACCGGACATCATTGTGAATAAGGATGAACATCCCAAGCCGGATTCTACAATGGAGGGTCTTTCCCGTCTGCGTACGGTATATGAAGGCGGTACTACAACAGCCGGTAATGCTTCCGGTATGAACGACGGTGCGGCGTTTGTACTTATGATGACTCGTGAAAAGGCAGAAGAGCTTGGTTACGAGCCCTACGCACGCTGGGTTATGGGTGCGGATATTGGTGTTGAGCCTCGTTTGGTATTGAATGCTCCTGCAAAATCTAATCTGAAAGCATTGAAACTTGCCGGTTTGGATATTGAAGATATGGATGTTTGGGAGTGCAATGAGGCCTTTGCTGCACAGAATCTTGGCGTGATCAAGGAGATGCAGCAGGTCACAGGTAAAATCATTGACCAGAGCAAATGGAATCCCAATGGCGGCGCTATTGCCATCGGTCATCCCAACGGTGCTTCCGGTGCCCGTATTACCCAGTTCTGCATGAAGCAACTGGAGAAAACCGGTGGCAAGTATGGAATTATTTCCTCTTGCTGCGGTGGCGGTCAGGGAACTACCACAATTATTGAAAATCTGAGAAGATAAGGAGGCTAACGGTATGAATGAACGAGAAGTTGTGATCGTAGATGGCTGCCGGACAGCCTTCGGTAAAAAGGGCGGTGGCTTGCGGTCTTTCGCTGCCACAGAGCTTGGCGGTATTTGCGTCCGTGCACTTATGGAGCGTTCAGGCCTGGAAGCACGGGGTGCAATGCCGGATTCCCTTTTAGCAGGTATGGCAATTCGTGACATTACCTCCAATGCCATTGCTCGTTATATTACCCAGTTGGCAGGATTGCCCTATGAAGTATCTGCAACCTTCGTGGAAATGCAGTGCGGCTCCGCCATTACAGCGTTGAATCACGCAGCATGGAAGATCAAAATGGGTGTTTCAGACATTGCTATTGTGGGCGGTGTGGAGTCTCATAGTAATGTACCTATTCCGTTTGCCACAGACCTTACACCTTACCGTCAGGTGCCTGCACCGATCAAGCATCGCTTGTGTCCTGTGCCGGAAATGGATACCTCTATGATCGAGAACTCTGACAAGATGGCAAAGGTGTGGGGTGTAAGCAGACAGGAATGTGACGAATTTTCTATTCGCTCTCAGCAGAGATTGCAGGCAGCTTATGCAAGCGGTCTGATTGGTGATGAGATCATTCCTGTTACGATTCCTGCAACAAGGAAAACCCCTGAAATCATCGTTGACAAGGATGAGCATCCTCGTCCGGATGTAACGCTGGAAAAGATATCCGGTATGAAGCCTATTTTTGAAGGTGGTGTTACTACCGCGGCCAATGCTTCCGGTACCAATGACGGCGCAGCCTTCCTGCTTGTAATGACTGCCGAGAAGGCAAAGGAATTGGGTTACACTCCCTATGCACGTTGGATCGGTGGTGCTCACGCAGGTATTCGTGCTGACCATATGGGCGTTGCCGCTTCTTATTCCAATCTGAAAGCAGCAGCTCAGCTGGGTTTGAAATTGAAGGATTTTGATGTATTTGAGAGTAATGAGGCTTTTGCTGCTCAGCAGCTCTCTGTAATCAAAGATATGGAGAATGCTACCGGTGAAAAAATCGACCAGAGCAAGTGGAATCCCAATGGCGGTGCCATTGCTATTGGTCACCCCAATGCGGCATCCGGTGCCAGAATCACTATGTTCGCTATGAAGCAGCTGGAAAAGATCGGCGGTCGCTATGCATCCATCTCTTCCTGTTGCGGCGGCGGTCAGGGCTCTACTGCAGTGATTGAAAATCTGCGCCGCTAAAAGGAGGGAAGTGCTGTGTCTACCGTTAAAGTTGGTCTGAAACTCATCGAAAAGTGGAAAACAGATCTTGAAAAAGCTGTGGTTGCATACGAAGCGGAAAATGCAGAAAAAGGCCAGATCGTATTCTATGGACCATCCAATTTCACTCGTTGGAGTGAAAAATGGGGAATGACACCTCTGCGTGAAGTGTTGGTAGGAAAAAGTGGTAAACCTTGCTGCTTGAATCGGGGTTTCGGCTCTACTTGTTCTGAACACCATTTGTATTATTATGACCGAATGGTAAAGGCATTGGAACCTAAGGTGCTTGTTTATGCACCCGGTTTCGGTAACGGAATTGGTTTCGGTTACACGGCAGAAGAACTATGGTTTATGGCAGAGCGTGTGATGCTGTATGCAAAGGCGGATTTTCCGGATCTTAGAATTTACCTGTGCGGTATTAATCTCTGGCACAAGAAGTCTGAAAATGCGATTAAAACGGATGCTTGGATGCGCCAGTTCGCTGAGGAGACTCCCGGCTGCACATATTTGAATATAACAGACTATGAGCCTATGCATAGAGACGACATTTATGTTGCTGACAATGTTCATTACAATCAAGAAGGTTACAGACTTTACGGTGAGTATTTCTTGAAAATGCTGAAGCACGAATTAGACGAATTTTGAAAAATGACGGAGCGGATTTTTTCGCTCCGTCATTTTTAAAATTGGGAATGTGCTTGAAAAAGTTGTAGAAATCGTGTAAAATTATAGAGACAACGGAGGTGTAGTTATGCGTATAAATAGGCTGTTGAGACTGTTTTCTTTGTGTCTTCTGCCGGCGCTGCTTTTAGGTGCTTGCAGTAGCGGAACTGCACCTACAGAGACGACTGAGGACGTTTTAAAAAAGGCGATCCACAAGGAAAATCCTGCTGACGATGACACGCTTTACATTTTAACAGCGGCTGCCAGTAATAGTTATTATTTTCTGGATGAGCTGTACGGTGTTTTGGAATCCGGTGGTGTAAAAGCTAAGGTTTGTACGCTTATGCGAAGCAGCACCGGCATAAATCTTTTCCACCAGTATTGGAAAAATGGTGAAAATGTTTTTCAGGTGATCATTCACGATGAGAACGGGAAGACAGTATTGGAAGGAATGGGACTGGATCTTGCGCTGGAGCTGTACAACTGGGATGTATTTAATATGCAGGAGGGAACAGCGCCCCACCGCACAACGACACCTCAACAGGCCGCTGACGAGCGGAAGCTGGCGCACACGGAGCTTATCGCCCATCTGCGTGAAAAGATTCCCTTTGCCAAGCTTTATTATCAGGAGATTTGGTCTTACGATATTGGCTTTGACCGGTTTGAATACAAAATGCTGGATCGTGAGCAGCAGCTGAAGTTTACAGCCAGTATCCGGGAATATACCAACACGGTATGTAAGGATTTTGACCTTTTGACCATTCCTTGCGGAGATGCGTGGGATATAGCAAGAGAAAACTCTGTTGTAGGCAATATGTGCGCCCGTCTTTCTGTAAATAATGGTGAGGGCGACTATTACCATGATGGGGATGTGGGCGGCGGTCAGCTGTTGAATGCCTATGTCTGGTATGAAACGCTTACCGGAAAGAGCTGCATTGGCAACACATTCCGTCCTAAATACCATCATAATGGTGTAGAATACACCCTTTCGGAAGAGCTGATCGAGGTCCTTCAAAACGCTGCCCATCAGGCGGTACAAGAAATGCGTGAGAAGGAAGCTGAATAACTTGAGGAGGTAATGTAATGAAAAAAGTAACAATTATTGGCGACATTATGGTTGAACCCCCGTTTATGAAGCAGGTGGAAAAGAATGGTGAGTATGATTTTAAACCTTCCTTTGCGCCGCTGAAGACACTTTTTGTGGAATCTGATTATGTGATCGGAAATCTGGAAACGCCCTTGGCAGGTCCTGAAAGTGGCTATACACACGAGTTGGTAAGCTTTAATTCTCCGGACGTATTGGTGGAAGCACTTCAAGAAATCGGTGTGGATGCGGTATCTACCGCAAACAACCATAGTCTTGATCGTGACTACGAAGGCCTTGCTCGTACTGTGGATGTGCTGGATAAGTACGGAATTGCCCACACCGGTACATATAAGGAAGATTTTACCGGTGACCGTGTCCACTATTTTACTGTGGGTGACACAAAGCTTGCTTTGATTGCCTGTACATTTGCTACCAATTACGGTATTAATTTCTGCAATCCGCAAGGGAAGCGCAGTCGTTGCATTAATATGATCCATCCTATAACCGGAGGTGGACGGATCTATCGATCCGTTCCGGCTGTTTTTGGTGAAACACTTCGTTATGTAGAAGGTCTTGTGGGCAGAAAGCTGGTATGGGAGGAATCCACAAAGCTGAAGAGAGCAATGGGACTACCTAAAGAAGCGGTGGACGAACACATTCCTTGGGATGACTTAAATCGTTGCTTTAAGGATGTTGAGGCAGATTACCATGAAGCCCGGGAAAAAGCGGACTTGGTTCTGTTTTATCCACATTCCGGTGGTCAGTTTAATGTGGAGCCTGGTAACTATACCAAGGCACTGGTTAAAAAGTCTGCGGAGCTTGGTTTTGATGCTATCTTTGCCGGTCATTCTCATACATCTCAAAGGGCGGAGTATGTGGAAGGAAAGCCGAGTTTCTATTCTTTGGGCAATGTAAGTATGTCTCCCGGAACTTTCTATAGTGTGCCGGAGTGCTTGCCGGAGTATGGCTTGGCTGCACATCTGTATATTGAGGATAAGAAGATACAAAAGGTTACCTTCTCTGTCTTTAAGATGGTGCAGGAGGAGGGTGTTCCTATGCGTGTGATCCCTGTACACGATTTGTATGCAATGCTGCAGGGTGAGGAAAAGGAAAAGCTTTCTTGTGAAGTGAATGAAGTGTGCAACCGTGTTACGGGCAGAAATTTTGAGGGTGAACCAAAAATTGAATATGCGCTTTGATGCAGTTTTTGTATTAGAGAAAATGGTTCGTTTAGTAAAATTTTCGGAATGATTAATTTCTGCAAAAACAGAGAATGTTACAGCGTAAAAGAACGAGGCTTTCTTCCTAGAAGAAGGCTTCGTTTTGCATATGAATATGAAGCAATGCGGAAAATGTTTAGTTGCGGATTGGTGCGTTATGTAGTATAATTTTATCAGTTGTTATAAATAAGGAGATAAAAATGGTAAAAGCCATAGAAATCAAGGATTTTTCTGCCCCGGAACTGGATATTTATGCCCGTCTTACGGAGGCACAGCTGATGAACCGGTTTGATCCCTCTCGGGCAATGTTTATTGCGGAAAGCCCCAAGGTTATCGAAAGGGCTTTGGATGGAGGTTATGAGCCGGTATCTGTTTTGGTTGAAGAAACAAAAATGACCGGCGAAAGTCTGGATGTGATCCATAGATGCGGAGATATACCGGTGTATACCGCACCTATGGATGTGCTGACGCAGCTAACGGGCTACCGTCTGACCCGTGGACTTTTGTGTGCAATGCGAAGAAAGCCGCTACTGCCTGTAGAAGCGGTTTTGTCCGGAACACGCCGCATTGCAGTTTTGGAAGAGGTAATGAATCCTACCAATATTGGCGCCATCTTTCGTAGTGCCGCAGCCTTGGGTATGGATGCGGTATTGCTAACTCCGGGATGCAGCGATCCTTTGTATCGTCGTTCTGCCCGCGTTAGTATGGGAACCGTATTTCAGATCCCTTGGACATTCCTTCCTGAAAATTGGTTGGAGGTTTTAAAAGATGCCGGTTATCAAACAGCCGCTATGGCACTGTCTGATGATTCTGTTTCTATTGATGATCCCTGTTTGCAAAAAGCTTCAAAACTTGCCGTCGTATTGGGAACAGAAGGGGACGGTCTTGCTGAGAATACCGTTACCAGTTGCGATTATACGGTTAAGATACCAATGTATCACGGAGTTGATTCCCTTAATGTGGCAGCGGCCAGTGCGGTTGCCTTTTGGCAGCTGCGGGTTAAATGATGTTTTTTAAGAAGAGGGATATGGTGCTATAAATATACTGATGGTTATGAATATGTTGACAGAACAGTAACAGGAGGTTTTGTTATGGTGAAAAAATACCTATCGCTATTTTTGTGTGTTTGCATATTGCTGTCTTTCTTTGTTATACCTGCTTATGCACAAGGACAAACCGTAGATATGGTGAATGAACTTGCAGGTGGATGTCCTTGCGGATGTGGTAGTGATCTTTCCAAAGTTACATGGAACCCTTGGGACCCGAATTCCGGAGTGCCCACATCGGGACACTATTATTTGAGTAGTGACTATGCACAGAAGGAACAAATTGAAATTATTTCCGGTAGCAATATCGTAATCGATTTGCGTGGCTGTACATTGACCACAGACGATCATCACCGACTTTTTCTGCTTCACGGTTATCTGGCAGTTATGGATAGCGTTGGTGGTGGCAGATTCTGCGCAAAGACTACCGGTGCCGGCTTTGGTGGAATTGTGATGGTATCAAACAACGAGACCAACGATGCAACCTTTGAATTCTACGGTGGAACAATGATGCCAGATGCTGTCAGCAAAGGATCTCGTCGTGGCGGTATGGTGCACCTCGGGGGAAATACCACATTCCGTATGTATGGCGGCAGAATGATAAACGGTACCACCGTTAATGGTTCCAATAACGAACCCGGTGGAGCAATTGCCGGCAACAGTTCAAGTGCACGGATTGAGATATTAGGCGGTGAGATCATCGGTTGCGAGTCTTCTACATACGGTGGCAGTATTTACAATCTGGGTACTACCGTTTTGAAGAATTGTACTATAATTGGTGGAACATCTGTCAGCTCCGGTGGCAATATCTGCCAGAATGGTGGCAGCCTGACAATCGAGAATTGCACCATTGCTGACGGTGTCGCAGGTGAATCCGGTGGCAATATATGCGTTATGACCAGCACAGTGATGACCGTAAGGAACAGCACGATCCGCAACGGCTATGCTGACAGCCATGGTGGTAATATTTATATGGGTACATCCTCCGGTACTGTGATCAATACGGAGATATTCAGCGGTGTAGCGGCAAACCGCGGAAATAACATCTATGGTATTGCTTCTGCGAAAAGCTTAACCATCAAGGATTGCCAGATCCCCGGTGATGTGGCTTATATAGGCAAAAATCTAAAACTTGAAGGCTTGGTGAAAATTGGCCTTCTCAATAACGGATTGCGACTGTGGTACGGAGATTCTGCAAATACTGTGGACGCCTCCGGCCTTTTTGCGGGCTCGGAGATTTATGTGGATGCAAAAGGTGTGTTTACTGACGCCGGTGCAAATATAGCGTATTTTAAGGGCGCATTGCGCACGGTGATCTCTGATTCCGCTGGTGGTCTTATGGCGGTGCAGGCTGAGAATGGACAGAGTGGAGGCTATTGCCCTCATTGTGGAAAACAGGTAACGTGGAATGAGTTTTCTACAACGGATTCCCTGGTAGAGAATTGTCTCCACGATAGTGTGGAGGATGTAGATCCTAATTGTACCGGAAGACACTTGCAGACCGGACATTATTATCTTACGGCCAATCAGACCAAGATGCCGCAGTACTATGTAGGTGCCTACATTAAGGCTGCTGGTGGCTCACTGGCAACACAAGATGTGGTGATTGATCTTTCGGGTTATTCTATTGATGCTACTGCTCACCGTGCATTTTATATTTACCTTGGTGATGGAACAAACAAAAGTAGCTTGACGCTTTTGGATTCTGCCGGTAGCGCTACTGTATCTGCCGGAGGTGCAAACAATCAAGCCGGCGGTGTTTTGTACAATGAAGGCTGCGTTTTGAATATCTATGGTGGCAAGTATATTTATAAGCCGGTAGATGGTAGGAATATATCCGGTGGCGGTGTTATTGCAAACTATGGCGCATTCAATATGTATGGTGGAATATTGGATGGCAGTGCTTTTGCCTATACAGACAAATCTACCACTGATAAAACGTATACATACTATGGTGGTGCGTTATTTAGTGGCAATGGCACTAAGAGTGTCACCATTGCAGCTGGTAGGTTGGTTGGTGGTGTCGCCCAGTCTGGTGGTACAGCCTTTTTCGGATATAATAACAATGTTAATATTACAGGCGGTCAGTTCTCGGGCGGAACCGCAAATAAGGATTATGGAGGCAATATCCGTCTTTTCAGCACAAAGAATAACGGTTCTTACCCATCAGACGGACGATTCAATATGTCCAACGCATCCGTCACAGATGGCTCAGCAACTACAGCAGGCGGCAACCTGTATTTCCATTACTATACAGCCAATTTAAATAATTGCTACATTAACGGTGGTTCTGTCGATGACTACGGTGGAAATATAAACTGCGGAACTTCTTCCACGGAAACCATCACTGATTGCCGAATTCTTAATGGCAGAGCGAAACGTGGTGCCAATGTTTATGTAGCTGCCACATCTGCTACCGTTTCGCTGAATAGCTGCCTTGTGACAAACGGTACTGCGACTACCTATGGTGGAAACCTCAACATTGGAAATGGCTACGTTGATATTCGTGGCGGTGAGATTTCCTTTGGCGCAGCTGGAACTTATGGTGGAAATATTGCAACCGGTGCCGGTAATTATTCTGCAACATCTGATAACTATACCCGTTTTGCTGTTGATGAGAAGGGGAATGTCCCGTTGATCGCAGGCGGTACAGCTGGTACAATTGGTGGCAATATCTATCTTTCCGGTGTCTTGTATTTGGATTCGGCTCAGGTCATAGGTGGCAAGTCTGCCAATGGCGGAAATGATCTATATATGGCAAAGCTTTCCAAGCAATCGCTGCTGTCTGTTGGCGGTGGCGTGGAAGGGGAGATGTCTGTGTTTATCCACAGCAGCTTCTTTGGCGAAGGTAGCTATGGTGCATCTATTAACAATACTGCCTGTGATGTTCTTAACGCCAAAATCAAACTGGAAGGCGACTATGAAGGCGCTTTGCTGTGCTCAGCTGACGGAAAGTTGTGCATTGGTGCAATTGCTGTGGTGGACAGTAACGGCGTTTATACGTGGTATGTGGATGCAGAAACGGCAATTGCACAGTGCCCTGACGATGGCTATGTGCGTCTTTGTGCTGCGCAGGATGTGGTGTTGACAAAGGACTGTACCATTGACATTTGCGGTCATACAGTTAGTGTCTCCGGTAACTATACTTTTTATGGTTTGGATTCCTCCAGTGATGATTTTACTGTTCCTTCCGGTCGTGTGATTGCCGCAAAGGAGACCACGGTTGCATCCAATTCCAAAGCAGACGGCAAGCAGTATGTTTCTACGGATGAATCAGATGGAATAAGCTTCCATAGAATTCAGGCGCAGATCACAGATGTTGCACTTCGTCCCTCCGCCGACGGCCTGTATTATACCGGCTCCTTTGGTTGCGATGAAATCGTTGGTGCGAGCATTGAATCCTACGGCGTTGCAGTCAGTGCTGTTAATATGCCGGGCAATGACTTTATGACGGATGGAGATACTCTCTATACCGAGTTTGACGGTGCTACTATGGAAAACGGTGCAAGGAAGACCGGTGTGCTGATTTCGGGAATTATGAAGGATGGTAGATCCTCTGAGTTGAATGATGCATACGGAAAAATGCCTGTTTTTGCAACGGCTTATTTGAAACTGAAGGATGGTTCAATCGTCCTTAGCGATACGGATAACATTACGGATGATATAGCATACAGTCTCTATGATGTACTGGCTGTTTTGGATGATCTGATTATGGAAGATCCTATCCACTATAGAAGATTTACAAATCCGCTTCGCAGTTTCCACACTAAGTGGCAAGATAAGGGTATGGGAGATTGGTCGTTGAACAAAATTCCGGATCCTGGCGATAATGGTGTTATTGATGTGCTGTTTATTGGTGGAAGCTTTAGCTACTACTATGTGGAAGAATTGTATGGTATTGCAGCAGCTGCAGGCATTCCGATGCGTGTATGTAACCTCTATTATTCCGGTGCCGGTACGAAGGAACACTGGACCTGGTGGAAAAATGAGGAGTCTCCTTGTCAATTCTACAATACGGACGGCAACGGTCGTGTCAAGACGGACGGAGTTGGTCTTGAGTGGGCGCTTGCACAAGGTGAGTGGGATGTTCTGTCTTTGCAATATCCCAGTGGTACGGTAAAGACAACAACGCCTCAGCAAGGTTTTGCTAACCTGGATCGGTATTCCAAAGAACTGTCTGATTATTTGCACGAACAGTTCCCAACTGCAATGCAGTGCTGGCAGCAGGTATGGGCATATCAGGTAGGTTACGACAAAGACGGCTATAAAGTACCCGATCGCGAAACTCAGTTGGGACTTTATCAGCGTCACAAGGAGATTGCCTATATGGCTGGTGCTGCCTATGATCGTATAGTAATCCCTTCCGGTGAGGCATGGGAATTTGTTCGCCAGGGTGGTTATGACAATCTATGTGCTCGTTTGGGCAAGGGTACAAACCACGAAGGTGACTATTATCATGAAGGTGATATCGGTGGCGGTCAGTACCTGAATGCTTGTGTGTGGTTTGAAATGATCACCGGTGAAAGCTGTGTGGGCAATACCTATGTGCCTTCTTATGTGTACAATGGTAAAACTTACGGCGTCAGCGCTGACATTTCCCTGACAAAACTGCAGGAAGCTGCCCATCGTGCGGTAGAAGAGCTTAAAGCGCAATGATAAAAGAACAACGAGGGCAGCTGTCTGCTGCCTTCGTTGTTCTTTACAAAAACTTTGTTCTGTGTTATTATATAACTATTAAAAGGGAAGGGGATGTACCTATGAAAAGAATCATTTGTATTTTGCTTGTATTGGTAATGTGCGTTGGCCTGTGTGCTTGCGGAGAAAGCGGTGCTTCTGATAAGAAGGAAGGGCTCTATGTCGGTTTTGGTAGAGAGGTTGTCCTACCTAAGGGCTACGAAGTGCATATGGGAGGTGGTGACTGGAAATCCCGTAAAACATCCAGTTTCAGAGATGATATCTGTACAACCTGTATTGCATTTACAGAGGGTGATAAAACACTTCTTGTATTTACATTAGATTTTATGGAGGCAAATGATGTCTTTGTGAATCCTGCCAGAGAAGCGGTTTCTCAGGCTACAGGAATATCTGCAGATAATATTTGGATGAACGCTACCCATACGCACTCCAGTGTTGGTATTGCTTATGATTGGGATAAGTCCCAGACCTATCGCGATGCTTTCAATCAGGCTTGTGTTGAAGCTGCTCAGACAGCTATTGCAGATCAGGGCAAGAGCGATGTATTCTACGGTGGCGTTCAAACGGAAGGTATGGCGTTCGTGCGCCATTATAATATGAGTGACGGATCTGTTGCCGGCGCGAATTTTGGCTCTTTCAGTAACGGTTCTATTCTTGGTCATACCGTGGATGCAGATACCGAACTGCAATTGGTGAATTTTGTTCGTCAGGAGGAAGGCAAGAAGGATATTCTCATGGTCAGTTTCCCGGCACACTGCACCATCAATCAGACCAGCACAGTGCTGTCAGCAGACTATCCTTTTTATGTGAGAACCTATGTGGAGGCAAATGCCAATGCAAATGTTGCATTCTTCCAGGGTGCATCCGGTGATCAAGTTCCCAGTAGTCAGATACCCGGAGAGAGCTTCTCAAAGGATTATAAAATATACGGAGAAAAGCTTGGCCAATATGCATTGGAGGCAATTCCTACACTTACTAAGCAAGAAAATAGTAAGCTGAGCTTCAAAGAAGAGACATATGTTGGACAGAGTAATAAAGAAAATATTGATAAGCTTCCGGAAGCACAGATTGTTCAGCAGGTGATCGACCAATACAGTAAGACATCTCAGGAAGCAAAAGCAGCAGCGCTAAAACATGGATTTAGCAGTGTATATGAGTCAACCGCTGTTATAAGTCGTGCAAGGTCTAGTGAAACAAGAGATTTGGAAATGCGTGTTTTCTCTTTGGGTGAGGTCGGCTTCGTGTTGGCGCCTTATGAGATGTTCTGTAAACACAGCATGAAGATCAAAGAAGATTCTCCTTTTAAGGAAACATTTATGATCACGCTTGGTCAGGGCGGCGAGGGTTATCTTCCTACAATACAGGCTTTTGAATATGAAAGTTATGAAGCTTGTGTAAGCCATTTTGCCCGTGGAACAGGTGAAACACTGGTGGAAAAGTATGTTGAGATGTTGAATGAACTTAACTCATAATAAAAGTTATGCGGCAGTCCGTACGGACTGCCGCATTTGCAGTTTTAAACATTGAACAGGAAGTTGACGATATCGCCATCTTTCATAACATATTCCTTACCTTCGCTGCGGACAAGACCCTTTGCCTTTGCGTTTGCCATTGTACCACAGGTTTTCATATCCTCAAAGGCGATGACTTCGGCGCGAATAAATCCACGCTCGAAATCAGTATGGATCTTGCCGGCTGCCTGGGGAGCCTTTGTACCTTTCTTGATGGTCCATGCGCGGCATTCGTCAGCGCCTGCGGTCAAGAAGGAAATAAGACCAAGCAGAGCATAGGAACTCCGGATCAGTTTATCCAGACCGGCCTCGCTGACACCAAGCTCTTCCATAAACATTGCCTTTTCTTCCGGATCATCTAACTCAGCAATCTCAGCCTCCAGCTTGGCACAGATGGGGAGCAGCTGACTACCTTCTTCTGCGGCAAGTGTTTTAACAGCGGTGAAGTGTCTGTTTGCCTCAGGATCACTAATCTCGTCTTCTGAAAGATTACCAACATAAATGGTCTTCTTGAGAGTCAGAAGATCAGATGTACCGATAAGTGCCATATCATCCTCGGTACAGTCAAAGGTACGAGCCAGCTTGCCTTCATTCAGATGCGTCAGAAGATCGGTGAACAGCTCCACCTCGTGCGCAAATTTCTTGTCGCCACCCTTCATAGCTTTTTGCGCTTTGTCAATACGGCGTTCCACCATCTCAATGTCAGCCATCACAAGTTCCATATTGATAATTTCGATGTCGCGCAAGGGGTCTGTGCTGCCCTCTACGTGGGTGACATTGGAATCTTCAAAGCAGCGAACAACGTGGATAATAGCATCAGTGGTGCGGATGTTGCTCAGAAACTTGTTGCCAAGACCTTCACCGTTGGAAGCACCTTTCACGAGACCGGCAATGTCTACGAATTCGATGACAGCAGGGGTCAGTTTTTTTGGTGTGTGCAGCTCGGCCAGCCAGTCCAAGCGTTCGTCGGGTACAGAAACCACACCCACATTGGGGTCAATGGTGCAGAATGCATAATTGTCAGCAGGCACACCTGCATTGGTAATGGCGTTAAATAGAGTTGACTTGCCAACATTGGGAAGTCCGACGATACCTAATTTCATTTTATCTCATACTCCTTCAAAAAATCCTTTATTTACAAGGGTTTTCGGCTTTCGGCACTTTTGGGTTTACGCCATTTTTACGCCATTTTGCTATGGAATAGCATAGACTTTTATGCCGATACCCCATTTTTCTCAAATTGCTTCACAGCTTGATCCATAGCTTCGTCCGTTACGTGAACGTATCGATCCATGGTGGTTTGGATGCTGGCGTGACCCAGCAATTTTTGCAGAACCTTCGGCTGCATTCCGCTTTCGATGGCACGGGTCGCGTAGGTGTGACGGAGCGCGTGCATACAAAAGCGTTCGATCCCTGCTTCGTCGCAGAGCTTGTACAGATGGGCATCATAAGAGCTGTTCTTTGCCGGTGCTCCGGTGCGATAGTTGATAAAGACAAGATCACGCATAACAAGTTTGGATGTATGTCCTGTACGACGATCCATATATTCCAAGACTTCCGATAGAATAGGGGACTCCTTGCGACCCTCACGGCTCTCCCATACGCTTTTGAGGATTTCGTAAGCCCTGTCCGTTAACGGAATGGTTCGATAGCTCTGAGGCGTCTTAGGGGGTCCTGCACGCCAGGTTTGGCTGTTGTACCGAAACTCCAATGTCTTGTTTACTGTCAGGGTGCGTTTCTCAAAATCAATCGCATCCCAGGTCAGACCAATTAGTTCGCCTGTTCGTAAACCGGTTTCAAGAATCAGAGCATACTGGTTATAGTTGTGAGAGCGTTTCGCTTGCTCAAGGAAGATCCGTTGCTCGTCCCGTGTCAGGAATTTGATATCATCCTTTGCACGGACGGGCTTTGTATAGCGAATGCCGTCCATAGGGTGCTTTCTGATCAAGTCATTCATTTTTGCCGCCTTAAACATGGTCCCCATGGTGATGTAGGTTTGACGGATGGTAGAGCCTGCATAATCGGTATCCATTAGGATGAACACCTTTTTGCAGTGCATCGGTTTAACATTAGCCAGATACATCTTGCCCATAACAGGCTGGATGTTCCGAATATATCGCTCTCGGTAATTGCGGATCGTGTTGGGAGCTAGGTCGCCAACGATATTCTCGATCCAAAATTCAAACCATTCGTCAACGGTGGTTTCAGTCGCTATAAAAACTTCCTCATGCTTGTCTGCGTATTTCGCATCTTCCATCCAGTTGCGTGCTTCCGGAAGTGTTTGAAAATATTTTTCGTGTCGCTTTCCTGCTTTATCAATATACCTTGCGCTGTATCGACCATCCTTTCTTTGGTAGACACCCTTACCACATTCTTTGCCTTTGAGATTCTTTCCCATAGATGAACTCCTTTCCGCCTTGGCGAAAAAGAGCACACTGCTACACTATAATAATAACACAGTGCGCCCTTTTTCTCAAGACAATAATGAAAACTTTTCCGCAAGAATTTATGAAATGCTATCAGATATAAAGGGTTTTACTGATATACTCTTCAAACTCCTTGCGCTTTACCAATTTCTTTTTCCCCACAAACAACACAAACGGGCAGTTTGGTTTGCGCAGCATGGCATCGATTCTGTTGATGCCGATGTTGCTGAGCTCAGATGCCTCGTCGATGGTCAGTGTGATTTTGTGATAAATTGGCACGGGATTCATAGCTTTGGACATATGAATGCCTCCTTCAAAAATATTTAGAAGTTTGACACATTCATCCGTATGCAATGTCCGGCGCATTGCAGTGTTGTTCAATTCACTTATTCATTCATTTTGTGGTGAACTTCTATGTTAATAATATATGAGAGTTGAAATCGCGTTTCAAGAAAACATCATTTTTCTCAGAGAAAACATTTTTTTGTATCGTTTTTTGTATCAAAAAGAGGGTAGAGCACATGTTGATTTCTTAGTGGCTCCACTTTTTTGAGGTAAAAAGTGTTGGGAATACAGGAGAAATACGCTGTTATTTTTGCAGGTTGAGATAATGGACGAATGCGTTTTTTAAGGTAAAAATCGCCCCATAAGTCCATATAAATCCATGTAAATGGCATAAAAAATGGAGCCTACAACTGTTAACCGCATGGTCGTTGGTACTGCTTGGTACCAATGCGTATCATTTGGTACCAAATCGTCCGGTTTTGCAAGAAAATAGTGAAAAAAGCGAACATTTTGGCAATGTAGGGTTTGAGCTTGACCGTAAATTTGATGTAAATTTTAGAAATAAAATTGGCACCGAGATTTAACAAGCTCGGTGCCAATTATTATGCTCGAAAAAGCTTTGAAATCTTCCTGATTTCCTTCTT
>JAZRRS010000018.1:0-2076 GCA_045651005.1 Faecousia sp.
TTCTATCTTCCTGTGGTACTATCGCCATTGGCGCCAACTCCGTGTCCTTTACCATCAATAATATTGGCTGGACCAGCGTGGGCGGTTTCGGCACAGTGATGCTGACCGTTGTAGGCCAATGTATCGGCGCCGGAGAACCGGAACAGGCTAAAGCTTATGTCAAAAAGATGCTCATCGTGGCAACGATCGCCATGGTCACCATGTTTGGAACTGTATTCCTGCTGCGCCACCAGCTGGTACTGCTCTTTGACTTCGGGCCGGAGGCATTGGAAACTTCCGCTTATTATACCGGCGTCGGCGCGCTGCTGTCCATCTTCGCTCTGTACTCATTCTCCTTCCTACCTGTGAATGCTTTCCGGGCAGCAGGTGACATCCGCTATGCCGTTACCCTTTCGGTCAGCTCCATGTTTGCTTTCCGTGTAGCTCTGTGCTACCTGCTCAACGCCATCTTCCCCACCATGGGATTGATGTGCATATATGCCGGCATGTGGGCCGACTGGGCCTTCCGCTCCGTTATGAACATCTTCCGCTACCGCAGCGGCAAATGGCTTCACAAACGGCTCGTATAAACAAAAACGGCTGCCCACCGTGCAGCTGTTTTTTGCATTGTGGTGAATTATACTATCAAGTGCAACACTCGTAAAAAATAGAAGAAGTTCATACAGATCTCTGGTACAATAGAGTTACCACACACCACTACACCGAAAGGAGATCTGTATGAACTACCACCATCTTACCATAGAAGAGCGCTGCTGTATACGAAAATTTTATAATGACGGGTTAAGTTTTCGAAAAATTGCGCAGCTGATAGGCCGTAGCCCCAGCACGATCAGCAGAGAAATCAACCGTAACAAGACATATATGAATATCAAACCCGCCTACTATCCTCACACAGCGCAGAGGAAGTATCTCCTGCGCCGTTCCTACTGTCATAGAGGTATGTTTCATTCCCAAGAGGTCATTTCCTATATCGAGGAGAAACTGCTCGCCACGTGGTCTCCTGAGCAGATCGCCAGCACACCGGCACCCGTTTCTATGCCAAGCTGGCGGACGATCTACCGTTGGCTCTATGATAGATATTTACTCAAAGGAAACCTAAAAGTATTGCGCCGCAAAGGAAAATCCCATGGTGTTAAGGAAACCAGAGGCAAATTTAACAAAGGAAAGTCTATTCGTAAGAGAGACAAATCTGTCTATCGCCGTGAAGAAGTCGGTCATTGGGAAGTGGATACTGTTGTTAGTGGACAAGGAAAGAGCAAGGCCTGTTTCGCAACCTTTGCGGAAAGAAAGACGCGATACTACATAGCTGTAAAAATGCCTGACCGCAAAGCGGCTACTATGGCCAAGACGATTATACAAACACTATCTCAGTACCCGTCTGAGTTGGTCAAGAGTATAACCTGTGATAGAGGAACAGAATTTGCAAATTGGGCAGAGATAGAGCTAGCTCTGAACTGTGATGTATATTTTGCAGACCCATACTGTGCCTGGCAAAAAGGCAGCAATGAGAACAGTAATGGTCTGCTTAGAGAGTTCTATCCAAAGGGTAGAAATCTGTCCAGGGTCAGTCCTACTACACTAAAACGAAACCTGGCGTTGATTAACGCCAGGCCTCGCAAGGTTCTTAATTTCATTTCAGCTCAACACCTTTGGGATCTTGAACTTCAAAAAGTGTTGCACTTAGTTTGACAAATCACTCTATCATCCGACTTATGAGATCAATCCTTCAGATGGAATGCAACCTTCAGATCATCGATCTCTTCCTTAGAAATATGCACAATGCTGCCGATCACGGAAGCGTTGATGATGGAATGAGCAGTTGACTCCATCACCTCCAGCCGGTCAAAGGCCTGCAGTAGGGTACTGCCGGTGACGATCACGCAAACGTTTTCCATCATCGCGGCAGGTGTTGTTTCTCCAAAATAGGCAGCTACCAGATCCTGCCGGGTGTAGTTCTGACCGTAGGGCATCCGCTTGACATCCCGCAGCAGAATATAGCTTTCCGGGATGGTTCTGGGGTCAAACTCCGCATCGGTCACTGCAAAGGCCATGGCATGCACCGGCTGCGCCAGCAAG